>NZ_CP139707.1:1165833-1496250 GCF_034377145.1 Sulfitobacter sp. OXR-159
GGCGCGTTGGCTGCGCCCGGCGGTGGCGGGGGCGATCCTTGGCATCATCGCTCTCTGGTTCCCGCATATCATCGGTGTCGGCTATGAGACGACCTCCCGCGCGCTGGTGGGCGAGCTGGTACTGCATGAGGTGATCATCTTCGCGGTTCTCAAAGTCGCCGCCGTCGCGATCACTCTGGGGGGGCGGATGGGCGGCGGTGTCTTTTCGCCCTCGCTGATGGTGGGCGCGCTCACAGGGCTGGCCTTTGGTTTGATCGCCACCGGCGTTTTCCCTGAGATCTCCGGCTCTTCCTCGCTCTATGCGCTGGCGGGGATGGGCGCGGTGGCCGCCGCCGTGCTGGGCGCGCCGATCTCCACCACGCTGATCGTTTTCGAGATGACGGGCGACTGGCAAACCGGTCTGGCGGTGATGGTTGCCGTCAGCATGTCGACGGCGCTGGCCTCCCGTTTGGTCGACCGGTCGTTCTTCCTCACCCAGATGGAGCGGCGCGGCATTCATCTGGCCGCAGGCCCGCAGGCCTATCTGCTATCGATGTTCATGGTGGGCCGGATCATGCGCCGCCCCGATGACGAAGACGCGGCTTCGGAGGAGGCCTGTTGGGATTTGATCGACAAGGGCACCTATATTGACGGCAGCGCCACGCTAGAGGCCGCCTTGCCGTTGTTCGACCAGACCCATTCCAATTTTATCCCGGTGGTCACCCTCAGCGCCGATGCGCCGCCCGAACTGCTGGGCGCGCTGTTCCACGTCGATGCGCTGAAGGCCTATAATCGCGCCCTCGCCGCCACCGCGGCAGAGGAGCATTCCTGAGCCGCGCTCAGATACGTTCGATGGCGATTTCGTCCATCGGCGTGAAAGCCAGATACCCTTTGATCTCGGCTACATCCGCTTTCGGGTCTTCATAAGACCAGACGGCATCTTGCAAGGTACGGCTCTTGGTCACGACCGAAAAATAGCTGGCGTCGCCCTTGTAGGGGCAATGGCTGGTCTTGTCTGAGCCATCAAGGAAGGCCATCGCGATGTCGCCGCGCGGGAAATAGATGACCGGCGCGTGGTCCCCTTCGCGCAGCTCCAGCGCGCCTGTGGTCTCGCCCAGCACGGCCCCGCCAGCGCGAACAACCCATGTGCCTTGGGCCGGAGTAATCGTAATATGGTCGGACATGCCGTACCCCCCTAGCTTACTGAAATCGGACGCTCATAGGGGCGCCGTTGCCGCATCCAACCACAGTTTTGTAACAGGTGATACCCGCGGCCCGATCTTTTCCGCAACGTCGCGGTGATAAACGTTCAGCCATTCGCGCGCCTCGGGGCTAAGCGCCTCCACATCGATCAATCGCCGGTCAATCGGCACGAGCGTCAGGGTGCGCCAATCGAGCATCTTGCGATGCGCGTCACCGCCGGGCAAGGCGGGGGCCTCCTGCACCACCAGAAGGTTCTCAATGCGAATGCCGAACGCCCCCTCGCGGTAATAGCCCGGCTCGTTGCTCAGGATCATACCCGGTTGCAACGGCACATGGCTCATCCGGCTCAGCCGCTGCGGCCCCTCATGCACCGACAGGTAAGCGCCAACGCCATGCCCCAGGCCATGATCGAAATCCTGCCCCGCCATCCAAAGCGGCAGACGCCCGAGCATTTCAATATCCCGCCCAGCCAGCCCGCGCGGCCACCGTAGACGGCTCATGGCGATCATGCCCGACAACACCCGCGTAAAGGCGCTGCGGGCATCCTGATCGGTGCAGCCGATGGCAATGGTGCGGGTGATATCTGTGGTCCCGTCAAGGTACTGACCGCCACTGTCGAGCACCAAAAGATGTCCGTCCTGCAGCAGGCTGTCGGTTTCCTCATTCACCCGGTAATGGATGATCGCCCCATGCGGCCCGCTGCCCGAGATCGTCTCAAAGCTGATGTCACGTAAGGACGGATCCCGGCGCCGCAGACCTTCCAACTGCCGCACCACCTGTGTTTCTGTGATCGTGCCGGAAGGCTGCGCATCCAGCCAGGCGAGCAGCTCCGCCATTGCCGCGCCATCGCGCAGGTGCGCCTCCGCCGCGCCGGCAATCTCGGCGTCATTCTTGCAGGCTTTGGGCAGGGCACAGGGGTCATCCCCCGCCTGCGCGCGGTCCCCCAGCAGGTCCGCGAACAACACCGGCGCCGACTGCCGATCAAGCCGCACCGGCCCTTCCAACGCGCGCAGGGTATCAGGCAGGCCAGCGGGGTCATGCTGCACCACCTCCGGCCCCAAATGGTCCGCCACATCCGCCAGTTTCTCGGCCGCCATAAACAGATCAACCCGCGCGTCGTCATGCAGCACGGCAAAGCCATGGGCCACGGGATTGCGCGGAATGTCCTGCCCGCGAATGTTTAACAACCAGTTGTGGCTGTCGGGAAGGGTGATCACCGCCGCCTTCTGCCCCGCCGCGCGCAGGTCTGCCGCCAAACGTTGCCGCTTGGCGGCATGGCTTTCCCCGGCAAAGCGCTCAGGGTGGGCCGCCACTTTGCCCATCGGTGCCGCAGGTTGGTTCTCCCAAACCCGGTCCACCATATTCTCGCTGCGTCGCAGCTCAATGCGAGAGCCCGCCAGCGCTTCCACCAAAAGGTCCATCTGCCCCGGCGTATGCAATATCGGGTCAAAGCCAACCACACCGCCCTCAGGCAATTGGTCCTTCAGCCAATCGGCCAAAGACACCTCGGGCCAAGGCACAGGCGTAAAGACCTCCGCCACCTGCGCCTTGACCTGCGTGCGGTAGCGCCCGTCGATAAAGACCCCCGCCACATCCCGCAGTGCCGCACAAAAGCCAGCCGATCCGGTAAACCCCGTCAGCCACGCCAAACGATCATCGCGTAGCGCGACATATTCCCCCTGATGCGCATCGGCGCGCGGCACCAAAAATCCATCCAACTCTGCCCGCGCCAACTCCCCGCGCAGCGCTTCCAGCCGTGGCGGCCCCTGCTCAGGACGCGCGGTGACCTCGAAACTCTGGAACACACGCCCCTCCTTCATCCTTTTTCAAATACCGATCCTGCAGCTTCAGCCCACGCGACGCATGCCCATGACACGCGCCCGTTTCCGCGGGTCGCTGTCAAAGAGCGCGGCAAGCTGTTCGGTCATCGCCCCGGCCAACTGATCCACATCCGTGATCGTCACGGCGCGGTCGTAATAGCGCGTCACATCATGGCCAATGCCGATCGCCAAAAGCTCCACCGCGCGGCGCTTTTCGACCATCGCGATCACGTCCCGCAGGTGCTTTTCCAGATAGTTGGCCGGGTTCACCGAAAGCGTGCTGTCATCCACCGGTGCCCCATCGGAAATCACCATGAGGATCTTGCGCGCCTCATGGCGGGCCAGCATCCGCCGGTGCGCCCATTCCAGCGCTTCGCCGTCGATGTTCTCTTTCAGCAGACCCTCTTTCATCATCAAACCCAAGTGGTCGCGGGTCCGCCGCCAAGGGGCGTCAGCGGATTTATAGATGATGTGGCGCAGGTCGTTTAGGCGTCCCGGCTGGGCAGGACGTCCGTCATTCAGCCACGCCTCGCGCGCCTGACCGCCCTTCCACGCGCGGGTGGTAAAGCCGAGGATCTCGACCTTGACGTTGCACCGCTCCAAGGTCCGTGCCAACACATCCGCACAGATCGCGGCGATGGAGATGGGCCGCCCGCGCATAGAGCCGGAGTTGTCCAGCAGCAGCGTCACCACCGTGTCGCGGAATTCGGTGTCCTTCTCAACTTTGAAGCTGAGCGGCGTGGTGGGGTTGGCCACGACCCGCGCCAGACGGCCCGCGTCCAGCGTGCCTTCTTCTAGGTCGAACTCCCACGAACGGTTCTGCTGCGCTTGCAGTCGGCGTTGTAACTTGTTGGCCAAACGGCCCACAGCGCCTTTCAGCGGCTCAAGTTGCTGATCCAGATAGGCGCGCAGACGTTCCAATTCGATCGGTTCGGCCAATTCCTCGGCCCCGATCACCTCGTCATGCTCGCCGAGATAGACGCGGTACTCAGGATCGGCATCAGAGACAGGGGGCGGGGGCGGCGGGTCCATGGGTGCGTCGCCCTCGGGCATATCCGCCTCATCGCCCAATTCTTGATCCGCCTCGTCATCCATCGAGACCTGCGCCTGACTTTCGTCCTGCTGCTGCTCTTGAGAGTTTTCGGGCGTGCCTTCGGCCTCTTCCTCGTCCTGATCGTCTTGGCCAGTGCTGTCGGGGTCTTGCTCCTCTTCGGAGCCCTCTTCGGCCTGATCCTCCTGCTCGTCGTCTTGGCTGTCGGGGTCGTCACCCAATTGATCGCCATAGCCAAGGTCCGAGATCATCTTGCGCGCCAGCCGCGCGAAATCGGCCTGATCGGCAAGGCTGCCGTCGATCCCCTCAAGGGTGCCGCCCGCCTGATCTTCGATAAAGCCGCGCCAGAGTTCCATGGCGTTCTCGGCCCCTGCGGGCAGGGGGCGCCCCGTCGCCATATGACGCACCATATAGCCCGCCGCGACCGAAAGCGGCACGTCGCTGGCCTGTTTCGCCTGATCGTAGCCGCGGCGCAGGGCCTCGTGCTTGATCTTGACGTCGATATTGCCCGCGGTGCCGGGCATGTCGCGCGCGCCCATGGCCTCGCAACGGGCGGTCTCCATCGCCTCATAGAGTTCGCGCGCCATGTCGCCTTGCGGGGCATAGCGGGCGTGGGTAGCGGCATCATGGTAGCGGCGGTTCAACGCCAGGGCGTCGGCGGTGCCACGGGCCAGCAGAACCTCATCTCGGGTCATCCGGCGGCTGACCTGCGGCAGGCGCATCGCGTCACCAGAAAGCCCTGACGGATCAACGGAGTAGCTGACGTTCAGCTCGGCATCATCGGCCATCACTTTGGTGGCCTCTGCGAGGGCCTTTTTGAATGCGTCAGCGGGGTTGTCGGATTTCTTCATGAGCCCATGCCTCTGTCAGCTTCGACATGAGGTTTGGCAGGTTTTCACGGAAGGGTCAAAGGGGCAGGCCCGTGCAATCAATACGCCAGTTTCCGCCCATAGCACCCGCTGAGCGGGAACCCCCACCCGCAGATCGGCATTTCCCCAGCAGTCGACGCACCGGTGCCTCTCTGAACCCTGGCAGCAACGCGTCTCAGCAAGTAGGAGTAAGGAAATGACCAATTTCATGCAACATGCGAGCCGTCTGGCCATGATCGCTGTCTTGGGGGCCGCGCCTTTGGCCGCCACCGCACAGGACGCGACAAAACCCGCCTCAGACGAGGCCACTGCCGAAGCGCCTCAGACCGATGAGGCGACACAGAGCAGCGAGGCCACGGCCAGGGATGATGCGGTAGAGGCCGACACCGAAGCCGACACTGCCGAAGCGCCCGAAGGCGATGCGGAATTGGAAGCCGACACGGCGGAAGCACCTGAAGCTGACGCCGAGATGGAGGCTGATACCGCAGAGGCACCCGACACGGACGCCGCCACCGACACTGCCGAAGCACCGGCCACGACCGAGCCGATGACCGAAGACACGGCAGAGGCCCCGGCAACGGAGCCGTTGGGCGACACCGTCGCCCCCGCTGACACAACCGCCGAGGCGCCGGCAGAAGAGCCTGCAAAGCCGGTTGAAGGTCAGATCACCATGCAAAGCGAGAACACGATCCTCGCCGACGATTTGATTGGCAGCAACGTCTATTCCGACGCAGGTGAAAAGATCGGCGATGTAGATGACCTGATCGTCAATCTTGATGGCACCGTCGAAGGTGTCGTGATCGGTGTTGGTGGTTTCCTCGGCATGGGTGAAAAATGGGTTGCCGTGAAAATGGACAGCCTGTCGACCATGACTGACGAAAGCGGCACGCTGCGTCTGGTATCCTCGGCCACCAAGACCGACCTTGAAGCCGCAGAGGCCTTTAAAACCGCGCAGGATATGGAAGCCGAGCAGCAGGCGCTTGAAAATGCTGCCCCGCAAGACCCCAACGCGGTCACCACTGAGCCCGCACCTGTCAACTAAGTACGGGGCCACAGCCTGAACGATAAAGGGGCGCTGATATCAGCGCCCCTTTATTCTTGGTTGGTGGTGTAAACGGCTTAGCCCAAGCTGAGGCTGGCCGCGCTTTCGGGCAGTTCCTCGTCAAACAGACGCTGGTAGAACTCGGCCACGGTCTGGCGCTCCAACTCATCGCATTTGTTGAGGAATGACAGCCGGAAAGCATAGCCGACATTGCGGAAAATTTCAGCGTTCTGGGCCCATGCGATCACGGTACGGGGCGACATCACGGTGGACAGTTCGCCGTTCATGAAGGCGGTCCGCGTGAGGTCCGCCACGGTGACCATCTGCTTGAGGGTCTTGCGGCCCTTTTCGGTGTTGTAATGCGGGTTTTTGGCCAGCACGATCGCGGTCTCGGCGTCGATGCTGAGGTAGTTCAGCGTGGCGACGAGCGACCAACGGTCCATCTGCGCTTGGTTGATCTGCTGAGTGCCGTGATAAAGCCCGGTGGTATCGCCCAATCCCACGGTGTTGGCCGTGGCAAAGAGGCGGAAATAGGGGTGCGGGGTGATGATCTCGTTCTGATCCATCAGGGTCAGCTTGCCGTCATGCTCCAGCACGCGCTGGATCACGAACATCACATCGGCGCGGCCTGCGTCATATTCATCAAAGACGATGGCGGTCGGGTTGCGCAGCGCCCAAGGCAGGATGCCTTCGTGGAATTCGGTGACCTGCTTGCCGTCGCGCAGTTTGATCGCGTCCTTGCCAATCAGGTCGATCCGGCTGATGTGGCTGTCGAGGTTGACGCGCACAGTGGGCCAGTTCAGCAGCGCGGCGACCTGTTCGATATGGGTCGATTTGCCGGTGCCGTGGTAGCCTTGGATCATGACGCGGCGGTTGTGGGTGAACCCTGCGAGGATCGCCAACGTGGTGTCAGGATCAAACTTATAGGTGCTGTCGATGTCCGGCACGCGGCTGGTGCGCTGCGGGAATCCTTTGACGACCATATCGGTGTCGATGCCAAAGACATCGCGCACCGAGAGTTCTTCGGTGGGTTTCATGTCATGTTCCAGTGCACCGTCGGCCATCGCTCGTCATCCTTTTCGTTAGGCGCGCGGTCGGGGCCGCGCGCGTATCTGGTGCAACATATCGTGCATATCCGCAAGGGGAAGGGGCAACTGGCATTATCCGCACCCGGCCGCTGGTCCGGTTGTGGGATCAGTCCTTGAAGTTGCGGCTGCCCTTGATCTGGTCCCATGCCCAGACGACAAGCTGCAACTGCTCTTCCTGACTGCGGTCACCGCCGTTCATATCGGGGTGCAGCACTTTGATCAGCGCTTTGTAGGCCTTGCGGACCTCGGGTTTGGTCCATGTGTCCTTGGCTTCGAGAATCTCGATTGCGCGGCGCTCGGTCGGGGGCAGGCGGCGGCCCGCTTGCTGGCCCTTGCCAGGGTTCTGGGTCGCGTTCTTGCCCAAAACCTGATGCGGGTCTTCGATGCCAAGGCGTGCCCATGCACGCTGCTCGGGGTCGCCGAGCGGCTTGGTGGCGCGTTCCCAGACCTTGTCCTTGGACATCTGAGCGTTCAACTCCGCCTCGGTGGTGCCGTCAAAGAAGCTCCACTTCGCGTTGTATTCGCGAACGTGTTGCTGGCAGAACCAGAAGTAATCATCCAGCACATCGGGGGCCTTGGGCGCGCGGAACTTGCCCGGCTCGTCGCAGCCCTCATGGTCGCAAATCCGGGTCGAGGTTTCCGACGCACCGGACATGCCGCGGCGGCCGCGGGGGTTTTTCTTTTTGGAGGACGACACGGACATGTCGAATCCGAAGGGATCAGCTTTTGGCATGTGGATAGACCTTTCCGACTCAGGCCGGTCACCATATACCCTGCGTCGCAGGATTGAAGGGGGCCGAGGTAAAAAACATGTCGACAACACAAGAGATTTCAGACCGACTGGAGGCCGAATTTGCGCCGCGAGAGTTGGATGTGGTGGATGACAGCGAAAGCCATCGCGGTCATGCCGGGTTTCAAGAGGGGGGCGAAAGCCACTTCAACGTGCGCATCCGCTCAGAGCGTTTCAAGGGTCAGAACCGGCTGGCGCGGCACCGGGCGGTGCACAGTGCCTTGGGGCCGGATCTGATGGGGCGCATTCATGCGCTGGCGCTGGATCTGGACGAATAAGGCCCCCGTTTAGGGCTTTGACTTGTCGTCGTCTTCGTCGGATTTATCCGGCGAAGAAACGTCCGGCGCTTGCTCTGTCGCGGTGCCGGAGAGGAACGCAGGTGGCGTTGCCAGCTTGGCGGGTTCCTCTTTGGCGGGCTCCACCTTGGTAGGGGCGTCATCGTCGGGCGTGATGGAGGCGGGCGCATCGGCCTGAAGCGCCGTCTCGTCGCCCTCAATCGTGGCGGACAATGCAGGCGTTGCAGCGGCGGGGGGCAACAGATCGCCGTCCTCAGGTTGGCTGTTCGCGCTGGCCAAGCGGCGGAACACCAGCACATTGCGCCACTCGGTGGTGGTCGAGGTCAGGCCAGAGCGTTCTTGCGAGGGCAATGTCTCGGCCCGCTGGTACTCCCAGCCCTCGGCGGCCTGTTCGTTCAGGCACTCTTCCAACGTATTGGCAAAGCGCGCTTCGGGGGCTTTCAGACCTTTGGCTTTCTGCCCTTTGGTGGGGGCGGGAAGGATCTTGTATTCGTAGCGCATAGGGGCCTCGGCTGGGTTGGCGACATGAGCCGCGTCAGGTGAGTTTCAGGCGGATTTGCGGCGGATGCCGATGCTGCGACCGGCCTGCGCCGGTGTGGGCAATTTGGCATGGCTGCGGCGCATCGCGTCAAGACGTGTCAGGATATGCTGCGGCATCGGGGCGACACGCGGGCCGGATTGGTCCACATGCAGCGTTAACCCTTCGGCGGTGGCGGCGAGCCAACCGTCGACGTGCCACAGCTCTTGAAAGCTGTGAAACCGTTTCTCGTCATGGTCGAGCAATTGGAAGGTGGTGTAGACGCGGTCACCCTCATGCAATTCGCGCAGGTAGCAGACGTGGAATTCGGCCACATAGGTGGTGCAGCCCGTGCGTTGATACTCCGGCCCCAGCCCAATGTCGCCATAGGCTTGGTCAACGCCCTGATCGAACAGGACGTTGTAATAGGCCATGTTCAAATGACCATTGAAATCAATCCATTCGGGGAGAACCTTCATCTCGCTCGAACGGAAGGGGGCCGGGGTCTCGCTCATTGCTGGGCGAGCTTGCGCGACACGATTTCGTTGACGGCCTTGGGGTTGGCCTTGCCGCCCGTGGCTTTCATCACCTGACCGACGAACCAACCCGCAAGTTTCGGGTTCTGCTGCGCCTTGGCGACCTGATCGGGGTTGGCGGCGATGATTTCATCCACTGCCGTTTCAATCGCCCCGGTGTCTGTGACCTGCTTGAGGCCCTCAGTCTCCACGATCTCTGCCGGGTCGCGGCCAGTTGTGTAGGTAATTTCAAAGACTTCCTTGGCGATCTTGCCGGAAATCGCATCTGACGCGATTAGATCGACGATGCTGCCAAGCTGCGCCGGGGTGACCGGGCTTTCGGTGATGCCCTTGTCGTCTTTCTTGAGACGCCCGAAGAGTTCGTTGATCACCCAGTTCGCCGCCATCTTGCCATCGCGCCCCTGCGCCACGGCCTCAAAGTAGCCCGCGCTGTCGAGATCGGCGGTCAGCACGGAAGCGTCATAGTCGCTCAGGCCAAAGTCACCGATGAAACGCGCTTTCTTTTGGTCCGGCAGTTCCGGCAGGTTTGCGGCAATCTCGTCCACCCATGCCTGCTCAATCTCAAGCGGCAGCAGATCGGGGTCGGGGAAATAGCGGTAGTCATGCGCCTCTTCTTTGGAGCGCATGGAGCGGGTTTCTTGCTTGTCTGGGTCGAAAAGGCGCGTTTCCTGCACCACTTCGCCACCGGCTTCGACAATCGCGATCTGGCGTTTGGCTTCGACTTCGATGGCCTGCTGGATAAAGCGCATGGAGTTCATGTTCTTGATCTCGCAGCGGGTGCCCAGATGGCTGAAATCCTGTGTCTCTTGGTACTTCTCGTACTGGCCCACGCGGCAGATCGACACGTTCACGTCAGCACGCATCGCGCCGGACTGCATGTCGCCGTTGCAGGTGCCGAGATAGCGCAGGATTTGGCGCAGTTTGCCAAGGTAGGCGGCGGCCTCTTCAGGCCCGCGAATGTCGGGGCGCGAGACGATTTCCATCAGACAGACGCCGGTACGGTTCAGGTCGACGAAAGACATATTCGGGTCCATGTCGTGGATCGATTTGCCCGCGTCCTGTTCCATATGGATGCGCTCGATCCGCACCAGACGGGCGGTGCCGTCGCCAATCTCGACCAGCACTTCACCTTCGCCCACGATGGGTTCATAAAGCTGGCTGATCTGATAGCCCTGCGGCAAGTCGGGGTAGAAGTAGTTCTTGCGGTCGAAGGCGGACTTCAGGTTGATCTCTGCCTTGAGACCCAGCCCGGTGCGCACCGCCTGTTCGACGCAGTATTCGTTGATCACCGGCAGCATGCCGGGCATCGCGGCATCGACGAAGGCCACGTTGCTGTTGGGCTCCGCGCCGAATTTGGTCGAGGCGCCTGAAAACAGCTTGGCGTTCGACGCGACCTGCGCGTGCACCTCCATCCCGATGACCAGTTCCCAGTCATGTTTGGCACCGGCAATCACGCGCGGTTTCGGGGTGTCGTAACTCAGATCAAGCATCGCGGCCGCCTTCGGTCAATTGGAACTTGGCCGGTCATACTGGAGCGCACCACGCGCTTCAAGAGGCAGGCTAGCCCGGCATGGCAATCTGGCGGCGGCCTTCGGTGAAAATGACCCGTTTGCCCGCTTCGATCTCGCCTTGGAACAGGCCGGTGATGATGCGCATCGCCTCATCCCGGCCCGAGGCGGCAAAGCGCCGGGCGGAGCGGACGCGCAGGTTGTTGTCGAAGCCGCGTGCAGCATGAGCCCAGAGCAGCGGGTGCAGTTCCGTCATATGGTCCCGTACAATCCAGCGGGCGCAATCGGCGATCTCGGCGCGCACGGCCCCTGTGGCATTCTCGGACGGGGTGGCCTGACCGATGGCGCTGGCACAATAGGCGGCCAACAGGTTGGCGGTATGCGGATCGGGGCGACGCGCGAGGATATCGCGCAGCCCTTCGATGAAAAACGGCACATCAAGATTGGCACAGGCCCGCGCATCGCAGCTGATCGCGTCGAATTGCACCCATGTATAGCCGCCCGCGCCCCATGTCTCTTCGGTCCGCGCGGCAGTGCGACGGGCCTCGAGTTCCAATTGGTCATATGAGCCATGCCACCGCGGCAGAAGGTGGTTGCCCATGGCCCGCATGGGGCGCGGGTTTTCGGGGTTCAGGTCGATGAGCCGGGCGTAGCGGTCGGCCACGGCGCGGGCGTCACCGCCGGTTCCCCCCAGTAGGGCACAGTGCGTCGCCGCGAGCAGGGGCGAGGCGGCTGTGTCCTTGTCGAATGGCGCGAGGATTTGCTCCGCGCGTTCAAAATGCGCCACAAAGGCCGCGTGGTTGCGGGCGGGCACGTCGCTGTCCCAGCCCGTGCCGCGCCAGGCCCAGCCGATGTCCGTATGCGCTTGGGCCACGATGGCCGCGATCACCGGGCTTTCGGCATGGTCGGCCAGCACATGTTCCAAGGCTTCGATCCCGGCCATCAGCGGCGCGTCGCTGGCCGGTTTGCCGTCGTAAAGCGCGTGTTCCGCGGCGAGAATCACATCCGCCCGCGCGCCAAAGGCCATCAGTTCGGCCACCGGCATGGCACCCGGTGTCATTTCGCGGCGCATATCGGCGTCATGCAGCAAGGTTGCCATCTCATCCCAGCGTTCTTGGCGCACCAGCCATTGCGCGCGGTATTGGTGGCGGTCGCGCTGCATCTCTTCGGCGGTTGGGTCGGGGCAGGAAATGCGCAGCAGGGCATCGCGCGGCGCACGGCGGCGCAGCAGCGGCATTTCCAGCGGTTCAAGCTCGGGCGCTTGGGGCGCGGGTTTGCCAAAAAATCCCTGCAAGGCCGACGGGATCATATGCGAGAGTTTCTTCATCTGGGGCCGGTCCTGCCTGCTATTTATCGATGATTTAGGTTTGACCGGGCAATGGGGCGGAACCGTGTCCGGGGTGCGGAGCTTTCGGGAAAATTCTGCAGCGGGGGCGGGCATGAAAGCGTAACCATAGGCCACAATCTGGCATCTGGGCGGGGCGCTGTTTCCCGATCAGAGGAAATCTGCCGATCTTGCAAGGCCGTCATGCTTGCCAACTGGGTTTTGGGGCGGTCTTATGCGCGTCATGAGACCTGCCATGATTGCCCTGCTGCTCTGCACAAGCCCCACATTGCTTTGGGCCGAGCTTCCCAAACAGCCCGCCCCTGTGGTGGAGGTGGATAACGTGGTGCAGACCGCCGCGACCTCTTTGTCTTTCCCCGATGCGGTAGAGGCTGACGAGGAACCGCCCGCGCTTGAAACCGCGCCGTTCACCACAACGCTGCGCCCGCCTGCGCGCCCGGGCAATCTGCCGCGCACGCGCTGGCAACATATGCGGGGGCATTCGCTTTGGACGCGGGCCGCTATTTCGGCGCTCAAGTCGCATGGCAAGCCCTTGGTGGATATGGTGCCTGCGGATGTGCAGGAATGGTGCCCCGCCTATCCGAACGCATCCGAGAGCCAGCGGCGCGCCTTTTGGGTCGGCTTTATGTCGACGCTGGCGAAACATGAAAGCACCTATCGGTCTTGGGCCGTGGGTGGGGGCGGTCGGTGGTATGGGCTGTTGCAGATCCTGCCGGGCACGGCGCGCGGCTATAAGTGTAACGTTGGCAGCGGTGATGCGCTTAAAAACGGGGCGGCGAATCTCAGCTGTGCCGTGCGGATCATGGCGACGACGGTGCCGCGGGACGGGGTGATTGCCGGAAATGGCAAGCGCGGTGTCGGGGCCGATTGGGGGCCGATGCGCAGTGCGTCCAAACGGGCGGATATGTCTCGCTGGCTTCGGCAGCAGTCCTATTGCAAACCGTTGAACGCGACACGGCCCCGCAGCCGTCCGTAAATCATTGGATCAGCGTGAAGTGGTGCCGCTCTGTGGTGATGCCGCGCGCATGTAGCGCGGTTTCCAGTGCGCGGTGCGGTGGGGTGGCCTCGAAGGGCAGTTTGATCTTGCGGCCCGTCTTTAGAATGACTGTGGCGCGGACCGACATATCAAGCCGAGTATCAAGCCGCACGCGGTCGATCTGCGCCAGTGCAATTTTCGCGTCACGCTTGCCGGTGACCCATGACAGATTGTCGGTGTCTAGCGTCAAGCCGCTGCTCGGATTGGTGAAAAGTTCCCAAAGCGCTGGCAGGGTGAAGAGCCCCAGCAGCCCCACAAGCCAGCCCGAAGCATCAAGCCAGAGCCACCCCGCGCCGAGGGCCGCCCAGATCGCGGGCAACACCAGCAGGGCCGTCCGGCTGCGGGCATGGCGGCGGTAGGTATAGGCCGCCATGCTTTCTGTCTGGGGTGCCGCGTCAGGCACCGCGAATGCGGCTAAGCATCTCTGACGTGTCCCGGCTGAGGTCGGGGCTGGCGAGGATGCGGTCCAGTTGCGTCTCAATCATCCCTTGCCGCGTCGCGTCGTAGCGCCGCCATGTTTGAAAGGCCGAACACATCCGCGCCGTGGTCTGCGGGTTCACCGGGTCGAGTTTGATCAGCCAATCGGCCAGCAGCGCGTAGCCCTTGCCGCTCCCGTGGTGGAAGCCCGCATGATGCATCGCAAGGCTGCCAAAGACCGCGCGGAAGCGGTTGGGGTTCTTCCAGTTGAAATCCGCGTGCTGGGTGAGTTTGCGCGCCACCTCGGCGGCCTCTTCCGGCGCGGCTTGGCTGACTTGCAGCCCGAACCATTTGTCCATCACCAAACGGTCATCGCGCCACTGCTCTTCAAACTCAGCCAGCGCCTTGTCGCCATGGCCCGCGCGCAGCAGGGCCGCCAGCGCGCTGAGTTGCTGGGTCATGTTGTCGGCCTGATCGTACTGCGCCTGTGCGCGCCCTGGCCCCTGCACGCGGGTCAGCAAGGCAAGGGCGGCATTGGTCAGTGCGCGTTTGCCCGATTGCGCGGCATTGGGTTGATAGGGAGCGTCGACCTTATGCCGATCGTAAAGCTCGCTCAGCAGCGGGGCAAAACGCTCGGCCATGGCATCGCGCGTGGCTTCCACCGCTTGATGGATCGCCGCCGGATCCGGGGTCTTGCCCGCGTCATGAAGGGTGCTGGCCAAATCGGCATGGCTGGGCAGGCCCAGCATCAGCGCGCGGTAGGCAGGCTCCAGCGCCTCATCCTCCAGCACCGCCCGCAATGCTGCGAGCCATTCGTCATCCGGCGCGCTGTCTTCGGTGATCGTGGCCAGCAAGGATTGCCGCGCCAAGGTGCGCCCGGCCTCCCACCGGTTGAACGGATCGTTGTCATGGGCAAGCAGCAGCAGGCGCTCTTCTTTAGAGAGGTCTTGATCCAGCACCACCGGAGCGGAGAAGCCCCGCAGCACCGAGGCCACCGGGCGCGCATCCAACCCGTCGAAGGCAAAGCTTTGCTCCGCTTCGGTCATTTCCAGCACGCGAGAGGGGGCCACTTCGGCCCCGTCCGCGCCGATCAAACCCACGGTGATGGGCAGAACCTGCGGCTTGGGCTCAGGCGTGGCAGCGCTGGGCGGGGTGTGTTGGGTGAAGGTCAGCGTGAAAATGCCTTTGCCCGCGTCCCATGCCTCTGTCACCGACAGACGCGGCGTGCCCGCCTGCGCATACCAGCGTTTGAACTGGGTCAGATCGCGGCCTGTGGTGTCTTCGAACACCTTTAGCCAATCTTCGATCGTTGCCGCATCGCCGTCGTGACGTTCGAAATAGAGGTCCTGCGCCTTGGCATAGGCATCATCGCCCACCAAGGTCTTGAGCATGCCGATCACCTCGGCGCCTTTCTCATAGACGGTGGCGGTGTAGAAGTTGTTGATTTCCTGAAAGCTTTCGGGCCGTACCGGATGGGCTAGCGGGCCTTGATCTTCGGCGAACTGGCGCCCGCGCAAGTCGATCACATCGCTGATGCGTTTCACCGCTGGGGACCGCATGTCGGAGGTGAACTGGCTGTCACGGTAGACGGTCAGCCCTTCCTTGAGGCAAAGCTGGAACCAATCGCGGCAGGTGATGCGGTTGCCGGTCCAATTGTGGAAATACTCATGGGCGATGATCGCCTCGATCCGCTCGAAATTGTCATCCGTAGAGGTCTCGGGCGAGGCGAGCACGGCGGCGGAGTTGAAAATGTTCAGCCCCTTGTTCTCCATCGCGCCCATGTTGAAATCATCCACCGCGACGATGTTGAAGATATCGAGGTCATATTCGCGGCCATAGACCTCCTCGTCCCATTTCATCGACGCCTTCAGCGCCTCCATCCCAAAGGCGCATTTGCCCTCATCGCCGGGACGGACATAGAGGTTCAGATCGACTTCGCGGCCCGACATGGTGGTGAAACGATCGGAATGGGCGACCAAATCGCCCGCCACCAGCGCGAAAAGATACGCAGGTTTGGGCCATGGGTCGTGCCATTCGGCGTGGTTCTGCCCTTGTGCCACCGGGTTGCCGTTGGACAGCAAGACAGGATGTGGCCCGTTGATGGTGACGGTAAAGACACTCATCACATCGGGACGGTCGGGATAATAGGTGATCTTGCGAAAGCCTTCGGCCTCGCATTGGGTGCAATACATGCCGCCCGACATATAAAGCCCTTCAAGGGCGGTGTTGCCCTTGGGATCAATCTCAACCTCGGCTTCCCAGATAAAGGGGCCGTCTGGCACATCGCAGGTCAAACCCCGCTCCGCAACCTTCGGGGAGACGGGGTTGCCGTCAATCTGCGCGGAAATCAGCGAGAGTTCTTCTCCGTGAAGGAAGAATTCCGCCGTCTGCGCCGCAGGATTTGGGCGAAAGGCGATGCGGCTTTTGACCCGCGTCTTGTGGGGATCAAGCTCAAAGGTCAGTGCCACCTCATCCACAAGGAAGCCGAACGGCTGATAGTCGCTGAGATAGATTGTTTGGGGGGGGGCGTCGCGCATTGGGCCTCCAGTCGGGGGAACGTAATTGGTCTGGGAAAGGTTATGTCTCTAGAAGGCGGCCTGCAAGCCGAGCCGCCCCAACTTCGAGCAATGAGGTGTATCCATGTCCGCCCCCGACACCGATACCGAAACGCAGAAGAAACGTCATCGCCCCGCTTTGATCGGTATCAAAACCGCTATCATCGCAGGCGCGCTATTGATGATTGCTGGCATCGTTTACGCGGTGTTGCAGGCCACGGACCCTTCGCCAGAAGGAGAGGTGCAGCCCGTGGACGGCCCGGCGGACGCCGAGCCTGTGATCGCCACCCCAGAACCGACGGTAAAATAACGCCGCGCCTCGCCGTCCTTCACGCGCTTGCGCCGCTTTGCCTTTCTGCTAGACATTTCGCAAAGGTATTCAGCGCGGGAGAGGGCAGAGAATGACGGGTAGAATTGACAAAAACGGTTTGCAGGTAGACCCCGAACTGGTTGAGTTCATTGAGGGATCGGCTCTGCCGGGCACCGATGTAGAAGCGGATGTTTTTTGGGCGGGCCTGTCGGACCTCGTGCATGATCTTGGGCCTAAGAACCGCGCGCTGCTGGAGAGGCGTGCCGAGATTCAGGCCAAGATCGACGACCGGCACCGCACCCGCGCGGGTCAGCCGCATGACGCGGAAAGCTATACCGCCTTCCTACGCGAGATTGGTTACCTCTTGCCCGAAGGGCCGGATTTTCAAATTGAGACGCAGAACGTAGACCCCGAGATCGCGCAGGTGCCCGGGCCGCAGCTTGTGGTGCCGATCACCAATGCTCGTTTCGCGCTCAACGCCGCCAATGCGCGCTGGGGGAGCCTTTATGATGCGTTCTACGGCACCGATGCGCTGGGTGATTTGCCGACGGGGAAGGGCTATGACGCCGAACGTGGTGCGCGGGTGGTGGCGCGGGCAAAGGCCTTCTTGGATGACGCGGTGCCGCTCTCTGCGGGCAACCACGCAGATTTGGCGGGTTACCGCGTGGTGGATGGGCGTCTCGAAGGCGTGATGTCGCAAGATGCAGCGCCTTGCGGCTTGGCCGAGCCGGCACAATTTGCAGGCTACCGGGGCGCGGCCGAGGCGCCTGACGTGGTGCTGCTGCGCAACAACGGGCTGCATATTGAGATCAAAATTGATCCGGACCATGCGATTGGCAAAGACGATCCCGCCAGCGTCGCCGATGTGGTCATCGAATCCGCGCTGTCGACCATCATGGACTGCGAAGACAGCGTCGCAGCGGTGGACGCCGAGGACAAGGTGCTGGCCTATGGCAATTGGCTGGGGCTGATGAAGGGCGATCTTGCAGAAACCTTTGAAAAGGGTGGCCAGACCGTCACCCGCCGCATGGCCGATGATCGCAGCTATACCGCGCCGGATGGCGGTGAAGTGACGCTGAAGGGCCGCTCTTTGATGCTGGTTCGCAATGTCGGTCATCTGATGACCAACCCCGCCGTGCTCGACCGCGCGGGGCATGAGATCGGCGAAGGGCTGATGGATGCCATGATCACCACATTGATCGCGATCCACGACCTTAAGCGCGAAGGCGGCAATTCGGTCACCGGCAGCGTCTATGTGGTGAAACCCAAGATGCATGGACCCGAGGAAGTGGCCTTTGCCGATGAGATTTTCACCCATGTGGAAAAGACGCTCGGCCTGCCGCAATATACCGTGAAGCTGGGCATCATGGACGAAGAGCGCCGCACCAGCGCGAACCTCGCCGAATGTATCCGGGCCGCGAAACATCGTGTGGCCTTTATCAACACCGGTTTTCTTGACCGGACTGGGGATGAGATCCACACCAGCATGGAAGCCGGGCCGATGGTGCCCAAGGGCGAGATGAAGAACAGCGCTTGGATCGCCGCCTATGAAGACCGCAACGTCGACATAGGCCTTGCCTGCGGATTGCAGGGGCGGGCGCAGATCGGCAAGGGCATGTGGGCCATGCCCGACCGCATGGCCGAGATGCTGGAGGCCAAGATTGGGCACCCCCAATCCGGGGCCAACTGCGCATGGGTGCCATCGCCCACGGCGGCCACGCTACATGCCACACATTACCACAAGGTTGACGTGTTGGCGCGGCAAGAAGAAATCAAAGAGGGCGGCGCGCGCGGCACGCTCGACGCGCTGTTGACCATCCCGGTGATGGAAGGCCGCAACCTCAGCACCGAAGAAATCACCCGCGAGATCGAGAACAACGCGCAGGGTATTTTGGGGTATGTCGTCCGCTGGATCGATCAGGGGGTCGGCTGCTCCAAAGTGCCCGACATCAACGACGTGGGCCTGATGGAAGATCGCGCCACCTGCCGCATCTCGGCCCAAGCGCTGGCGAATTGGCTGCATCACGGCGTCATCAGCCGCGAAGAAGCCGGGGCTGCGCTTAAAAAAATGGCAGCCGTGGTGGACCGTCAAAACGAGGGCGATCCCAGCTATCGTCCCATGGCGCCCGGCTTTGACGGGGTGGCCTTTCAGGCCGCTTGCGATCTGGTGCTGAAGGGGCGCGAACAGCCCTCGGGCTATACCGAACCGGTGCTGCACGCGCGGCGCTTGGAGTTGAAGGCGCAGAGCCGAGGTTGAGGCCGCGGTGCGAAGCGCCTATGTTCGGGCCATGGTGAAAAAGAGGTAACTCATGGCCCGACCCGTCGTTGGTATCATTGGCAATTCCTACCTGCTGAACGATCAATACCCCGTCCACGCGGGCGGGCAGATGAACACCGAAGCGATTGCCGAGGTGTCGGGCTGCCTGCCGCTGATCGTGCCGAGCGATCCGCGCTTTGTCTCGGTCGAGGAGTTGCTGGAGGTCTGCGACGGCTTTCTGTTGACCGGCGGGCGCCCCAATGTGCATCCCGAAGAATATGGTGAGCCCGAAACAGAGGCCCATGGTGCTTTTGACCGCGCCCGCGATGCCGTGGCGCTGGCGCTGGTGCGCGCCTGTGTGGCGCGCGGCCAACCGTTCCTCGGGCTGTGCCGCGGCTTTCAGGAAGTGAACGTGGCCATGGGGGGCTCGCTCTACCCTGAGATTCGCGAGCTGCCCGGGCGGATGAACCACCGGATGCCCCCCGATGGCACCATGGAAGAGAAATTCGAGCTGCGCCATGACGTGAGCTTTACCGAAGGCGGCGTGTTCCACCGTGTGATGGGGGCATCGAAGGTGCTGACCAACACGCTGCACGGGCAGGGGATCAAGGAACCCGGCCCGCGCGTGGTGATCGACGGCCACGCGGATGACGGCACGCCCGAGGCGATCTACATCAAAGACGCGCCGGGCTTTACCCTCGCGGTGCAATGGCATCCTGAGTGGAACGCGGCCAGTGACCCGGTCTCGCGCCCGTTGTTCGAACATTTCGGTGCCGCGGTGCGGGCTTGGGCCGCGGATGGCTCGGCCCTGCCGGTGATGACTGCCGCGCAATAGAGCGGGGCGGCTGGCCGCGGGGTTTTCACGGCGCGCGCGGCCCTCACCCTGTGAGCGCGGGTCGCGCATATAGCGGGCGCTGCCGGGTTGAAGGCTCTCTTGTGGGGGTGCCGCTCGGAGCTTCGGGCAAGGATACGACCCCAATCCCCTGTTGAAAACGGGCCATTTTAAATGGGGCCACGCTACCGGCTGCCACTGTGATCTGCCGCCAAGCAAGTCAACTGTGCAGGCGGTTCGGGGGCGCGGGTGTCATCATGTGACTGAGCGGCGTTACATCATCGTCCAAGACCGCCTCCTCCGCCGGATGGTCCGCCCTCCGATCCTGCGGCGGGACCTCACGAGAAAAGGCGCGGGAATAGGAACTGTTGGGCCACCCCTCTGGTCGCTGACAATATCCTGCATGCACCGGGCTGAAGTGCACCAGATCGCAGTGCCGCTCGAAATCCGCATGATCGCGTATCCGATGCTCCCAAAAACGCCGCTGCCATATCCCTTTCTCCCCCCGTTTGATCTGCTGCAAACTGCGATGCGGGGCTGGGGGGAGGTGTCTGGAAAAGCGCCCCTTCCACATGCCGATGCGGTTGCCGTAGTCATTATCATTCGGGGGCAGGGTCCAAACCGTGTGGATCACATCCGGTAGGACCGCGATGGCATCAATCCGAAACGGCCTGCGCGCCAAAGTCTCACGCATCGCTTGGCGCAGGGCCGTGATATGCCGCAACAGCGCGTCATCGTCCCGCTTCGCCAGGCGCAGGGTAAAGAAATAGCAATTCGGGCCATAGGGTGAAACGCGGTCTCTCATGGCCCCATGTTTGGCGCAGCTTGGTTAAACTCCCCTTAACGCTGCTACATCTGCCCGCCCGCAATCTCGATCGACTGGCCGTTGACGCTTTCCGAGCCTTCGCCAACCAGCCAAGCCGCTGCCGCCGCCACTTCAGACGGGGCGATCAGGCGTTTGTGGCGGTTGGCGTTGACCATGACATCACGGGCCTTTTCCTCGGACAGCCCGGCGCGTTTGGAGATCGCTTGCGTGTTGCGCGCGATGATTTCGGTATCGACATAGCCGGGGCAGAGGGCGTTGAAGGTAAAGGGCTGGCCCATGTAATCCTCACTGAGCGAGCGGATCAGCCCGATCATCCCGTGTTTTGAGGCCGAGTAGCAGGCCGCCCCCGGCAGCCCGCGCAGGCCCGCCATGGAGGACACTGCGATCACCCGGCCCCAATCGGTCTGGCGCATGGATTTCAGGCTCTCGCGGATGGTGAGAAAAGCACCATCGAGATTGGTCGCCATCATGTCGCGCCAGAAATCGAGGTCGGTTTTATGCAGCGATCGCCCCTCGGCCACGCCTGCGTTTGCCACGCAGATTTGCACCGGCCCGTTGGCCTCTACCGCGCGGGCGATCGTGTCGATGACCTGCGCCTCGTCGCGGACATCCATCGCCATGCCGGTGATGCCATTGCCCGACACTGCGTCAAGCACCTCCTGCCGCCGCCCGGTGATGGTGACCCGCGCCCCCTTGGCCGCCAGATCCTGCGCGATGGCGAGCCCGATGCCGGTGCCACCGCCGGTGATGAATGCGTGTTTGTCTTGCAATGTCATAATGCCTCCCCTTTGCGGGCATGGTGGCGCGCTGGCGGCGACAGGACAAGAGGCAGCTTCGGATGACGGGGCGTTATTTGAAGGGCAGCACAGGCGAGTGGCGCAGGGTAGTGGCGGCGCAGACACAATTATCTTGGGCGGGCACAGCCACCCTTGCAACCGCGCGAACATTCCCTCACAGGTTGCAGCAGGTAACCTGATCACAGGGCCTTGTTTTGTATTGGAGCAGTATCATGAATTTTTCGCAAATTTCCTCTTTGGCGCTGGCCGCGTCCTTTGCATTGGGCGCGACAACGGCAGGCGCCGTCGAAGTCACCGGCGGGTCGGTCGGGCTGTCTTATTCGGCCTTCGCCGAAGACACCGATTTTAACCACTGGGGTCTCGAAGGCGCGATGGAACTGGGGTTCAGCCGCGATTTCAGCCTGCAAATCGATGCCGCCTATCATGATTTTGGCTTTACCGATATCGACAGCACGCTGCTGGGTCTGCACGGCATCTATCACCTGAACGACGCGACCTCTTTCGGCGCTTTCTACACCTTTGAAGACGTCGAAGGCGATGAGGCCGATATCTTTGGGATCGAGGCTGGCTATGAAGTCCGCGAATGGGAGTTCGAGGGCTATATCGCCAATGTCGACACCGATCTGGGCGATGCCACGCTTGGCGGGATCAAAGCCCGCTATGAGATGCAGGAAGGCTTTGGCCTGACAGGCTCTTATGACATGGCCGACGATGACACCGGCGATCTGTCCCGGTTCGCAATCCGTCTTGACCGCGACGTATCGGTTAACACCAATCTGTTCCTTGAGGTCGGCTCGGCCAAGGCCGAAGCGGGTGGCGTGAACGTCTCTGAACCCTTCGTCGGTTTGGGCGGCGAGATCGCCTTTGGTGCAGATCGTGGGACCACCTTTGACCAGCGCGGGTTGGCCCGGCTGATCCCCGGTCTCTGATACCCACGCATTGGGTCGGCGATTTGGTATGGCCTTCGGGCCATGCCATTGGCGCGGTGTAGAACGGCTGTTCTATCTCCGCACCGAAAACAGCAAACCGTTCTCTCGGTGTCGCAGTGCAGCAATTTTGCTTCGTTTCACGTAGCGGTTTGCTTGTACTATTGCTGCGCGCGCGCTATCGCTCTGACTAACAAAGTTGCGCCAAAGCGGCGTGACGGGCCAGCAAAGGGGGACTCTTGGTTTGAAGATCGGGACACCAAAAGAAATATTTGAGGGCGAGAACCGGGTCGCAATGACGCCGGACAGCGCGCTGCAACTGCAAAAGCTTGGGCATACATGCGTCATCGAAACCGGCGCCGGTGCGGCTGCGGGCTTTGACGATGCCGCATATGAGGGCGCAGGCGTCGAGGTGGTGAATACCGCCGCTGCTCTCTACAAGGCCGCCGATGTGGTTGCCAAGGTGCGCCCGCCGTCTGACGCCGAGGTCAAGCGCCTGCGCGCGGGCCAGACGCTCATTTCCATGTTCAACCCTGCGGGCAACAAAGAGCTGATGGAGGCCGCCGCCGCCAAAGGCGCGACCGTCATGGCGATGGACATGGTGCCGCGCATCAGCCGTGCCCAGAAGATGGACGCGCTGTCCTCCATGGCCAATATCGCGGGCTACCGTGCGGTCATTGAGGCGGGCAACAACTTTGGCCGTTTCTTCACCGGGCAGATCACGGCGGCGGGCAAGGTGCCCCCTGCGAAGGTTCTGGTCGTCGGCGCGGGTGTTGCGGGTCTTGCCGCCATCGGCACATCGACCTCGCTGGGTGCCATCACGCTCGCGTTCGACGTGCGCCCCGAAGTGGCCGAACAGGTCGAATCGATGGGCGCTGAGTTTGTCTATCTCGACTTTGAAGAAGAACAGGCCGATGGGTCGGCTTCGGGCGGTTATGCCTCTGTTTCCTCGCCCGAATTCCGCGAAGCGCAATTGGCCAAGTTCCGCGAATTGGCGCCTGATGTGGACATCGTCATCACCACGGCGCTGATCCCCAACCGCGAAGCACCCGAGCTTTGGACCGAGGACATGGTGCAGGCGATGAAGCCCGGCTCCGTGATCGTCGATCTCGCGGCAGAGAAGGGCGGCAACTGCAAGCTCACCAAGATGGACGAGAAGATCGTCACCGACAACGGTGTCACGATCATCGGTTATACCGATTTCCCCTCGCGCATGGCGACGCAGGCTTCGACACTTTACGCCACCAACATCCGCCACCTGATGACGGATCTGACGCCCGAGAAAGACGGTGTCATCAACCACGATATGGAAGATGACGTGATCCGGGGCGCGACCATCACCCACGAAAAAGAAGTGACCTTCCCACCGCCACCGCCCAAGGTCGCAGCCATCGCGGCCGCGCCGAAGAAGGAAAAGGTTAAAGAAAAGACCCCGGAAGAGAAGCGTGCTGACGAATTGGCTGCTTTCAAAGCGCAGACCAAGAACCAAGTCACGCTCTTGGCCGTAGGCGCGGCGCTGCTGCTCGGTGTCGGCCTCGTCGCACCCGCCAGCTTCATGCAGCACTTCATCGTCTTCGTTCTGGCGGTCTTTGTCGGTTTCCAAGTCATCTGGGGCGTGGCGCACAGCCTGCACACGCCACTGATGGCAGTGACCAACGCGATCTCCTCGATCATCATTTTGGGCGCGCTGATGCAGATCGGCTCTGGCTCGTGGCTGGTGATCCTTCTTGCTGCCCTGTCGGTCTTCATGTGTGGGATCAACATTTTCGGCGGCTTCCTCGTGACACGGCGCATGCTCGCCATGTTCCAGAAATCCTGAAGGAGCGAGCATCATGGAATACGGATTTACGACAGCGGCCTATGTGGTTGCAGCGGTTCTCTTCATCCTTAGCTTGGGCGGTCTGTCAGGTCAGGAAAGCGCCAAGCGCGCGGTATGGTACGGTATCGCCGGTATGGCGCTGGCGGTTGTCGCCACGCTGATCGGGCCGGGGGCGGGGTTCTGGCTCCTTTCGCTGATCCTGATCGCCGCCGGTGGCGCGATCGGCTACCAATTGGCCACCCGCGTGCAGATGACGCAGATGCCGGAACTGGTCGCGGCGATGCACAGCCTTGTGGGGCTCGCGGCGGTCTTCGTGGGCTATAACGCCCATATCGAACTGGGCAACGTAATGGCGATGGACGAGGTGGCGCGCGCGTCGACCGAAGGTTTCGCGGCGCTGCTAGCCAAGAAGGACGGTGTCGAGATCGCAATCCTGCGGGTCGAACTCGTGCTCGGCATCTTCATCGGTGCCGTGACCTTTACCGGCTCTGTCATTGCCTATGGCAAACTGGCGGGCCGCGTCAGCTCGGCGGCGACGAAACTGCCGGGCGGTCACATGCTCAACGCCGCTGCGGCAGCACTCTCGCTGCTCTGCCTGATCTGGTACTTCAACACTGGGGGCTTCTTGCCGCTGTTCATCATGACGCTGGCGGCGCTATTTATCGGGTATCACCTGATCATGGGCATCGGTGGTGCTGACATGCCGGTGGTTGTGTCGATGCTGAACAGCTACTCCGGCTGGGCCGCGGCGGCGATTGGCTTCTCGCTTGGCAACGATCTGTTGATCGTGGTTGGCGCCTTGGTCGGTTCTTCGGGTGCGATCCTGAGCTACATCATGTGTAAAGCGATGAACCGTTCGTTCGTCAGCGTGATATTGGGCGGCTTTGGCGGGACATCTGGGCCGGCGATGGAGGTCGAAGGCGAGCAGGTGGCGATTGAGGCCGACGGTGTCGCACAGGCGCTCAACGAGGCCGACAGCGTCATCATCATCCCCGGCTACGGCATGGCGGTGGCTCAAGCTCAAGGCGCGGTCAGCGATCTGGTCAAGAAGCTGCGCGCCCGCGGCAAGAACGTCCGCTTTGCCATCCACCCGGTGGCGGGCCGTCTGCCCGGTCACATGAACGTGCTGCTGGCCGAGGCCAAAGTGCCCTATGACATTGTGATGGAGATGGACGAGATCAACGACGATTTCCCCGAGACCGACGTCGCGATCGTCATTGGCTCCAACGACATCGTAAACCCCGCGGCGCAAGACGACCCCAACAGCCCCATCGCTGGCATGCCGGTGCTGGAATGCTGGAAGGCGAAAACCGTCTTCGTCTCCAAGCGTGGGCAGGGTACTGGGTATTCGGGCATCGAGAACCCGCTGTTCTTCAAAGAGAATACGCGGATGTTCTACGGTGATGCGAAAGCCAGCCTCGACAAGCTGCTGCCGCTGATCGACTGATCGTTTTCTTTAAAAGAAAACGACCGGGAATTTTTAAAAAATTCCCGACCTATACATCTTAAACGCCCCGCCGGAAACGGTGGGGCGTTTGCCGTTTCTAGGGGCGGTATACGTCGGTATGCAGTAAGTGTCTGAAAATGCGTATTTTTCTTCTGTTCATCGGCGGCGATGGCGCTATTCTTGGAGGAAGATACTCTCTCCAGCAGCGGAACCCCTCATGGCCCCGATCAAAGACCACCCGCAGCGCCTTGCCCTCACCGGCGAAATGCACGCACGTCCGTTTCCGCAGCTCGCCGCGCCCTCGCGGGTCGCCTTTCTTGCGGTGAAGCCGTCGCCGGATGCCGTACCGCAGGCCGAGTTGAACGCGCTGCTGGCCCATTACGGCGCGCCGCGCGCCGATGCTTCGGCTACGCATTACTATGGCGAGATGGGCCGCTTCACGCTGAAATGGGAGCAGCATACCGAATTCGTTACCTATACGGTGATCGCCCCCACTGGCCGAAGCCTGCCTTTCGCTGCTGCGGATTTCGCCGCCTTTCCCGGGGATTGGCTGGCCGACATAAAAGGGGAGCGGATCACCTCGGCTCTGCTTGCGGTCCTGCCGAAGCCGGAGGAGGACGAAGAGATCGCGGGTCACCTGCAAGATTGGTTCGTGCCCGAGAGCCTCGCCGTGGCAGAGGTGCTCGACGGGGCAGCGGTGGTTGCCAGCGATTTTCGGATTGATCCCGCTGGCCATCTGCGGCTGGCACTCTTTACCGATGCGGCGACCGGGCAGCGGCGGATTGGGCGGATCGTGCAGCGGCTGTGCGAGATTGAGACCTATAAGGCGATGTCGATGCTGGGCTTCATGCAGGCGCGAGAAATGGCAACGGCGCTGAATGATCTGGATGGGCAACTCTCGACCCTCATGGAGGCCATGCGCAGCGGGGCGGGCACGGCGGCGGAGGAGACTTTGCACGCGCTCTTGGACGTATCGGTGGCGCTTGAGGCGCTGACCGCCGAGACAGCCTATCGCTTTGCCGCAACGGGCGCGTATGAGGCGATTGTCTATGAGCGTATCTCTGCCCTGCGCGAGGCGCGTTTCATGGGGCGGCAGGGGTTTGGGGAATTCATGATGCGCCGCTATGCGCCCGCCATGCGCACGGTCAAATCTACCGAGACGCGGCTGCAGACCATCGCAGCCCGCGCGCTGAGGGCCGCAGACCTTTTGCGCACGCGGGTGGATGTGGAACGCTCGGCCCAGAACCAAGCGATCCTTGCCAGCATGGACCGCCGCGCCGACTTGCAATTGAGGCTACAGCATACGGTCGAGGGGCTGTCTGTGGTGGCAATCAGCTACTACGCAGTGTCGCTGGTCAGCTATCTGCTCTACCCGCTGGCAGAGCCGCTGGAGGTCAGCAAGGGGCTGCTGACCGCCGTGGTCACCGTGCCGGTTGTGCTTGGCGTGTGGTGGACGCTGCGCCACCTGCGGCGGAAGGTCGGCTGAGTAACGCCTGCATGGCCAGCCCGCCCAAGGCGATCATCACGATGGCCTCGATGGCCGCGACGGAAAGCGTGGGGACACCCGACAGACCTGCGCCCAAGGTGCAGCCGCCGGCCAGCACACCGCCCACGCCCATCATGGCCGCCCCGGTCAGGTAGCGTCCGGTTTGGCGCGGGGCGTCAAAACTCTGCCACTGAAACTCTCGCGCGATCAGGCTGGCGACCAGCGCGCCGACAAACACGCCGCCCAAAAGCCCGGTGCCAAAGCCCGCGGGGATCGAACTGCTGGCGATGGTCCAAAACAGGGTGTCGGCGGAAGGTGAGGTGAAACTGAGGCTTTCCATCGCGATCGGATCGAACTCATCCAGCAGGATATACCCGGTGCCGACCCATGCGGCAGGCACCAAAAGCCCGATCAAACCGGCCATTACCAGTTGCCCCGGACGGTTGCCCGAGCGCAGCGCATAGGCCAGCGCCGCCACGGCGATCAGACCGCCCCAAACCAGCGCACCGCCGGGCAGGGCAGCAAGGCTCACGCTGTCGCCCATGTCGACGGTCACGGACCCAAGCGCCACGCGCAGCGGTGCCAACACCCCTTTCAGCGTCGCATGGGCCACCACGGCAAAGACCAGCACCACCAACGCAGCACGGAGGTTCCCGCCGCCGGTTAGCACCGTCAGCCGCGAGATGCAGCCGCGTGTCAGGACCATGCCCGCGCCGAAAAGCAACCCGCCGATGGCAATCGCCAGAAACGGCACTTCAGACGCCATAAAGCGATGCGCGTCGAAACTGATCCAACCCGCGGCCACGGCGGCCTGCGTGCCGATCACCGCCAGCGCCAGCGCGGTGAGCCAGACCCCGAGCGCTTGACGCCGGTCTTCGCCCACGAGGCTGCGGCGAAAGCAAAAGCGCGTGCGCTGTGCCAAGACGCCAAACGCCAGCCCGATGAGCGCCGCCAGCAGAACGGACGCCTCTTTTGCTGTCGTCTCTTCAAAGCCGAAAGACTCAAACATCGCGAAAACCCTCGAAAACGGAATTATTTCCCATTTGGAGGGGCTGGGGGTCACAATCAAGTGAAAGCTGACGTGGGGGCCTCCGGCGTCAGCGAAATTATTTCTGTTTTGATGGAAGAATGGGCGACGCTGTTCACCCTGCGTCAGGGGCCGCGAAACAACCGGCCCCCGTCGCGCGGGGCGGGGGCCGGTCGGTCCTTATTTGGCTCAGCGTCCGCGAATGCGCGGATCAAGCGCGTCGCGCAGACCATCGCCAAGGTAGTTCACCGCCAGCACGGTCAGCGAGATGGCGATGCCGGGCAGCATCACGCGCTCGGGAAATTCCTGCATGCGGTCCACTGCGTCGGCCAGTTGCTTGCCCCATGTGGGGAAGTCCGACGGAAAGCCGACGCCCAGAAAGCTCAGCGCGCTTTCGGTGATGATCGCCGTGGCCAGACCAAGGGTGGCCGAGACCATGATGGGCGAGATCACGTTAGGCAGCAGGTGACGGCGGATGATCTTGCCCGGCGTGGTGCCGATAGAGCGGGCGGCAAGGATGAACTCACGTTCCTTCAGCGCCAGAATATCGCCCCGCACGATCCGCGCCGTTTGCATCCAAGAGGTCAGGCTGATGACCGAGACGATGAGAATGAACATGCCCCCCTCAGGCCCGAACTGCGAGCGCAGCGGTTGCCCGAAGAGTGTCACCGCCAAAAGCACCAGCGGCAGGATCGGGAGGCTGAGGATCAGATCGGTAAAGCGCATGAGCCAGAAGTCCATCCGCTTGAAAAAGCCCGACAGCACGCCGACGGCCGTGCCGATGATCAGCGCCAGCGCCATGGCCATCCAGCCCACGGCCATCGAGACGCGCCCGCCAAAAAGCATCTGCGCAAGGATGTCGCGGCCCAGCTGATCGGTGCCAAAGGGATGGCTCCACCCCGCCTTGGCATTGCCGTCCCACAGCAGCGTATAGATCGGCCGCCAATTCTTGTTGCGAATGTCGAGCTTCTTGGCGTCGATGTCCCACAGATAGGGGCCAAAGATCACCGCGAGCGTGATAAAGATCAGGAAACCGCCGCCGAAAAGCGCGCCCTTGTGCTTGCGGAACTGGTCCCAGACATCGCGCCATTGGCTGCGCGGGGGCTTCTGCGGGCCCTTGTCTTGCAGGGCTTTCATGAATTCGAGGTCGGCTTCGACCGGGCTGGCGGGAATGGGTTGCTCAGTCATAACGGATCCTTGGGTCAAGCAGGCCGTAGAGGATATCTGCGATCAGGTTGAACAGCACGATCAACACCGCAAAGATAAAGGTTAGGGTCATCACCATGGGCAGATCGTTGGCACGCAGCGCGGTCAACAAAAGCTGGCCGATGCCATTCACCTTGAAGACGTTCTCGGTGATGATGGCGCCGCCAAAGATGGCGGGCATGCCAAGCGCGATGATGGTGACCACCGGGATCATCGAGTTGCGCAGCACATGGACCATGACGACAACGCTTTCCTTCAGCCCCTTGGCGCGGGCGGTGCGCACGTAGTCTTGGTTGAGGTTGTCGAGCATGGCACCGCGCATGTAGCGGCTGATCTGCGCCGTGGTTTGGAGCGCCAGCACCATCACCGGCATGATCATTTGAAAGAACTGCACCTTGAAGCTTTCCCAGTCGTTCACGACATGCGTCGTATCATAGATCGACGGCAGCCACCCCAGCGAGACCGAGAAGATTACGATCAGCAGAGGCCCGGTAAAGAAGGGCGGGATCGAGAAGCCGATCATGGTGATGAACGTCCCGGCCTGATCGAAGACCGAATAGTGACGGTAGGCCGAATAGATGCCGATCGGAATGGCGATAACGATGCCCACGATATAGGCCAGCCCCACGACCCAGAGGGTCTGCGGCATGCGCTGGATCACGATGTCCATTACAGGCGAACGGGTCTGCCAAGAGATCACGCGCAGCTTGCCGTCCGAAAGGTTGGTGTCGGGCAGCCAGCTAAACAGGGCAGAACGGTTGGTGAGATAGTCGATGAAGACCTGCGGCTCGATCCAAAAGACCTGCACGAGCCATTTCCAATATTGGATATAGATCGGCTGGCCGAGGCCGAGCGCCTCGCGCATTTTCTCTTTCACCTCGGGCGGGACCGTCAGCGGCACCTGGGCCATTGGATCGCCGGGGGCGAGTTGCAGCAGCAGGAAAATCACCAGGCTGATAAACAAAAGCGTCGGGATCGACAAAAGAAGTCGTCGGATGGTGAAGGTCAACATGGGCGTCGCCTTTGTAGGTCAGTCTGTGAGGGGGTGGGGGCGAGAGGGGGGCGTGCGGATGGCGCACACCCCCCAAAGGTCGGTGAAGAGAGGCGCAGCATGCCGCGCCTCCGTCCTAGATCACTCTTCCATGCGGTACCAATCGGCGGCATTCCACAGCTCGGAGTCCCATGTGTTCAGAACAACGCCACCAAGGGTGTTGGCTGCAGCAGAAACGCGACCACGGTCAACCAGCGGCAGGATCGAGTAGCTGTCTTTGGTCAGCATGTCGTTCAGCTTTTTGGCCAGTTCGCCACGCTTTTCCATTTCGCCGGTACGGCCCAGCTCGGCCACCATCGCGTCATACTCTTCTTCGCAGAAACGGTTGATGTTCTCACCCTGCCACTGCGATTCCGGGCTTGGGAATTTGGCGCAGGTCCGCTGAGCCAGATAGCTTTGCGGGTCGGTGCCGTCGAAGTTGTTGGCGTACATTTCAACGTCTGCATAGAAACGCTGGAACGTGTCGGTCGAACCGGGATCACCCCCAAAGAAGACCGAAGCGTCGATGTTGCGCAATTCGGTTTCAACACCGATCTGGCTCCACCAATCCTTGATCAGCGCTTGGAAGTCCTGACGCACGGCGTTGGTCGAGGTCTGGTAAAGGATTTCCAGCTTCACGCCGTCTTTTTCGCGGATGCCGTCGCCATCGCTGTCAACCCAGCCCGCTTCGTCCAAGAGCGCCTTGGCGCCTTCGATGTCTTGGGTCAGGCAGTCGGTGTTGTCGGAGGCGTAAAGCTCTGGCGCGGGCACCATGTTACAGGTGGCGCGGCCCGCTTGGCCGTAGCCGACTTCGACCAGCAGTTCGCGGTCAATCGCCATCGACAGTGCCCGGCGGACGCTCTCATCGGTGAGGAACGGATGCGGGTGCTTGGCTGTGGCGCGCTCACCTTCCGGCAGGTCCGGGGAGGGGTCTGTCATGTTCAGTTCCAGACGCTCAACCAGCGTGCCGAAAGCCGACATCGGCTTGCCCTTGCCGCCTTCGGCCATCTTGGCGATGACATCGGGGGCCAATTGCAGGTTCCAGGCGTAGTCGAATTCGCCGGTTTCCATCACGGCACGGCCCGCCGCTGTCGCGTCACCGCCGCCTTTGAAGGTCAGCGTGGCGAATGCAGGCTTGCTCGGGTCGCGGTAATTTTCGTTCGCGGCCATGGTGATCACGTCGTTCGGGCGGAACTCAGTGACGGTGAAGGGGCCGGTGCCGATGGGGTTAAAGTTCGCTTCGGTACACTCGGGCGCCTTGGCGCCGGTACAATCGGCAAACTGCGCCGCCTGAATGATCGGGGACTGGCCGCCCATGAAGGGGCCGTAGGGGTTCGGCATCGGCTCGGAGAAGGTAACCTTGACCGTCTGGTCGTCGACCACATCAACCGAGGAAACGCCTTCGAATTTGGCCAGCTGCGCACAGCCGCCTTCGGGGTTCATGCAGTAATCAGCGGTGAATTTGACGTCATTGGCGGTGACGGGGGTGCCGTCGGACCACATCAGCCCATCTTTCAGCTTCCATGTGATGGTCTTGAGGTCTTCGCTCACGCCGCCGTTTTCCAGCGTCGGAATTTCGTTCGCCAGATAGGGGACCAGCGCGCCGGTTTCGTCATAGCGACCAAGGGGTTCGAGGATCAGCGAGGACGCTTCGACGTCCTTCGTGCCGCTCGACAGATAGGGGTTCAGGATCGAAGGCGCCTGCCAATAAATGATTTTGACTTCGCCGTCGCGGCCACGCTCGCCCTCATGGGCTTCTGCAAAGGCCATAGGGGCAAACGCAGTCGATGCGACAGCCCCCATCAATAGGGTCTTCAATTTCATATCTTACTCCATGTTGGACACGTGGGCGTGCCGCTTTTTGTCGACGGGATTGCCCCCGCCTTGTTGTTGTTGTCGCCCCAGAAAGAACATGAGCTTCACCAGCTAAACATAACAAAAAAAGCAATATTCAACCTATGATCGAAGCGTTCTTTCCAAACCGCATGGGCCATATCGAAACAGGTTTCCCAAAAATTGCAAGGGCGGACATGGCGCAAATATGACAAAGCGCGAACTGCCCGCGTCAGGTTTGACAGTCTCGTGACATTCGCCGTAGCGTCGGGCAAAATCTGCGCCAATAAAAACAACAGGGAAACAGATGCTGGATCACGCAAACGGGGCGCCAATCGCCCAAATTCAGGGCCTGCGCGTCGAATTTCAAACCAAAGATGGCCCCGTTGTCGGCGTCGAAGATGTCAGTTTCGACATCAACCCCGGTGAGACGGTTTGCGTCGTCGGGGAATCGGGATCGGGCAAATCGGTGTCTTCGCTGTCGCTGATGCGGCTGGTCGAATACGGCGGCGGTGAAATTGCAGGCGGGCGCCTTCTTTTTGAGCGTGGTGAAAAGGGGCAGGTCGATCTGGCGGCCAGCAGCGGCAGCCTCATGCGCAAGATTCGCGGCAATGAAATCGGCATGATCTTCCAAGAGCCGATGACCGCGCTGAACCCCGTTTTTACCATCGGCAAGCAGATGACCGAGGGCCTGCGCCTGCATCTGAACATGTCCCGGCAAGAGGCCGAGGAACGTGCGTTGGAATTGATGCAGCAGGTCCGCATCCCTGAGCCTGAGCGCCGGTTGAAGCAGTACCCGCATGAGCTTTCGGGCGGTATGCGCCAGCGCGTGGTGATCGCCATGGCGCTGGCCTGCGAGCCGCGCCTGTTGATCGCGGATGAGCCCACCACCGCGCTCGACGTGACGATTCAGGCCGAAATCCTCGCCCTGATGGACCGGCTAAAGCGCGAAACCGGCACGGCGGTGATGTTCATCACCCATGACATGGCCGTGGTGGCGCAGATGGCTGACCGGGTTGTCGTCATGTTCCGCGGCAAGAAGGTCGAGGAAGGCACCGTCGAGGAGATCTTTGAGAACCCGCAGCATCCCTATACCAAAGCGCTCTTGGCCGCCGTGCCGAAATTGGGCGAGATGACGGGCAAGCCATACCCTGAGCCGATGAAGCTTTTGGGCAGTGACGACAAGGAAATCGTTCCGATCAAGGGCCGCGAAGAGGTGCTCTTGTCAGTCAAGAACCTGACCACGCGCTTTCCGGTGCAGGGCGGTTTCCTGCGCCGCACCGTGGCCAATGTGCATGCGGTCGAAGACCTGTCCTTTACGCTCAACAAAGGTCAGACGCTGAGCCTCGTTGGCGAATCGGGCTGTGGCAAATCCACCGCCGGACGGTCGATCCTGCGGCTGGTGGAGCCGATGTCGGGGGAGGTGAACCTTGACGGTGTCGACATCATGTCGCTGGACCAATCGGCCCTGCGCACCGCGCGGCTCGACATGCAGATGATCTTTCAGGATCCCTTCGCCTCGCTCAACCCGCAGATGCAGCTGGCCGATCAGGTGGCCGAGCCGATCCACAATTTCGCGACCCTCAAGGGGGCCGAAATTACCAAGCGGATCGAGATGCTCTTCGACCGGGTGGAATTGCCGCGCAGCTTCATGCGCCGCTTCCCGCATGAGCTGTCGGGTGGCCAACGCCAACGGGTCGCCATCGCCCGCGCGCTTGCGCTGAACCCCAAGCTGATCATCGCGGATGAAGCGGTCTCGGCTCTCGATGTGTCTGTGCAGGCGCAGGTGCTCAACCTGATGATGGAGCTTCAGGCCGAGATGGAGCTGTCGTTCCTCTTCATCAGCCACGACATGGCGGTGGTGGAGCGGGTGAGCCATTACGTCGGCGTCATGTATCTGGGGCGCATCGTCGAGATGGGCTCGCGCCAGCGGGTGTTTGAGAACCCGCAGCACCCCTATACCCAAGCGCTGATGAAGGCCGTTCCGATCGCCGATCCGCGGCGCCGCAAGTCCGAGAAGGACTTGAACTTCAAACCGATTCCCTCGCCGATCCACCCTGTCAGCTATCGGGCCGAGCCTTCGGTCTACCGCGAAGTGGAGCCGGGGCACCATGTGCTGACCACCGACAGTGGCTATTGAAAGAAGACCCATGACCGAACGCCTGACCCCGCTTGAGTTGATGACCAAACTCATTAGCTTTCCCACCGTGTCGCGGGACACCAACATCCCGCTGATCGACTGGGTGGCCGAGTACCTCGCCTCCCACGGGATCGAAAGCCACCGCTACGTCGATCCCGACCAGCCCAAACATGCGCTTTTCGCCCATGCGGGCCCGTGGGAGGAGGGGGCCGTCGTCCTGTCGGGCCATACCGATGTGGTGCCGGTCGACGGTCAGGCATGGGACACCGACCCTTTCACCGTGACCGAGAAAGACGGCCGCTATTACGGGCGCGGCGCCTGCGACATGAAGGGCTTCGACGCGCTGGCGATCTGGGCTTTGGTCGAGGCGCATTATGCAGACGTCAAACGCCCCCTACAGATCGCGCTCAGCTTCGACGAAGAGATTGGTTGTACCGGCGCTCCGCCGATGATTCAGGCGATGCAGGGCGTGGTGCCCAAGGGCTCGGCGGTGATCGTGGGCGAGCCTTCGACCATGCAGGCGGTGACTGGCCACAAGGGCGGCATTGGCTTTAACACGCACCTCGTGGGCTTTGAGGTGCATTCCTCGCTGCTGCACACCGGGGTCAACGCGATCATGGCGGGCGCCAAGCTCATCGAATGGGCCAACGACGTGAACAGCGACAATATGGCCGCCAAGCCGACCGAGACGGCGGCGATGTTCGACCCGCCCTTCACCACCGCCCATGTCGGTGTGATCGAAGGCGGCACGGCCCACAACATCACCGCCAAGGACTGCAAATTCGCCATGGATTTCCGCGTGGTGCCGGGTGAAGACAAAGACAAATGGGGCACCGCCTACCTCAAGAAGGTCCGTGAGGTCGAAAAGCAGATGCAGGACGTGGTGCCCGAAACCTATATCGAGACCTCGACCCGTTTCGACGTGCCCGCGCTGCAGCCCGAAAAGGACGGCGAGGCCGAGCAGATCGTGCGCCAGATCACCGGCGACAATGCCAGCCACAAAGTGAGCTACGGCACCGAAGCCGGGCAGTTCCAAGAGGCAGGGTATTCCGCCGTGATCTGTGGGCCGGGCGACATCGCGCAGGCGCACCAGCCCAATGAATTCATCGACGTGGCGCAATTCGAGGCCGGTCACGACTTTATGCGCCGGCTGCTGACCCGCTTGCAGGGCTGAGCCATCCCTGACAGACCTAGGGCAGGCCCCCCGCAGGGGCCTGTCCTTTCCACGGCCGCCCGGTGCAGCCGCGCGGTCCCAGCCTCCGGGGTTCGCATGTCCGTTTTTCCTATCACCCTTGCCACCCCTGCCAGCTACCCCCGCACCCCGCCGCGTGACAGCGAGGTGGTGGTCATCGGCGGTGGCGTGATCGGCGTCTGCACCGCCCTGTTTCTGGCGCGCGCCGGCAAACAGGTGACGCTGCTGGAAAAGGGCCGCATTGCCGCCGAACAATCCAGCCGCAACTGGGGCTGGATCCGCCAACAAGGGCGCGACCCGGATGAACTGCCGATCATGGTCGAAGCCGCGCGGCTTTGGCGCGAACTGGCCCCAGAGCTTGACCGCGACATCGGGCTGAAACAGACCGGCGTGACCTATCTGGCAAGCTCGGACGCCAAGATGCAAAGCTACGCGGACTGGCTGCCCCACGCCAAAGCCAATGGGATCGACAGCCGGTTAATGGACGCAGGCGAGGTGGCGGCGGCTTTTCCGGGGCTGAGCAAAGGCTACACCGGAGCATTGATCACCCCCTCCGACATGCGGGCCGAACCTTGGGTCGCGGTGCCAGCGCTGGCCGCCTTGGCCGTCAAAGAGGGCGTGCGCATCATCGAGAACTGCGCGGTGCGCAAGCTTGACCTCGCCGCGGGCCGCGTGGCGGGGGTGAGCACCGAAGCGGGGGCGATCCGCACGACATCGGTGGTGCTGGCGGGCGGGGCATGGTCGGCGCTTTTCCTGCGCGCGCATGGCGTCACCCTGCCGCAGCTATCCGTACGCGAAAGCGTGGTGGCGACCAACGTGCTGCCCGAGGTGCACGCCGGTGCCGTGGCCGAGGCGGGGCTGGCCTTTCGCCGCCGCGCTGATGGGGGGTATACGCTGGCTCCGGGGGCGGCGCCCGACCTCTATGTCGGGCCAGATGCCTTCCGCGCCCTGCGTCACTACCTCCCACAGTTGCGCGCCACCCCCTTTGGCCAGCGGCTGCGGATGTCCGCGCCTAAGGGCTTTCCTGACGCATGGCGCACCCCGCGCCAATGGGCCGCGGACAGCGTCAGCCCCTTTGAAGCGATGCGCATCCTTGATCCTGCCCCCGATCACCGCCGGTTGCGCCGCACGATCAAGCAGTTCGCAGCACTTTATCCCAAACTGCCACCCATCACGGCGCGCAATTCATGGGCGGGCATGATCGACACAATGCCCGATATCGTGCCGGTGGTGGACAGTTGCGCCCAAATTCCGGGCCTTGTCATTGGCACCGGCATGTCGGGCCACGGCTTTGGCATCGGGCCGGGCATGGGGCGGGTGCTGGCCGCACTGGTCATGGGCGATGCGCCGGGGCATGATCTGAGCAGATTTCGCGCCGACCGGTTCAGTGATGGCACGCCCATCCGCCCCGGTCCGGCGCTTTAACCCTATTGTTTCAAAGGACATAGCCCATGCCGATCAAGAACCGTTTCGCAGAGACCCACGCCGAGATCACCGCATGGCGCCGCCACCTGCATCAGCACCCTGAACTGATGTTCGACCTGCCCGAAACCTCGAAATTCGTCGAAGACAAGCTGCGCGGCTTTGGCATCACCGACATCACCACCGGCATCGCTCAAACCGGCGTGGTCGCGGTGATCGAGGGGCAGAGCAACACATCAGGCCGCACCATCGGGCTGCGCGCCGATATGGATGCGCTGCCGATCATGGAAGCGACGGGGCTGCCCTATGCCTCCAAGACCCCCGGCAAAATGCATGCCTGCGGCCATGACGGTCATACGGCGATGCTGCTGGGTGCTGCGCAATACCTTGCAGAGACGCGCAATTTCGATGGCCGCGTGGTGCTGATCTTCCAGCCTGCTGAAGAGGGCGGCGGCGGTGGCAGTGTCATGGTGCAAGAGGGGCTGATGGACCGCTGGGATATCGATGAGGTTTATGGCATGCATAATATGCCCGGCCATCCCACCGGGCATTTCGCAATCCGCGAGGGCGCGCTGCTGGCTGCGGCGGATGAGTTCAACATCACGCTGACGGGGCAGGGCGGCCATGCCGCGGCCCCGCATGAGGCTATCGACACCAACCTCGCTGCCGCCCATGTGTTGATCGCGCTGCAATCCATCGCCAGCCGCAACACCGACCCGCTGAAACAGGTCGTCGTCTCGGTCTGCACCCTGCGCAGCGACACCGACAGCCACAACGTCCTGCCGCATCAGGTGCTTCTGCGCGGCACGGTGCGCACACTTGACCCCGCGGTGCAGGATTTGGCCGAGCAGCGCCTGCACGACCTCACCCGCCTCACGGCGGAAGCGCATCAATGCAAAGCAGAGATCGACTATCAGCGCGGCTATCCCGTCACGCGCAACCACAGCGACCACACTCGCTATGCCGCGGAGGCTGCCGACAAGATCACCCCCGGCACCGACCGCGACACCCCGCCCATCATGGCAGGCGAAGATTTTTCCTATATGCTCAACGCGCGACCGGGCGCCTATATCATGATCGGCAACGGCGATGGGGCGACGGTGCATCACCCGGCATATGACTTTGACGATGCCGCAATCCCGGCGGGTTGCTCATGGTTCGCGCAGGTGGTTGAGGACCGGCTAGCAAGGGCGTAAGCATGTGGCAGATAAATGCGACTGCATGAAAATCAGCGCCAACCCAACTCCGGAGGATACTTCCCAAATGCCCGTTAAGAACCGATTTGCCGAGCTGCATGACGACATCACCGCATGGCGCCGCGACCTGCATGAGAACCCCGAGATCCTGTTTGAGACCCACCGCACCTCGGCCACCGTGGCCGAGAAACTGCGCAGCTTCGGCTGCGATGAGGTCGTCGAGGGCATTGGCCGCACCGGCGTCGTCGGCGTGATCAAGGGCAAGGAAACCGGATCGGGCAAGGTCATCGGGCTGCGCGCCGACATGGACGCGCTACCGATCCACGAACAGACCGGGCTTGACTATGCCTCCAAGACCGACGGCGCGATGCATGCCTGCGGCCATGACGGCCACACCGCAATGCTGCTGGGGGCGGCGCAATATCTGGCCGAGACCCGCAATTTCGACGGCACCGTCGTGGTGATTTTCCAGCCCGCCGAAGAGGGCGGCGGTGGCGGTCGCGAGATGTGCGAAGACGGTATGATGGACCGTTTTGGCATCCAAGAAGTCTATGGGATGCACAACTGGCCGGGCATGCCCACGGGCTCTTTCGGCATCCGCCCGGGGTCTTTCTTTGCTGCCACGGACCAGTTCGACATCACCTTTGAGGGCCGCGGCGGCCATGCCGCCAAGCCGCATGAGACCGTCGACACAACCGTGATGGCCGCGCAGGCCGTGCTCGCGCTGCAAACCATCACATCGCGCAATGCCGACCCGGTGGAGCAGATCGTCGTCTCGGTCACCGCCTTTGAGACATCTTCCAAAGCCTTCAACGTGATCCCGCAGCGGGTGCAGATGAAAGGCACCGTGCGCACGATGTCGGCGGATATGCGCAGCCTTGCCGAAAAGCGGATCAACGAGATTTGCAACGGCATCGCGGGCACCTTTGGCGGCACAGCGGATGTGACCTACCATCGCGGCTACCCGGTCATGGTGAACCACGAAGAGCAGACTGAGTTCGCCGCCGATGTGGCACGCTCAATCTCGGGCGATTGCGTCGAGGCGCCGTTGGTCATGGGGGGGGAAGACTTCGCCTTCATGCTCGAAGAACGCCCCGGTGCCTATATCCTCGTCGGCAACGGCGACACGGCGGCGGTGCACCATCCGGAGTATAACTTTAACGATGAGGCGATCCCGGCAGGCTGTAGCTGGTGGGCGGGTATCGTCGAGCAGCGGATGCCCGCGGCCTGATCCCACAATTGCTAATGTTGAAAGCGCGCCTCCCTCGGGGGCGCGTTTTTCTTTGGCGGGGTTAGCCGCGTTCCCAAAGCGCGTTATAGACGGCTTCGATCCCATCGGCCTCGGCCCGCGCGCTAAAGCGGTGTTCGGCCCAGTGGCGTGCGGCCTCTGACAGCGCGGTTTGGTCCTCTCGCTCAAGCAGGGAGAGCGCGGCCTGGGCCGCAGCCTCCGCCGCGCCAAGCGGCACGACCTTGCCCACACGGCCACCATTCGAAAAGGCGCCGTAATATCCCGCATCGCTGCCCACGAAGGGCACGCCCGAGGCCAGCGCTTCGAGCGGGACCATGCCATAGCCCTCGTAGCGCGGCAGTTGTACCACCAGCGACAGCGCGCGCATCAGTTTGGGCAGGTCGGCGGCCGGGTATTCGCCCACAAAAAGCAGCCGCTCCGCGAGGCCCGCCGCCTCGACCTGCGCCTTGAGCTTGGTCAGAAACGCCTCATGCTTGCCGCCCGCGCGGCCAATCACCAGCGCCACCGCGCCGGGGCGTTCGGGCAGCAGGCGCAGCATCGCCTCCACGAAAAGGTCGGTGCCTTTCTCGGGCCGAATGCGCCCCACGGTGGCGATGCCATGGGTGCCACCAAAGCCCAATTGCTCCCACGCGGCGCCCCGGTTGGTGGCGGGAGAGAAGACATCGGTATCCACCCCATGCGGCACCACGGCGCGGACATGGGGCACGAACTCCGCCGCGCGTTCGGTCGTGGCGATGACCGCGTCCATTTGCCGGATCAGCCAGCGTGGATAGGCTGAATGCAGGCGCTGCGCGGCAGAGGTGAAGACGATCCGCATATTCGCCCCGCGCACATCGCGCAGCCAAAGCGCGCTACGCATCTCGGGGTTGCGGCGGACGTGCCAGATGGCGAAGGGGCGGTCTTGGGGGGGATGTTTTCGGGTGATCCGCCCTGCGGCGGCACGGGTCAGCGGTACCGGGCAGCCGGGCAGGGGTTGGCCCACCAACACCAACTCGTGCCGATTGACCTGTTGGCGCAGCACATTGGCTGCCGTTGCCGAGACGCCGGTGAAATTGCGGTTGTAGTTGGTGACGAAAAGCTCAGGCATCGGCGCTGTCCTCTCGCAGGCGCAGGGCCGTGATCAGCCGCTCGGCAATACTGTCGAGTTTATCGGTCTGCGCTGCGGCATAGGTTTTCGACGCGGCCACACCGCTGGCGCGGGCAATATCGTTGCGCAAAAGATCCGCCACACGGTCCGCCAAATCCTGCGTGCCCGCCACCAGACGCGCAGCGCCCGCAGCCTCCATCTCGGCAAAGGTCTCGGCGAAATTGGCGACATGGGTGCCCGAAAGCACCATCGCCCCGGCCTGCGCAACCTCATAGGGGTTATGCCCCCCGATCGGGTGTAGCGATCCGCCCAGAAAGACGATGTCGGACAGCGCGTACCAGGTGCCCAGCTCGCCCAATGTGTCGGCCAGATAGACCTGCTCGCGCGGCATGTCGCCCCGCGTCCGGCGGCCATGGGTCAATCCGACGCTGGCGATGAGACCGGCCACCTCGTCCCCGCGTTCCGGATGGCGGGGGACAAGGATCAGACATAGGTCGGGGACCTGTTCGAGCAGTTGCCGATGCGCCTCTAATACCGCTTTCTCCTCGCCCGGATGGGTGGAGGAGGCGATCCAGACCGGGCGCTCGCCCAAGGCCGCACGGGCCTGCGCGATGGTGTCATCGTCCTGCGGCAGGGGGCCTGCCATAGACTTGAGGTTGATCCCCGGAGCGACCCGATCGGCGGGCGCGTTGATGGTGGTCATGGCCCGCGCCATTGCGTCATTCTGCGTCAGGATCAGGTCAAACACACCAAAGAGAAACCCCGCCAGCGCGGGCTGTTTCTGCCAGCGTTCGATAGAGCGTTGCGAGAGGCGCGCGTTGATCAGCGCCATTGGCGTGCCACGCGCATGGGTCCGCTGCAGCATCTGCGGCCAAAGCTCGCTCTCGACGAAAAGCGCCGCGTCGGGTCGCCAATGGTTGAGGAACCGCTTTAGCGGGCCGGGGGCGTCGAGCGGGGCGAATTGATGCCGGCTGCGCGGCGGCAGGCGTCGGTCCACCAGCCGGGCCGAGGTCGCGGTGCCGGAGGTGATGAGGAAATGCGCCTGGGGCAGCGCGCGGCCCATCCGGTCAATCAGCGCCAAAACCGACAGGCTTTCCCCGACAGAGGCGGCGTGAAACCAGATCAGCGGCCCCTCGGGGCGCGGCTGGCTGGCGTGGCCAAGCTTTTCGCGCACGCGTTTCGGCTCAACCTCGGCCCGGCGCAGCTTGGCCATGGATTGCCGTCCGGCGATGGGCAGCATCAAAGTGCTTGCCGCGACCCATGCCCGGTAGAGGAACGGCGTGGTCATCGGGCTCAGCCGCCCGTGTGGCTCATGTGGCGCGGCATCTGCCCGTCGACGCGCTGGCGGGAATAGTCGAAATCATGCCCCTTGGGCTTGCGGTCGATCGCCGCGCGGATCGCCTCTTGCAGCGGGACATCCGTATCGGGGTGATCGCGCAGTGGGGCGCGCAGATCGGCCACGTCTTCTTGGCCCAGACACATGAAAATCTCACCGGTGCAGGTGACCCGCACGCGGTTGCAGCTTTCGCAGAAATTATGGCTCAGCGGGGTGATGAAGCCGATTTTCTGGCCTGTCTCTTCGAGCCGCACATAGCGGGCCGGGCCGCCGGTCCGCTCAGCCAGATCGGTAACGGTATAATGTTCGGCATAGCGCGCGCGCACGTCTTTGAGGGACCAGAACTGACCAAATCGGTCTTCGTTGCCCAGATCGCCCATCGGCATGACTTCGATCCATGTCAGGTCAATCCCACGCTCGGCGCACCACTCGGTGATGCGCGGCAGTTCGGGTTCGTTAAAACCTTTAAGCGCCACAGCGTTGATCTTGATCTTCAGGCCCGCGCGCTGCGCCGCGTCGATCCCGCGCAGCACCTGCGGCAGGCGCCCCCAGCGGGTGATGTCCGCGAATTTCTGCTCGTTCAGCGTGTCGAGAGAGACATTCACCCGCCGCACGCCCGCAGCATAGAGATCATCGGCAAAGCGTTCAAGCTGGCTGCCATTGGTGGTCAGCGTCAGCTCCTTCAGCTTGCCGCTGTCGAGGTGCCGCTTCATGCCGTCGAAGAAGGTCATGATGCCGCGCCGGACCAGTGGCTCGCCACCGGTGATGCGCAGCTTTTCGACGCCGAGGTTGATGAAGTTGCTGCACAGGCGGTCCAGCTCCTCAAGCGTTAGCAATTCCTTCTTGGGCAGGAAGGTCATGTTTTCCGACATGCAATAGACGCAGCGAAAATCGCAGCGGTCAGTGACGGAGACGCGCAGGTAGGTGATTGCGCGCATGAAAGGGTCGATAAGGGGTGCTGTCATGCCTCATAGGTAATGCCCCGCCCACTGCGGGGCAAGCGGCATTTGGACGATTGTTAAGGGGGCAGGGCGCGGATAGGCTGCGCGGATGACACGTATTATCTTACCGCTTTTCATCGTCGCCGCCACGGCAGGCTGCAGCACCCTGTCGGACCGTTTCGGCATGGATGCCTCCCAGTCCGAGCCTGCGGCCGCATCTGCCCCGACCAAAGCCCCGGCAGAGGCCGCAACCGCGACCGCGCCGGCCGCTGCGACGCCGCCCGCCGCATCTCCGATCACGACCGGGGGCAGCAGTGCCGAGGCGCTTGATACAACCACCGCCGCCGAGCGCGAAGCAGCCAGCCGTGCGCCCGCCAGCATCGGTGCCGCCTTGGGGACGACAGTGGTCAGTCTGGGCAGCGCGACAGAGCCGGGCTTGTGGTTGAAAACACCTCTCGTCGACGCCGAACAGCCGGGCCGGGTGACAAATCCCGCAACGGGCAAATCGGCCGCCGTGACCCTGATCCCGCTGGAGGGGCCTGCAACCGCAGGCAGCCGCATGTCGCTGCCCGCTTTGCGTTTGATTGGCGCTTCCCTGACAGATCTCACCACGGTCGAAGTCTCGACCGAAGGGTAAGGCGCGGGGTCAGCCTGCGCCGTCTGACTTTTTCAGCAGGCGTAGCGCTTCTTTCACCGCGAAAGGTTTCATCGCCTCCCCATGGGTGGCGACAAAGGCGCGGGTGCGCTCGGGATCGTGTTTCGACAGGTCGCGCAGCCACCAACCGATCGCCTTTTGGATGAACCAACGGTGATCCGGCACCATCGTCGCGGCCCAGCCTAGGATGCGGTCCCGCGCGGCAAGCTCTTCTGGTTTAGGATTGTTCTGCTTGGTCCACGGTAGGGTCGACACCAGCGCGGCCCGCCGCGTCCAGAGATGATCGGAGGCGACCCAGCCTTCCACTTCGTCCAGACGTGTCGGATCGGCCACCAGACGTTTCTGCGCGGCCATGCTGGCATGGTCGGCAATCGCCCAACTGTCGAAATCCGCGGTCCAGCTTGCGATCAACGCCCATGCGGCTTGATCGTCGGGGCGCAGTCGCGCTTGGGTCAGCAGCTTTGCTGCCGCGACGCGGGCCTCGAAAATATCCGACTGCCACAGGCCGTCGGCAAGGGCGACACGGCCCTCAACATCGAGTGCGTCGCGCCAGTTCTGGGCAAGCTCTGCAATCTGCGGATTGGTGAGGCCAAGGTAGCGCCGGTCGGCTTTGTGATAGGCGCGCATCTCTTCGGCGCGGGCCGGGTTGGCCTGCGCTTCGAGGTCCTCAAGGGCGGTTTCCAAATTCATTCCACCGTCACCGATTTCGCCAGATTGCGCGGCTGGTCCACATCCGTGCCTTTGGCAACGGCGGTGTGATAGGCCAGCAACTGCGCCGGAACCGCATAGAGGATCGGGGCCAGTGCATCCGGGACGGGGGGCATTTCGATGCTGAACCAGACGCCTTCATTGGCTTCGGCCTGACCTTTGGAGTCGGAAATCAGGATCACCTTGCCCTTGCGCGCCATGACCTCTTGCATGTTGCTGACGGTCTTGTCGAAGAGCGCGTCGCGCGGCGCCATAACGACCACCGGCACATGCTCATCCACCAGTGCGATGGGGCCGTGCTTCAGTTCACCTGATGCATAAGCTTCGGCGTGTATGTAGCTGATTTCCTTTAGTTTTAAGGCGCCTTCGAGAGCGAGGGGATACATCTGACCTCGGCCAAGGAACAGCACGTCACGGGCATGGGAGAGCTTGAGCGCGGCCTCTTGCATTGTGTCGTTCTGTTCAAGCGCCGTGCTGATGATCGCGGGCAGCCCCCGCAGGCTTGAGATGTGATCGGCGAATGTCTCGGCGCTGATCGCGTCGCGGTCCCGTGCGGCCTTGAGAACCAGCGCAAAAAGCACGACCAATTGGCAGGTGAAGGCTTTGGTTGAGGCGACGCCAACCTCGACACCGGCATGGATCGGCAAGGCCAGATCGCTTTCGCGGGCGATGGAGCTTTCGGGCACGTTGACGACGGAAAGGATACGCGCGGCTTTGCCCTCGCAATAGCGCAGGGCGGCCAGCGTATCTGCGGTTTCCCCTGATTGGCTGACGAAAACCGCCAGCGTACGCGGCGGGATCGGCGGCTCACGGTAGCGGAATTCCGAGGCGACATCGACTTCGACCGGCAGACGGGCGATCTTTTCAAACCAGTATTTCGCGGTGAAACAGGCATAGGACGCAGTGCCGCAGGCCACCATGACGATCCGGTCAAACTGCGTAAAATCAATATCTTGCGCGCTGATGTTGATCTCGCCTTCGGGGGTCAGGTAGTGGCCGATGGCCGCACCGATCACGCCGGGTTGCTCGGCGATCTCTTTGGCCATGAAGTGCTTGTGCCCGGCCTTGTCGATGCGGGTGCTGTCAATCTGCACGGATTTGATTGCGCGGTTGGCCAGCGCCCCGTTGCGGTCGGTGATCTCTACCGACGTGCGGGTGAGGACGGCGCAATCCCCCTCTTCGAGATAGGCAATTCGGTTGGTCAGCGGGGCCAGCGCGATGGCATCGCTGCCCACATACATCTCACCCTCACCATAGCCGATGGCCAAGGGGGACCCCTTGCGCGCCGCGATCATCAGGTCTTCGTGCCCGTCAAAAAGGAATGCCAGCGCAAAGGCGCCTTCGAGGCGGGCGAGGGTCTGTTTGGCGGCCTCCACCGGGCCTGCGCCCTGCGCCATATGATGCTGGGTCAGCAGGGCGACGGTTTCGGTATCGGTCTCGGTCACGAAATGCGCGCCATGTTCGGCCAGTTCTGCCCGCAGTTCGCGGAAGTTTTCGATGATCCCGTTGTGCACCACGGCTACCGGCCCGGCCTGATGCGGGTGGGCGTTGGTCACGCTCGGCGCGCCATGGGTGGCCCAGCGGGTGTGACCGATGCCGGACTTGCCCGCCAGCGGCTCATGCACCAGCGCGTCCGAGAGGTTCACCAGCTTGCCCAAGGCGCGACGACGGTCGAGTTTGCCGTTGTTCAGCGTGGCAATGCCAGCACTGTCATAGCCGCGATATTCCAGCCGTTTCAACGACTCTACCAGAATGGGAGCGACTTCATGGGTGCCAAGCACCCCCACAATTCCACACATGTTTAGCTGCCCCTCTGCATTTTCGCCTTCTTGGCCTTTAAAATTTCGAACATTTTGCGGGCCATGCCCGGTTTTTCGATTTGCGGCGCGCGCGATAGGGCCAGCGCCTCTGGCTCCACGTCCGAAGTGATGACCGAACCCGAGCCGGTCATCGCGCCTTCGCCGATTGTCACCGGGGCCACCAGCATGGTGTTCGACCCGATGAAAGCGCCCGCGCCGATGGTGGTGTGATGTTTCATCACACCGTCATAATTGCAGGTGATCGTGCCCGCCCCGATGTTGCTCCGCGCGCCGACGGTGGCATCGCCGATATAGCTCAGGTGGTTGACCTTGGCCCCTTCGGCGATCTGCGCGTTCTTCACTTCGACGAAATTGCCGATGCGCACATCTTCGGCCAATTCCGCGCCGGGGCGCAGGCGGGCGTAGGGGCCGACCACGCCGCCGCGTGAGACATGGCACCCTTCGAGATGCGAGAAGGCGCGGATCGTGCTGCCGGATTCCACGGTCACATTCGGGCCGAAGACGACGTTGGGTTCTACCACCGTGTCGCGGCCAATATAGGTGTCGCGGGATAGAAAGACCGTTTCGGGGGCGACCAAGGTTACGCCGTCTTCCATCAGCAGCGCGCGGGCGCGGGCTTGGAACGCAGCCTCGGCCCGGGCGAGGTCGCCGCGAGAGTTCACGCCCATCGTCTCGGCCTCGGTACAGGTGACCACGGTGGCGCTGCGCCCTTCGGCGCGGGCAAGGCCGATGATGTCGGTGAGGTAGTATTCTTCGGAAGCGTTGTCGTTGCCCACTTTGTCGATCAGATCGAACAGAAGCTCGGCTTTGCAAGCCACCACGCCGGAATTGCACAGGGTAATGGTGCGTTCCTCGGGCGAGGCGTCCTTGAACTCAACGATACGCTTCAAGGTGTCGCCCTGCACCACCAGACGGCCATAACGGGCGGGGTCGGCGGCTTCGAACCCCAGCACCACCACATCATGGGTGGCCAAAGCTTCTTGCATCTTTTCCAATGTCTCGGGCTGCACGAAGGGCGTGTCGCCGTAAAGCACCAGCGCCATACCGTCGAAACCTTCCAACGCCGGGCGGGCCTGTGCCACCGCATGGGCCGTGCCCAGCTGTTCGGTCTGTTCGACCACCTGCGCATCCTCGTCAAAGTGGGTCGCGGCCGCGCGTACCTGATCCGCCCCGTGGCCCGCCACCACAACCGTATGGCGGGGGCCAAGCATGGCGCCTGCGGCCATGGCGTGTTCGAGCATGGGAGCGGAGGCGACGCGGTGCAGCACCTTTGGCAGGTCCGAGTTCATCCGTGTCCCCTTGCCCGCGGCGAGGATGATCAGTGCAGTTTCCATGTAAATCTCTTTGTCCTTCAGCTTGCATTCTCTTTACGCGCTTCGCACAAAGGCGCAAGGTTGTGGCCCATCAAACTAGATTGCGGTCTGCAACACGATGCCATTTTGCAAGGCGGGGTTCCGCCCAAGGAGTACCCAGTGAAGACAGTCGTTTTCGATCTCGACGGCACTTTGGCCGATACCTCAGGCGATTTGATCGCCGCCGCCAACGCCTGTTTCCGTGACATGGGCGAGGGCGATGTGCTGGTTCATGCCGAGGATGCGGGCACCGCGCTGCGTGGCGGGCGAGCCATGCTGACGCTCGGAATGCAAAAGCTGGGCCGTGCCGATGATGCGGCGATGATCGACCGATACTATCCCATGCTGCTCGAAGCCTATGGGCGCGACATCGACACCCATACCATCATGTACCCCGGCGCGATGGAGGCAGTGGCCGCGCTCAAGGCCGCAGGCTACCGCGTGGCGATCTGCACCAACAAACCCGAGGCTTTGGCAGAGTTGCTGTTGACCCGGCTTGGCGTGCGGGATGCATTCGGCGGGATGCTGGGGGCTGATAGTCTGGACGTGCGTAAACCCGACCCCGAGCATCTGTTCGAAACCGCCCGGCGTGCCGGCGGCGATCCGGCACAATGCGTGTTGATCGGGGACAGCGACACCGACCGCAAAACCGCTAAAGCCGCCGGGGTGCCCTGTGTGTTGGTAACTTTTGGCCCCTCGGGCGAGGACATGGCAGCGCTGGAGCCCGAAGCCCTGTTGGACGATTTTGCCGACCTGCCGGAGGTCATCGAGCGGTTGATCGGCAAGGCCGCCTGACAGAAGAACGTTTCACCGGCAGTCTCGCGCAGCGCGAGCCGATCTCTGAAGGCGCGATGAAGGCGTCGGAGGTGAAACGGCACGGGCGGTTGCACCGGTACAGGACGACCCCCGCCGAGGTGGCCTTACTGGAACAGGAATTCGCCACGTCAATGGGAGCGAATTCCTGCCTCACCGTGGCCTCGGGCGGCTAGGTTTAGAAGCGGATCATGCCGTGTTTGCCCATATCGGGTTTCTCGCCGGTCAGTTGGGCTTTGCCGATCTCATAGAGAAATTTGAACCCGCCATCGGTGGCCCAGACCTCGGCTTCGGTCAGGTCGAAGCGGATCAGTTGCACATCGGGGTCTTGTTTGCCGTCCTCGAACCACGCGCCCGCAATGGCGTTCCAGATCTTGTCCAACTCAGTCGGGTTGGTCACGGCAGAGACATGACCGTCGATCCGTGCCCAAAGAGATTCGTTCTTGCTGGCGATCAGATATTCCGCAGCGGCACGGCCCTCGGCAGACTTCGCCAAATCGGTGCCTTTGGCGGTGATAAACCAGAGCACGGCGGAACGGTCGTCTTCGTCGATGTAGTGGGTCATCGGGATCGCACGGGCGGTCTTGGTTGCCAGCATCCCGGCGCGGGTGTCGTCCAGACGGTCCCAGAACTCTTTTTTCAGATCATCGCTCATTTGCATCTCGCTTTGTTGTAGTGTTCCCTTGGTCGCAGGGCCAACCCGCCGCGGCGCAGCGCGGTTCCACATCGCGCCGCTTGACGCAAAGCGGGCGGGGCGGTAGGTAATGAACAAGCGTTCAATAAATCGGGGGAGAAGCCGTGTTCAACGCAAGTATGCAGTTTGATCTGGGAGAAGACGTCGCGGCCATGCGTGAGATGGTGCACCGCTGGGCGCAGGAGCGCGTCAAGCCGATGGCGGCCGAGATCGACACGAAGAACGAATTCCCGCCTGAACTTTGGACCGAGATGGGCGAACTGGGCCTCTTGGGCATGACCGTCGAAGAAGAGTTCGGCGGCTCTGGTCTTGGCTACGTCGCCCACACTGTCGCGGTCGAAGAGATCGCCCGCGCCTCGGCCTCGGTCTCGCTTTCCTACGGGGCGCATTCCAACCTCTGCGTGAACCAGATCAAGCTGAACGGCACGCCAGAGCAAAAGGCGCAGTTCTTGCCGAAACTCTGCTCGGGCGAGCATGTCGGTGCGTTGGCCATGTCCGAAGTGGGCGCGGGCAGTGACGTGGTGAGCATGAAGCTGAATGCCGAAAAGCGGAACGATCACTTCCGCCTGAACGGCAACAAATACTGGATCACCAATGGCCCCGATGCCGAGACGCTGGTGGTTTACGCCAAGACCAACCCCGAGGCGGGCTCGAAGGGGATCACCGCCTTCCTGATTGAAAAGTCGATGAAGGGCTTCACCACCTCGAACCATTTCGACAAGCTGGGCATGCGCGGCTCGAACACCGCCGAATTGATTTTTGAAGATTGCGAAGTGCCCTTCGAGAACATCCTCGGCGAAGAGGGCAAGGGCGTGCGCGTGCTGATGTCGGGCCTCGACTACGAGCGCGTCGTGCTCGCGGGCATCGGCCTTGGCATCATGGCCGCCTGTCTGGATGAGATCATGCCCTATATGGCCGAGCGCAAGCAGTTCGGCCAGCGCATCGGGGATTTCCAACTGATGCAGGGCAAGATGGCGGATATGTACACCGCGATGAACTCGGCCCGGGCCTATGTCTACAGCGTGGCGCAGGCTTGTGACCGGGGCGATGTGACCCGTCAGGACGCGGCGGCTTGCTGCCTCTATGCCTCGGAACAAGCGATGGTGCAGGCGCATCAGGCGGTGCAGGCGATGGGCGGCGCGGGCTATCTCAGCGACAATCCCGTGGGCCGCATCTTCCGCGATGCCAAGCTGATGGAGATCGGCGCGGGCACCTCGGAAATCCGCCGCATGTTGGTGGGCCGTGAGATGATGGGGGCCATGTGATGCGCGCCGCGCTGCTGGCCTGTGCGCTTCTTGCGGGGCCGGTGGCCGCGCAAGAGATCACCTATTCCGACGCTGCCACCGCAGAATGTCTGGCCGGGGCGCAAGAGTTCACCGACCAGCGCGCCTGTATCGGCTTGTCGTCAAACCTCTGCATGGAAGCGCCGGGCGGCTATTCGACCTATGGCATGGGCGGCTGTCTGGACGCGGAGCTGACCTTCTGGGACGGCTTGCTGAACGAGAACTACCGCGCGCGGATGGTGCAGTCCAAATCTGCCGATGAGGATGCGGCGCTCTACCAGCCGGAATTGCCCTCTCAGGCCGAGGCCCTGCGTGACATGCAGCGCGCGTGGATTACCTTTCGCGATGCCGCCTGCGATTATGAACGCAGCCAATGGGGCGGTGGCACGGGCGGCGGGCCTGCAACCTTGGCCTGCCTGATGCAGATGACGGCCGAACAGGCTCTGCGTCTGGGGGCGGCCTATTAACCGCGTCACGAAGTGTCGGCCTGACAGGACGGAGGGATCAGGATGGAGAACCTGATAGAACTGGAGACAGAAGGCGGTGTGATGCACGATTTTCTGCCGTGGCTGATTGAGGGGTTCGAGATCCTCGCGGCGGTCATCGACATCGCGGCCATCATTCTGCTGCTGATCGGCGCGGCGCGTTTCCTGACCGGGGTGACGATTGCCGAGATCGCCAAAAAGGGCGCGGAGCGGGTGCGCCGCACCAACCGCGAGCGCATCGAACTGGGGCGCTACATCCTTGCGGGGTTGGAGCTTTTTATCGTGTCGGACGTGATCCACACCGCGATCAGCCTGCGGTTTGCGGACCTGCTCTTCCTGCTGATGCTGGTCATTATCCGCTCCATCACCTCTTTCTTCCTCGACCGGGAGTTGGAGCAATTGAAAAAGGAACTTGGCGATGACTGACTTTTCCGACCTCAAAGCACTCTATGTGAACTGCTCGCTCAAAAAGACACCGGGCGACAGCCATACCCAACTTCTGATGAACGCCAGCGCGGGCATCATGGAGGCGCAGGGGGTGAGCGTCGAGCACCTATACCTGCTGGACCACCAAGTGCCGCCGGGCGTCTATCCGGACATGACCGAGCACGGCTGGGACCGGGACGATTGGCCCGCGCTCTGGGAGAAAGTGCTGGCCGCCGACATCCTGATCATCGGCACGCCGCTCTGGCTGGGTGAGGAAAGCAGTGTCTGTCGGGTGTTGATCGAGCGGCTTTATGCCATGTCGGGCAAGTTGAACGACAAGGGTCAGTCGGTCTTTTACGGCAAGGTCGGCGGCTCGGTGGTGACGGGCAATGAGGACGGCATCAAACATGTCGCCATGACTACCGGTTTTGCGATGAACCACCTTGGCTACACCATCCCGCCGCAGGCCGATTGCGGCTGGATTGGCGAGGCGGGGCCGGGGCCGTCTTATGGCGATGATGTGGACGGCAAGCGCGCGGGGTTCGACAACGAATTCACGCAGCGCAACACCACGATCATGACTTGGAACACGATGCATTTGGCGCGCATGCTGAAAGCGGCCGGCGGCTATCCCCAAAAAGGCAATGACCGCAACGCTTGGGACGCGGGCGCGCGGTTTGATTTCGAAAACCCGGAGTATCGAAGCTGATATGACACAGGACGATTGGCCGATCTGGCAGGGCAACATGGCCGCGCAATGTTTGGCGCGGCCCGATGACGCCTTGGCGATCATTGATCTGACCGGCGCGGCCCGCCGCGACGTGAGCTATGGCGCGCTGCATGAGATGGTCGATGGGCTGGCCCGCGCGCTGAAGGCCGAAGTGGCCCCCGGTGACCGCGTGGGTGTCTTGCTTAGTCAATCGCCATGGTGCGCGGCGGCGCATCTGGCGATCTGGAAGATCGGCGCGATCTCTGTGCCGCTGTTCAAGCTTTTCAAACGTGACGCGCTGGCCAGCCGGATTGGCGATGCAGGCTGTGCGATTGTGCTGACCGATGCCGAAGGCGCGGACCTGCTGGGTGATCTGGCCTCCCCGTGGATGGCGGCTGATGTGGGCACGGCAGGCGGCCCGGTCGACTTTGCCGATGTCGGCCCCGAAGACCCCGCCGTGCTGATCTACACCTCCGGCACCACCGGCACGCCCAAGGGCGCGCTGCACGGGCATCGGGTGCTCTCGGGCCATTTGCCGGGCGTTTCGGTCAGTCATGATCATCTGGGGAAAGACGGCGATTGCCTTTGGACGCCCGCGGATTGGGCATGGATCGGCGGGCTCTTCGACGTAGCGATGCCTGCGCTGGTACTTGGCGTGCCGGTGGTGGCCGCACGGATGCCCAAGTTCACCGTCGAAGGCTGCGCCGATGTGATTTCGCGCGGTGAGGTGCGCAACGTCTTCTTCCCGCCCACGGCGCTTCGCATGCTGAAAGCCGCGGATGTATCCTTGCCCGGCCTGCGTTCAGTCGCCAGTGGCGGCGAGCCTCTGGGCGCCGAGATGCTGGCATGGGGTCGCAAAGCCTTCGGGCTGGAGATCAACGAGTTTTACGGCCAGACCGAATGCAACATGGTGGCCTCAAGCTGCGGGGGTGACTTCCCGGCGCAGCCGGGCTGCATCGGCAAGCCGGTGCCCGGTTTCGAGATCGCCGTGCTGGATGAGGGCGGCCACCCCACCGATGCCGAAGGCGATGTGGCGGTGCGCAAAGGCGCGCCCTCAATGATGCTGCGCTACTGGCACCGGCCCGAGGAGACGGCGGCCAAATTCCACGGCGACTGGCTGCTGACCGGCGACCGGGGCATCTGGGAGGGCGACTACCTGCGCTTTGTGGGCCGCGAGGATGACGTGATCACCTCCGCCGGTTACCGCATTGGCCCGGCGGAGATTGAGGATTGCCTGCTGACCCATAGCGCTGTCGCGACCTGCGGCGTGGTCGGCAAACCCGATGCGCTTAGGACCGAGATCGTGAAGGCCTATGTGGTGCTGAAACCCGGTGCTGAGGTGGAGGCGAAGGAGTTGCAAGATTGGGTCAAGGACCGGCTCGCAAGCTATTCCTACCCGCGCGAGATCGCATTCGTGGAGGACCTGCCGATGACCGTCACCGGCAAGGTAATCCGCAAAGAACTAAAGCGTCTGGCGGCGCGAGAGAATGAGGACGTAACATGAAACTGACATCCCAAGCCCTGCCATCCTCGGATGCCTATAAGGCTAATGAGATGGCCCATCTCAAGGCGCTGAGCGAAGTGCGTGACGCGGCGGAGGCTGCGGCCCTCGGCGGTGGCGAGAAATCCCGTGCACGGCATGAGAGCCGGGGCAAGATGCTCCCCAGAGAGCGGGTGGCGAACCTGCTCGACCCCGGCAGCCCGTTTCTGGAAATCGGGGCCACAGCGGCACATGGGCTTTACGACGGTGCGGCCCCTGCCGCCGGTGTGATCGCGGGCATCGGTCGGGTGCAGGGCCATGAGGTCATGGTGGTCTGCAACGATGCCACCGTGAAGGGCGGCACCTATTACCCGATGACGGTGAAAAAACACCTCCGCGCGCAAGAGATCGCCGAGGCGAACCATCTGCCCTGCATCTATCTGGTGGACTCTGGCGGGGCCAATCTGCCGAACCAGGATGAAGTCTTTCCCGACCGCGACCATTTCGGCGCGATTTTCTACAATCAGGCGCGGATGAGCGCCAAGGGGATCGCCCAGATCGCCGTGGTGATGGGCTCTTGCACCGCTGGCGGCGCCTACGTGCCCGCGATGTCGGATGTGACCATCATCGTGAAGGAGCAGGGCACGATCTTCCTCGCTGGTCCGCCGCTGGTGAAGGCGGCGACGGGCGAGGTGGTCAGCGCCGAAGACCTCGGTGGTGGCGACGTGCACACGCGGTTGTCGGGCGTGGCAGACTATCTGGCCGAAGACGACGCGCATGCTTTGGCGCTGGCCCGCCGCGCGGTGGGCCAGCTCAACAAGACCAAACCGACAACCGTCGATTGGGCCAGCCCCGAAGAGCCTGCCTACGACCCCGCCGAGATGCTGGGCGTCGTGCCAGCCGATCTGCGCACGCCCTATGACATCCGCGAGGTCATCATGCGGCTCGTCGACGGCAGCCGCTTTGACGAGTTCAAATCCCGCTTTGGCGAGACGCTGGTCTGCGGCTTTGCCCATGTCAAAGGCTGCCCCATCGGCATCATCGCCAACAACGGCGTGCTGTTTTCCGAAGCCGCCCAGAAGGGCGCGCATTTCGTGGAGCTTTGCAGCCAGCGTAACATCCCGCTGGTCTTCCTACAGAACATCACCGGCTTCATGGTCGGCCGCAAATACGAAAACGAGGGCATCGCGCGCCACGGCGCTAAGATGGTGACGGCGGTGGCCACCACCAATGTGCCCAAGATCACCATGCTGGTCGGCGGCTCCTTCGGGGCGGGCAACTACGGCATGTCGGGCCGGGCATACCGTCCGCGGTTCCTGTGGTCTTGGCCCAACAGCCGCATCTCGGTCATGGGGGGCGCTCAGGCGGCGGGCGTGTTGGCCACCGTCAAACGCGACGCGATTGAGCGGGCGGGCGACACCTGGACCGAGGAGGAAGAGACCGCCTTCAAACAGCCGACGATCGATATGTTCGAGAAACAGAGCCATCCGCTCTATGCCTCTGCAAGGCTGTGGGACGACGGGATCATCGATCCGCGCAAGAGCCGCGATGTGCTTTACCTGAGCCTTTCGGCCAGCCTAAACGCGCCGATTGAGCCGACGAAATTTGGTTTGTTCCGGATGTGATTGTGGCGCGAAGCGGGGGGGCACCCCTCCGCGATCCCACAACATATTCGGAGTCAGAAAGAGATGAAAAGGGTAGGGCATGTTTGACACGATCCTGATTGCGAACCGGGGTGAGATTGCTTGCCGGGTGATGGAAACCGCACAAGCCATGGGGGTGCGCTGCGTGGCGGTGTACTCGGATGCCGATGCGGGCGCGAAACACGTGGCGATGGCGGATGCCGCCGTGCATATTGGCGGCTCGGCCCCGGCTGAGAGTTATCTGAAGGGCGATGTGATCATTCAAGCCGCGCTGGATACCGGCGCGCAGGCGATCCATCCGGGCTACGGGTTTCTGAGCGAGAACCCCGATTTCGTGGAGGCGGTCGCGGCCGCGGGGCTCACCTTCATCGGGCCGTCGGCCAAGGCGATCCGGGCCATGGGCCTCAAGGACGCCGCCAAGGCGCTGATGGTCGAGGCGGGCGTGCCCGTCGTGCCGGGCTACCACGGGGCGGATCAGGACGATGCGCTTTTGGCCGAGGAAGCCGAGAAGATCGGCTACCCGGTGTTGATCAAGGCCGTCGCGGGCGGCGGTGGCAAAGGCATGCGACTGGTCGAGGAGCCCAAGGGCTTTCAGGCGGCGCTCGACTCGGCACGCTCGGAGGCCAAGACCGCCTTTGGCAACCCGGATGTATTGGTCGAGAAGTTCGTGACTAAGCCGCGCCATATCGAGGTGCAGGTCTTTGGCGACGGCACCCGAGCGGTGCATCTGTTCGAACGAGACTGTTCGCTGCAGCGCCGCCACCAAAAGGTGATCGAGGAGGCGCCCGCGCCGGGCATGACAGAAGATATGCGCGCGGCCATGGGCCAAGCGGCGGTGCGCGCAGCCGAAGCGATCGGCTATGCCGGGGCAGGGACGGTGGAATTCATCGTCGACGGCTCCGGTGGGCTCTCGACCGACGGGTTCTTCTTCATGGAGATGAACACGCGCCTGCAGGTGGAGCATCCGGTGACCGAACTGGTGACCGGGATCGATCTGGTGGAATGGCAGCTGCGCGTGGCAGCGGGCGAGGCCCTGCCAAGGGCGCAGGAAGACCTCAGCATCAGCGGCCACGCCTTTGAGGCGCGGCTCTATGCCGAGGATGTGCCGAAGGGGTTTCTGCCCGCCACCGGCACGCTGACGCATCTGTCCTTCACGCCCCAGACCCGCGCGGACAGCGGTGTGCGGGCGGGCGACACGATCAGCCCCTTTTATGACCCGATGATCGCCAAGGTCATCGTGCACGGGCCTACACGCGACGTGGCACTGTCGCGCCTGCGCGCGGCACTCAAGGGCTGCGAGGTGGGCGGCACGGTCACCAACCTCGCCTTCCTCGGCGCACTGGCGGGGCATGAAGGCTTTGCCAAGGGCGACGTGGATACCGGGCTGATCGCGCGGGATATCGACGCGCTGACCGCGCAGCCAGAGGTGCCGGGGCGGCATTTCGCGCTGGCGGGGATGGCGGCGCTCGGGTTGGATCAGCCGCAGGCAGAGGCCGGGTTCAACCTCTGGCGACCTCTGCGGCGGCAGGTGATGCTGGGTCATGATGGCGAAGAGCATTTGCTGAAGGTGCGTGTGCTGTCCGAGGACATGCAGCTTTGGACCGTGGCCGATCACGAGCTGCGCGCCGAGCGCATTGGCGGACGCTGGAAGATCGACGGCCATGTCGCGCCGGCGGTCTCGGTTGCTGGCGACGTGGTCACGGTCTTTGACGCCTATGGCATCGCCTTTGATGTGATCGATCCGCTGGCGCGGGCCGCCGCAGCCCACGGCGATGGCAACATCGTTGAGGCCCCGATGCCCGGTCTGGTCCGTGCCATCGACGCCGAGGTTGGCCAAAGCGTTGCCAAAGGCGACCGTCTGGCGGTGCTAGAGGCGATGAAGATGGAGCATTCGTTGCTCGCCGCACGCGACGGCGTGGTGGCCGAGGTGCTGGCACAGCCCGGTGATCAGGTCGAAGCCGGTGCCGCGTTGGTGCGGCTGGAAGCCGAGGAAGACGCATGATTACGCTGCACCACTGCCCCCAGACCCGCTCGATGCGCACACTCTGGCTGCTGCACGAACTCGACGATGTGGAGTTTCAGGTCAAGGTTCATGCCTTCGACCGAAGCCTGCGCGACCCGGAATATCTAATCCTCTCGCCCGCGGGGCGGGTTCCGGCGCTGGAAATCGATGGAGAGCGCATGTTCGAGACTGGCGCGATCACGCAGTATCTTTGCGAACGCTACAGCCCCGACCGCATGGGCCGCTCTGTGGGTAGCCCCGACCGGATGGCTTGGCTGGTCTGGGTGCATTTTGCGGAAACCGTCAGCCAGCACACCGCGGCGCTGACCCAGCAGCACATCGCCCTGCGCGACGATTCCATGCGCAGCCCCATCGTGATGAAGCTCGAAGCCGCGCGGATCGGGAAATGCTATGATGCGCTGGAGGCGCGGCTCTCGACACCGCTGGAGAACCGCGACTACTTGTTGACCTCTGGCTTTTCGGCCGCCGATATCTCGGTGGGCCAAGCGGTCTATATGGCGCGGCATTTCGTGAAATTGGATGACCACCCCTCGGTCGCGGCGTGGTATGAACGGATCACGGAACGTGACAGCTTCGCACAGGCCTTGCCCGATGGGGCAAAGCTTTACGAGGAGGATTTCTACGCGCCATGGCCGATTGAGTGACCGTGGCCCATTCAGGGAAGGAGAGCGGCCAATGAGCCTTGGACCATGTGAGATTTTCGAGGTCGGCCCGCGGGACGGTCTGCAGAACGAAAAACGCGAGATTCCCGTGGCCGAAAAGGTCGCGCTGGTGGACAAGCTGAGCGCCGCAGGCTTTGCCCGCATCGAATGCGCCAGTTTCGTCAGCCCGAAATGGGTGCCGCAAATGGCCGGGTCGGGCGAGGTACTGGCGGGAATCACACGGGCCGAGGGCGTGCGCTATGCCGCACTGACGCCGAACATGCGCGGCTATGAGGATGCGCTGGCCGCAAAGGCGGATGAGATCGCCATCTTCGCCTCGGCCTCGGAAGGCTTTAGCCAGAAGAACATCAACGCCAGCATCGAAGAGGCGTTTGAGCGGTTTGCCCCGATCCTTGAAGAGGCGCGGCATGTGGACATGCCGGTGCGGGGCTATGTCTCCTGCGTGGTGGAATGCCCCTATGACGGTAAGGTCGACCCCGGCGCGGTGGCGCGGGTGGCCGACAGGCTCTTTGCGATGGGCTGTTACGAGATTTCCTTGGGCGACACCATCGGCGCGGGCACGCCCGACAGCATCGCGCGGATGCTGCTTTCGGTGCGGGACGTGGTGCCGGCAGGGCGGCTGGCGGGGCACTACCATGACACGCACGGGCGGGCGATGGCCAATATCGACGCCTCGCTGTCGATGGGGCTGCGGGTTTTTGACGCGGCAGTGGGCGGCTTGGGCGGTTGCCCCTATGCGCCCGGCGCGGCGGGCAATGTCGCCACCGAGGCGGTGAACGAACATCTGACGGCGCTTGGCTATGACACCGGCGTCGATCAGGCGGTGGTGCTGGAAGCCGCTGAAATGGCGCGGGCAATGCGAGGCTGACATGTACGAGACTTTGACGATCGAAACCGACGCGCGCGGGGTGACGACGCTCACCCTGAACCGTCCTGAAAAGCACAATGCGATGTCCGCGCAGATGCTGGCGGACCTGACGGATGCGGCGGGTAAACTGGCCGCCGACGATGCGGTGCGTGTGGTGGTGCTGACCGGGGCGGGCAAATCCTTTTGCGCGGGCGGCGATCTGGGCTGGATGCGCGATCAGGCGGATATGGATGGCGTGACACGCTCGGTCGAGGCGGGCAAGCTGGCGACGATGCTGGGCGCGCTCAATGCGCTGCCGAAGCCGGTGATCGGGAAGTTGCAGGGCAATGCCTTTGGCGGCGGGGTCGGCATGGCTTCGGTTTGTGACGTGGCCGTGGGGGTCGATACGCTCAAGATGGGGTTCACCGAAGCCCGGCTGGGCATCATCCCGGCGACGATCGGGCCATACGTTTTGGCGCGGATGGGCGAGGGGCGCGCGCGCCGCGTCTTCATGTCGGCGCGGCTTTTTGGCGCGGCGGAGGCGGTCGATCTGGGGCTGCTCGCCCGCGCCGTTCCGGCCGACGAGCTCGACGCGGCGATTGAGGCCGAAGTCGTGCCCTATCTCTCCTGCGCGCCGGGTGCCGTTGCGGCGGCCAAGAAGCTGGCGCAGGACTTGGGTGGAATCGCCACACCAGAGGCGGTGAAAATGTCGATCGACGCGCTCGCGGCACGCTGGGAAACCGAAGAAGCCGCCGAGGGAATCGCTGCCTTCTTCGACAAGCGCAAAGCCGCCTGGGTGGTCTAGCTCAAGGCTTTGGCGAAATGGCTCTATTGCGGGCCCGTGGGCGGCATTAACCGGGCTTGGCCCGTTGACCCTACCCACGGGCAGAGTTAAACCCGTTCCAAGTTTGTCTGCGCGGGCTTTTGGCCTTTGCCTCATGCCGCGCACCGCGAAAGGAGCATCCCCTTGGACGACATGCTGCGGGAATACCTGCCCATCCTCGTTTTTCTGGCCGTGGCGATTGGCCTTGGCCTTGTGCTGATCCTCGCCGCCGTGGTCGTGGCCGTGCGCAATCCTGACCCGGAAAAGGTCTCGGCCTATGAGTGCGGGTTCAACGCTTTTGACGACGCGCGGATGAAGTTTGACGTGCGTTTCTATCTGGTGTCGATCCTCTTCATCATCTTCGATCTCGAAATCGCCTTCCTCTTCCCTTGGGCCGTGGCCTTTAAAGAGGTGAGCATGGTGGGCTTTTGGTCGATGATGGTGTTCTTGGGCGTGCTGACGGCTGGCTTCGCCTATGAATGGAAGAAGGGAGCGCTGGAATGGCAGTAAATGATGACGCGCTGGTCACCCCGGTGATGGGCGATGGCCACCAAAGCCCGCGGGTGAAATCCGGTGCTTCTGCGCCAGCAGCCTACGGTCAATACGGTGCGGGGCCTGATCCTGAATTCGCGACCCAGAGCCTGAATGCCGAGTTGCAGGACAAGGGTTTCCTGCTGACCTCTACCGAAGACATCATCAACTGGGCGCGTACCGGCAGCTTGCACTGGATGACCTTTGGTCTGGCCTGCTGCGCGGTTGAGATGATGCACAGCTCCATGCCGCGCTATGACCTTGAGCGTTTCGGCACCGCACCGCGCGCCTCTCCGCGCCAGTCGGACCTGATGATCGTCGCGGGGACGCTGACCAACAAGATGGCCCCGGCGCTGCGCAAGGTCTACGACCAGATGCCAGAGCCGCGCTATGTGATCTCGATGGGCTCCTGTGCCAATGGTGGCGGCTACTACCACTACAGCTACTCGGTCGTGCGCGGCTGTGACCGGATCGTGCCGGTTGATGTCTATGTGCCTGGTTGCCCGCCCACGGCAGAGGCGCTGCTCTATGGTATCCTCCAGTTGCAGCGTAAAATCCGCCGCACCGGGACAATTGTGCGCTAAGACAAGGGCCTGCGCCGGATCGGGGCAGGCAAAAGGACGATGCGCCAAAGGCGCGGGACAGTGAGATGGCGTTGATCGGCGCGTGGAAGGAAGATTTGCGATGAGCGAACAACTGCAGGAACTTGGGGCCTATATCGAAGCCAAGCGGCCCGATTGTGTGCTGGGATGGGATGTCACCAAGGGTGAGTTGAACATGTCCGTGGCACTGGCAAATATCGCGGGCCTTGTTGAGTTCCTCAAAGGCGACCCGACCTGCCGTTTCTCGACTTTGGTCGATATCACGGCGGTGGATTATCCGGGCCGTGCGAAACGGTTCGACGTGGTGTATCACTTCCTGTCGATGTACCAAAACCACCGCATCCGCCTGCGTGCCACCGCGCGTGAAAAGGATATGGTGCCCTCGATCACCGGCGTTCACCCCAGTGCCGATTGGTTCGAGCGTGAAGTCTTCGACATGTTCGGCATCCTGTTTTCCGGTCACCCGGACCTGCGCCGCATCCTGACCGACTATGGCTTTCGCGGCCACCCGCTGCGCAAGGACTTCCCGACGACGGGCTATACCGAAGTGCGCTATGACGAAGCCGCCAAGCGCGTGGTCTATGAACCGGTGAGCCTTGTGCAGGAATACCGCCAGTTCGATTTCATGTCGCCTTGGGAAGGGGCCGATTACATTCTGCCCGGCGATGACAGGTCCGCGCCCGATGGCAATGTGAGCAAGGACGCGAAGTAATGGGCGGGCTGGGCTGGCTGATCCTCTCGGCGCTGACGGCCATTCCAATGGTCAAGCTGCTGCCGTTCTTTGGCATTAATAAATACTGGGCGGCGGCCTGTCTGATCCCGCTGGGCACGATCGCCTTGCTGTGGTGGATGGGCATGAAGCTGCAAGAACTGGAGAAACGGTAATGGACGGCGACATTCGCACAAAAGCCTTTGACGACGGGTCGACCGACTTTGAGTCCGGCGAACAGAAGATCCGTAACTTCAACATCAACTTCGGCCCGCAACACCCTGCCGCACACGGTGTTCTGCGTCTGGTGCTTGAGCTTGACGGCGAGGTTGTAGAGCGGTGCGATCCGCATATCGGTCTGCTGCACCGTGGCACCGAAAAGCTGATGGAGAGCCGCACCTATCTGCAAAACCTGCCGTATTTCGACCGGCTTGATTACGTGGCCCCGATGAACCAAGAGCACGCTTGGTGTCTGGCCATCGAAAAGCTGACCGGCACCGTGGTGCCGCGCCGCGCCTCGCTGATCCGGGTGCTGTTCTGCGAGATTGGCCGCATCCTGAACCACCTTCTCAACATCACCACGCAGGCGCTCGACGTGGGCGCGCTGACGCCGCCGCTCTGGGGTTTTGAAGAGCGCGAAAGCCTGATGATCTTTTACGAGCGGGCCTGTGGCGCGCGTTTGCACGCGGCCTACTTCCGTCCCGGTGGTGTCCACCAAGACCTGCCGCCAGCGCTGCTCGACGATATCGAAACATGGTGCGCGCAATTCCTGACCAAATTCATGGTCGATATCGACGAGCTGCTGACCGAGAACCGGATCTTTAAACAGCGGAACGTCGACATCGGCATCGTCTCCGAGCAGGAAATTCTCGATTACGGCTTTAGCGGCGTCATGGTGCGCGGCTCGGGGCTGGCGTGGGATCTGCGGCGTTCGCAACCCTATGAATGCTATGACGAATTCGACTTCCAAATCCCCGTGGGCAAGAACGGCGACTGCTTTGACCGTTACCTCTGCCGCATGGAAGAGATGCGCCAGTCGACCCACATCATCCAGCAGGCGATCGAAAAACTGCGCGCCCCCGAAGGGCAGGGCGACATCCTTGCCCGTGGCAAGATCACCCCGCCATCGCGCACCGCGATGAAGACCGATATGGAAAGCCTGATCCACCACTTCAAGCTTTACACCGAAGGTTTCCACGTGCCCGAGGGCGAGGTTTACTGCGCCGTCGAAGCGCCGAAGGGTGAATTTGGCGTCTACCTCGTGGCAGATGGCTCGAACAAACCCTACCGCGCCAAAATCCGCGCGCCGGGGTTCTTGCACCTGCAAGCGATGGATCATGTGGCCAGCGGCCACCAGCTTGCCGATGTGGCCGCGATCATCGGCACCATGGACGTCGTCTTTGGAGAGATCGACCGGTGATGCTGCTTGCGTCACCCCGTTTTGAAGAAATTTACGCCGGGGGCACGATTGGCCTCCGCCTGACCATAGGTTCGAACTAATGCTCCGCCGTCTACACCCTGACCAGCCCGACAGTTTTGCCTTCACGCCCGCCAACCAAGAATGGGCCGAAGCGCAGATCACCAAATACCCCGAAGGCCGTCAGGCCAGCGCGATCATTCCACTGCTGTGGCGCGCGCAGGAACAAGAGGGCTGGCTGACCCGTCCGGCGATCGAGCATGTCTCGGAAATGCTGGGCATGGCCTATATCCGCGGGCTGGAAGTGGCGACTTTCTACTTTATGTTCCAGCTGCAACCCGTTGGTTCTGTGGCACATATCCAAGTTTGCGGCACCACATCCTGCATGATCTGTGGGGCCGAGGATTTGGTCGCTGTTTGCAAAGAGCGCATCGCCAACAAACCCCATGAGCTGTCAGCGGATGGGCGTTTTTCGTGGGAAGAGGTCGAATGCCTTGGCGCCTGTTCCAATGCGCCCATGGCACAGATCGGCAAAGACTATTACGAAGACCTGACCACCGCGCGGCTCAATGAAATCCTTGATGAGTTGAGCGATGGGCGCGTGCCGGTGCCCGGCCCGCAGAACGGGCGCTATGCGTCAGAGCCTTTGGGCGGGTTGACCAGCCTCACGGACCACGAAAGCGGGCGCACGCAATACAATGCCAGCGCGCAGGCTGCGGTGGACATCGGTGATACCGTCAAGCGCATCGACGGCACCGAAGTGCCGCTGCTGACCCCGTGGCAAAACCAGCCCGAGGCGCCGCAGCCTGAAACGGTGGAAGAGGTCGAAGCCGAAGAGCCGCGTCCCGCCGAGGGCGAGGCCACCGACAAAACCGGCGTCACCGAACAAGAAGCCGAAGCCACGTCAAAGAGCAAACCACGCTCCAAACGCGACCCCAAGGGCGAGAGTCCCGATGCGGCAAAGGCCGAGACCAGCGCCCCCGCGACGCCTGGCCAAAAGCCCGCCCAGTTGGACGCCCCGCGTGAGGGCGGTGCGGACGACCTGAAAAAGATCAAAGGCGTCGGCCCGAAGCTGGAGCAGATGCTGAACGGCATGGGCTTTTACCACTTTGACCAGATCGCCCAGTGGGGCCCAGAAGAGGTCGCTTGGGTTGATCAGAACCTCGAAGGATTCAAAGGTCGCGTCAGCCGCGACAATTGGGCAGAGCAGGCCGCGCGCCTCGCCAAAGACTAAAGACGGAGATTTCACAACGGGCCAAGGATGGCACCATTACCACCCCGCAAAGCCATAAGCCGCATCGCCCGCATTAAGGGAGAGAAGGACAGTCATGACGGATATTTCGGAACGAGAGGCCTGCACCAAGCGCTGTTGGTGGCTGGGTGCCGGTGCCGGTTTGCTGGTGGCATTCCTATTGCTGGCCTTCGGCATCTGGGGGCTGTTGATGTCGATCGTGGCCGGTGTGCTGGTGGCGGTGATCGTGGGCTATCTGGCGCTGACCCTGCTGTGCAAAGACGTGCCCGCCGCTGCCCCCCAAGACAGCACGCGCAGCGCGGCGGCTGCATCGGTCGCAGGGGCTTCAACGGCATCGGGAAGCGTTTCTTCTGCTGTGGGTTCAGTCCCCGCGGGGGACGCCGGGATCGGGGCGGCGCGCAAGGCAAGCGCGCCGGTTGAACCCGCTGAAGAAACACCGCCACAGGAGCCGACAGCGCCCGTGGCCGATACTGCTGCCGTTGAGGCGGCACCGGAACAGGTCGCCAAGGCGGAAGAAGCAGTTGCTGTAGTGACGCCCCCGAAGGAGGCCGTCGAAACCCCTTCCGCGCCTTCTAAGGAAACACCGCTTCAGGAGCCGACAGCGCCCGTGGCCGATACCGCTGCCGTCGAAGCGGCACCAGAACAGGTCATCGAGGCCGAAGAGGCGCCCGCTGTTGTGAAGACCCCGCAAGAGGTCGTCGAAGCGCCCGCCGAACCTGCGAAGGCCGAGCCTGCACCAGTGCCCGCGACCGATAGCCATTCTACCGATGGCAAACCCGCGCTGCTCGACGCGCCGCGTGCGGGCGGGGTAGATGACCTCAAGCGGATTGGCGGCATCGGGCCGAAGTTGGAACAGACCCTGAATGAACTGGGCATCTTCCATTTCGATCAGATCGCAGCCCTTCAGGGGGATGAGATCGACTGGGTCGATTCCCGCCTGCGTTTCAAGGGCCGTATCCGGCGCGACGATTGGATCGGTCAAGCCAAAGCCTTTGCCAATGACGGCAAGACCGAGGGCTGATCGGGGTAAGAGAGAGACATGAGCGAAGCCGAAGACAGAGCGCTTGCCCGCAAGGGCCGCACCGCAGGGCTGGTCATTGCCGTGACCATGTGTTTGTGGCTGGCCATGCAATGGGCTGGCCCGGCGCTTGGCCTGCCGGGGCGCTATGCGCTGCTCTTCGACTTTGCTGCACTGGCCGCGCTTTTCTGGGCGATGGTCGTGATATATCAAATGTGGCAGGCCCGCCGGGCCAGCCGTGAGAACCAAAGGTAGGCATCATGCTTCAGGACAAAGACCGCATTTTTACCAATATCTACGGCATGCATGACCGCACCCTAAAAGGCGCGCAGTCGCGCGGCCATTGGGATGGCACTGCCGGAATCATCCAGAAAGGCCGCGATTGGATCGTGGACCAGATGAAAGCCTCTGGCCTGCGGGGCCGGGGCGGGGCGGGCTTCCCAACGGGGCTGAAATGGTCCTTCATGCCCAAGGAAAGCGATGGCCGCCCGTCCTATCTGGTGGTTAATGCCGACGAATCCGAGCCCGGCACCTGCAAAGACCGCGAGATCATGCGGCACGACCCGCATACGCTGATCGAAGGCTGCCTGATCGCCTCTTTCGCGATGAATGCCCACGCCTGCTATATCTACCTGCGCGGCGAATATATCCGCGAACGCGAAGCGTTGCAGACTGCGATTGATGAAGCCTATGAGGCTGGTCTGGTGGGCAAGAACGCCTCCAAATCCGGCTGGGACTTCGATATCTATCTGCACCACGGGGCAGGGGCTTACATTTGCGGCGAAGAGACAGCACTTCTGGAAAGTCTTGAAGGCAAAAAGGGCATGCCCCGCATGAAGCCGCCGTTCCCGGCGGGGGCGGGTCTTTATGGCTGCCCGACCACAGTGAACAACGTCGAATCCATCGCCGTGGTGCCGACCATCCTGCGCCGTGGGCCGGAATGGTTCGCGGGCTTTGGCCGCGCCAACAACGCGGGCACCAAGCTGTTTGCGATCTCGGGCCACGTCAACAACCCCTGCGTTGTCGAAGAGGCGATGAGCATCGGTTTTGAAGAGCTGATCGAAAAACATTGCGGCGGCATTCGCGGCGGTTGGGACAACCTAAAGGCCGTTATCCCCGGCGGCTCTTCGGTGCCGCTGATCCCCGGCAAAGACATGCGCGACGCGATCATGGATTTTGATTATCTGCGCGAACAGCGCTCCGGCCTCGGCACGGCAGCGGTGATCGTGATGGACAACTCGACCGACGTGATCAAAGCGATCTGGCGTCTGTCGAAGTTCTACAAACACGAAAGCTGCGGCCAGTGCACGCCCTGCCGCGAAGGCACCGGCTGGATGATGCGCGTGATGGACCGTCTGGTTTCCGGCGATGCAGAGCCCGAAGAGATCGACATGCTGCTCGACGTGACCAAACAGGTCGAAGGCCACACGATCTGCGCGCTTGGCGATGCGGCGGCTTGGCCGATCCAGGGTCTGATCCGCCACTTCCGGGATGAGATCGAAGACAGGATCAAATACAAGCGCACGGGCCGTGTCAGCGCGGTCGCGGCAGAGTGAAACCCTGCGCGGCGGCAGGCCCGATGGCTTGACGCTTGGCGCAGGAGCGGCGATAGCGGGCGCGTGTCAGGCGCGTCCGTCCACAATAGGCGCGGGGGCGGTCGGCAAAGCCGGGCCCATGGCGCAGCGGAGTAGGTCTATGAAATATGCTTTGACGGTTTTGACGGTCAGCGCTCTGCTGGCAGGCTGTGCCAATGATGGTGAGCGTGTTGCCTTTGACGGGCAGTATTTCAGCACCAAGCTGCGCAAGGTGGATGGCCAGCGCGACGTATTTCAGGTGACGGTCAAGGATGCTGGCAAATCCATCGACGGTGCACGCGCAGCGGCGCGCTATGAGGCGGTGAAATACTGCGTCGGCAACTACGGCAACTCTAAGATCGACTGGACCTTTGGCCCCGATGCCCCGGCAAGCGCGCTGCGGTTCGATGGCGGGGCGCTGACCTTTCAGGGGCGCTGCCCCCAGTGATCGCATCGGCGACATATCGCGGGGCTGCGGCCCAAAGGGGCGGTGATATTGAATATCATAGCCCCCAATCTCCATCTGTCAGACGGGCCGTTCCGGCCCGCTGCATGAAGGAGAATTGATATGCGCACCCTGATGTTCGCCGTGATGGGCCTGAGCCTGACCGCTGCCACCGTGACACCGGCAGCCGCCAAACCGCCGCTGCGCGAAGTGGCTGCCATCGACGACGCGCTCTTGGATATGGGCGTTGCCGACATCATCCGGAAAAACTGCCCCGACATCAGCGCGCGGATGCTGCGCGCGGTCAAGATGGCATGGGACTTGAAGGGCAAGGCAGGCGATCTGGGCTACTCCGACGCCGAGATCGACGCCTATATTGATAGTGACGCTGAAAAAGCGCGCATGAGAGCGCGGGGCGCCGCGTTTTTCAAGGCGAAGGGGGTCGATACTTCGGACCCGCAAAGCTATTGTGCGCTTGGACGCGAAGAGATTCAAAAATCGAGCCGGATCGGTTCGTTACTGAAGGCAAAGTGAGCTTATGAGCGATATCCGCAAGATCATCATCGACGGTAAGGAAGTCGAAGTCGAAGGGGCGATGACGCTCATTCAGGCCTGCGAGCAGGTTGGCATCGAGGTGCCGCGCTTCTGTTACCACGAACGTCTGTCGATCGCTGGCAACTGTCGGATGTGTCTTGTTGAAGTCGTCGGCGGGCCGCCCAAGCCCGCCGCCTCCTGCGCCATGCAGGTGCGCGACCTGCGCCCCGGTCCTGAGGGCCAGCCGCCGGTCGTGAAAACCAACTCGCCCATGGTCAAAAAGGCCCGCGAAGGGGTGATGGAGTTCCTTCTCATCAACCACCCGCTGGATTGCCCGATTTGCGATCAGGGCGGTGAGTGTGATCTTCAGGATCAGGCGATGGCCTACGGCGTCGATTTCTCGCGCTACCGCGAGCCGAAGCGGGCGACCGAAGACCTTGATCTGGGCCCGCTGGTCGAGACCCATATGACCCGCTGCATCTCCTGCACCCGCTGCGTGCGCTTCACCACCGAAGTCGCAGGCCAGCACGTCATGGGCCAGACGGGCCGGGGCGAGGATGCAGAGATCACGACCTATCTCGGCTCGTTGATCGACAGCAACCTGTCTGGCAATATCATTGATCTTTGCCCCGTCGGCGCGCTGGTCAGCAAGCCCTACGCCTTTACTGCCCGCCCGTGGGAACTCAGCAAGACCGAGAGCATCGATGTGATGGATGCGCTTGGCTCCAACATCCGCGTGGATACCAAGGGCCGCGAAGTCATGCGCTTTTTGCCGCGCAACCATGACGGTGTGAACGAAGAGTGGATTTCCGACAAGACGCGCTTTGTTTGGGACGGCCTGCGCCGTCAGCGTCTGGATACACCCTACATCCGCGAGAATGGCAAGCTGCGCAAAGCAAGCTGGCCCGAGGCGCTGAATGCCGCCGCTGCCGCGATGAAGGGCAAGAAGCTTGCCGGTCTCGTTGGTGATCTGGCGTCGGTCGAAGCGGCGTTTGCGCTAAAGCAGTTGATCGAAGGGCAGGGCGGAGTCGTCGAGTGCCGCACCGATGGGGCAAAGCTGCCTGCAGGCAATCGCTTCGGCTATGTCGGCAACGCGCGGATCGAAGATCTGGACGGCGCCAAGATGATCCAACTGATCGGCTGTAACCCAGCGGTTGAAGCGCCAGTGCTGAACGCGCGTGTCCGCAAGGCGTGGAGCAATGGGGCAGAGATTGGCCTAATCGGCGAAGCCGCTGATCTGACCTACCCGCATCACCATCTGGGCAACGACCGCGCGACCCTCGACAAGCTGATGGGCAGTGATTTCGACGAAGTGCTGGAACAGCCCTCGGTGATCGTTGTCGGCCAAGGCGCGCTGCGCGAAGCCGATGGCGAAGCCGTGCTGGCGAAGGCGATGGAGCTGGCCGAAAAGACCAAGAGCAAGCTGATGATCCTGCACACCGCCGCCGCGCGTGTGGGGGCGATGGATATCGGTGCTACGGCTGAAAACGGCATGGATGACGTGAACGCGGCAGAGGTGATCTATAACCTCGGCGCGGATGAGGTTGAAATCGGTGCTGGGCCCTTCGTGATCTATCAAGGCAGCCATGGCGATCGCGGCGCGCACCGTGCCGACATCATCCTGCCGGGTGCCGCCTATACCGAAGAGCCGGGTCTGTTCGTCAACACCGAAGGCCGTCCGCAATTGGCGCAGCGTGCCGGGTTTGCGCCGGGTCAGGCCAAAGAAAACTGGGCGATTCTCCGGGCGCTCTCGGCTGAGTTGGGCGCGCAATTGGGCTATGATTCCATCGCGCAGCTGCGCCGCAAGCTGACCGAGGCCGTGCCGCATCTGGCGAATGTCGATGAGGTGCCGGAAAACGAATGGGCCGCGCTGCCTGCCGGTAAGCTGGGCGATGCCTCTTTCGCGCCGACGGTGCGCGACTTCTATCTCTCCAATCCGATCGCACGGGCCAGCCAGTTGATGGCGGAGCTTTCGGCACTGGCTGCCGCGCGCCGGGCCGAGCCGATGGCGGCGGAGTGAGAGCCATGATGCTGGCCCCCTTGATGCTGCTGGCCGCCTGCGAACCGCAGGTGCCGGTGGCCGAGGATTTCATCCCCGACTACAAGGGGGTGGAAACCCAGCTTTTGGACGGTGATTTGGTGCAGTTCAACGTGGCGATGACCAAGGCGTTATCGAACCAAGACGTGTCGGATTACGCCGAATGTGCTGCAGCGCAGTATACGCTGATCCGGGGCTACGGTTTTGCGCGACATGTGCGGACAAATGTCACCGAAGAGGGTGGCATATGGCGGGCAGATGCTGTTTACACAATCTCGCCGAGCCTGCCGAAAGGCTTGAAGACAATTGATGCCGAAGTGACCGCGTTTCAATGCGCGGAACGCGGCATTCCGACGGTGTGAGGACTTATGGCTGATTTCTTTTACAACACCGGGCTGGGCATTGCCCTGCTGACGGTTGGGCAGGTTTTGCTGCTGGTTGTACCGCTTTTGCTGGCGCTGGCCTTCCTCATGTATGCCGACCGCAAGATCTGGGCCGCCGTGATGATGCGCCGCGGCCCCAACGTCGTGGGCGTCTTCGGCCTGCTGCAGAGTTTTGCCGACTTTCTTAAATATATCGTTAAAGAAGTGGTGGTCCCGGCGGGCGCTGACAAGGGGGTCTTCTTCCTTGCGCCGATGATTTCCTTTGTCATGGCGATGATCGCTTGGGCGGTGATCCCCTTTAACGAAGGCTGGATCCTGTCGGACATCAACGTGGCCATCCTCTATGTCTTCGCCGTCTCCTCGCTTGAGGTTTACGGCGTGATCATGGGCGGTTGGGCGTCGAACTCGAAATACCCCTTCCTTGGTTCGCTGCGCTCTGCCGCGCAGATGATTTCCTACGAAGTGTCGATCGGCCTGATCATCATCGGCGTGATCCTCTCGACCGGTTCGATGAACTTCACGTCCATCGTGGCGGCGCAGGATGGCGACTGGGGTCTGTTCAACTGGTACTTCCTGCCGCACTTCCCGATGTTGATCTTGTTCTTCATCTCGGCGCTGGCGGAAACCAACCGCCCACCGTTCGACCTGCCGGAAGCGGAATCGGAACTGGTGGCGGGCTATCAGGTGGAATATTCCTCCACGCCCTTCCTGCTCTTCATGATCGGCGAATTGGTGGCCGTGGTGCTGATGTGCGCGCTGGTGTCGCTGATGTTCTTCGGCGGCTGGCTGTCGCCGGTGCCGTTCCTGCCCGATGGCTTCTTCTGGATGTTCATCAAGATGCTGATGGTCTTCTTCATGTTCTCCATGGTCAAGGCAATCACGCCGCGCTACCGCTATGACCAGCTGATGCGGCTGGGTTGGAAAGTCTTCCTGCCGTTCTCGCTGTTCTGGGTGGTCTTCGTGGCATTCGCTGCAAAATTCGATTGGTTCTGGGGCATCTACGCCCGTTGGACCGTAGGGGGCTGATATGGCACAGATGGATTACACCCGCGCCGCGAAATACTTCCTGCTGGCAGACTACGCCAAGGCGTTCATGTTGGGGATGCGCTATTTCTTTGCGCCGAAAACCACGCTGAACTACCCGCATGAAAAGGGGCCTCTGTCGCCCCGTTTCCGCGGCGAACACGCGCTGCGCCGTTATCCCAATGGCGAAGAGCGTTGCATCGCGTGCAAACTCTGCGAGGCGATCTGCCCCGCGCAGGCGATCACCATCGACGCCGAAGCACGCGAGGACGGCAGCCGCCGCACCACGCGCTATGACATCGACATGACCAAATGCATCTACTGCGGTTTCTGCCAAGAAGCCTGCCCAGTGGACGCGATTGTCGAAGGGCCGAACTTCGAATTCTCGACCGAGACCCGCGAAGAGCTTTACTACGACAAGGCGAAACTGCTGGACAACGGCGAACGCTGGGAAGCCGAAATTGCCCGCAACCTCGAAATGGACGCACCATACCGATGAGTGATCCCAAGAACCCTTTTGATGCGATGATGAAGCAGGCGCAGGAAATGGCGAAAGCCTTTCCAGCGATGGATGCTTTTTCGCCCAAAGGGTTCGAGGCGATGATGGGCACCATGCCGAAGGAAATGATGGATTTCTGGTTCGGCGACACGGTGAATAAGGGCGGGCTGGACGCGCGGACGCGGCTGCTTCTGACGCTTGCGGGGCTGACCATGCAGGGCGCGCAGAATGATATGGCCCTCCGCCAAACCGTGCGCCACGCGCGCGAGGCCGGGGCCACCAAACAACATATCGTCGAGACGATCAGCCAGATGTCTGTCTTTGCCGGGCTGCCGGCGATGACCCGGGCGTTGGAACTGGCGCAATCGGTCTTAGACGAAGAAAAAGATACCAAGAAGGAAGACGGCGCATGACGGTCTTTTCATTTTACCTCTTCGCGATCAGCGTCATTACCGGCGGGCTGTTCACGGTGATCAGCCGCAACCCGGTGCATTCGGTGCTTTGGCTGATCCTGTCCTTCCTCTCGGCGGCGGGGCTTTTCGTGCTGCTCGGCGCGGAGTTCGTGGCGATGCTGCTGGTCATCGTCTATGTCGGCGCGGTGGCGGTGCTGTTCCTCTTCGTGGTCATGATGCTCGACGTAGATTTTGCCGAGCTTAAGGCCGAGATGGCGCGGTATATGCCGCTGGCGCTGTTGATCGCTCTGGTGATCTTGATGCAATTCGTCATGGCCTTTGGCGCATGGGAGCAGAGTGCGGCGGCCGAGAGCCTGCGGGCCAATGCAATCGATCCGGCGCGGTTCAATACCGAAGCGCTTGGGCTGCTGCTGTATGATCGCTACTTCCTACTCTTCCAACTGGCGGGTCTGATCCTGCTGGTGGCGATGATCGGGGCGATCGTGCTGACACTGCGTCACCGTAAGGATGTGAAGCGCCAAGACGTGGTTGCCCAGATGATGCGTGACCCGGCCAAGGCGATGGAACTGCGCGACGTGAAGTCTGGGCAGGGCCTGTAAACACCGGAATTTTAAAAAATTCCGTGGCCGTTTTCTTTGAAAGAAAACGGCTCAACCAAGAGAGAAAAGGGACGTCGAAATGTCGAGAACAACAATCGTGGTACTGGTCGTGGTGTTGATCGTCGTGTTTTTCGGCGGCTACAGCTTTATCGGCTAAAACCCGATCAATCCCGGTGGCAGCCGGGGCAAAGTGATACTAAAAGCCCCATCAAATGGGGCGCGACCAAAGCCCATCAAGGGGCGGGAACGTAAGGGACGACATGATCGGACTTGAGCATTACCTGACAGTGGCGGCGACGCTGTTTGTCATCGGCATCTTCGGGCTATTCCTGAACCGCAAGAACGTGATCATTCTGCTGATGAGCATCGAATTGATGCTGCTCGCGGTGAACATCAACCTCGTTGCCTTCTCCAGTTTCCTTGGTGATTTGACGGGGCAGGTGTTCACACTCTTCGTGCTCACCGTCGCTGCGGCGGAGGCTGCCATCGGCCTCGCCATTCTGGTCTGTTTCTTCCGCAACCGTGGCTCGATCGCGGTGGAAGATGTCAACGTGATGAAGGGCTGAGGCAATGGAAACCACGATCCTATTCGCCCCGCTTGTGGGTGCCATCCTCTGCGGTTTCGGCTGGAAGATCATCGGTGAGAAGGCCGCTCAGTGGACCGCCACGGGGCTGCTGTTCCTTGCCGCCTTCCTCTCTTGGGTGGTGTTCCTGACGCTAGACGGCCCGACCGAGCAAATTCAGATCCTGCGCTTTATCGAAAGCGGCACGCTGAGCACCGATTGGGCGATCCGCATGGACCGTTTGACCGCGCTGATGCTGATCGTCATCACCACGGTCTCAAGCCTCGTTCACCTCTACTCCTTCGGCTACATGGCCCACGATGAGAACTTCCGCGATAACGAGAGCTATCGCCCCCGGTTCTTCGCCTATCTGTCGTTCTTTACCTTCGCGATGTTGATGCTGGTCACAGCCGACAACCTCGTGCAGATGTTCTTTGGTTGGGAGGGCGTCGGCGTCGCCTCCTACCTGCTGATCGGTTTCTACTTCCGCAAGCCGTCGGCCAATGCCGCCGCGATGAAAGCCTTTGTCGTCAACCGGGTGGGGGACTTTGCTTTCCTGCTGGGCATCTTCGGCCTCTATATGCTGACGGACTCGATCCGCTTTGATGATATCTTTGCCGCAGCGCCCGACTTGGCTGAGCAGACGGTGACTTTCCTGTGGAACGATTGGAATGCGGCGAACCTGATCGCCTTCCTGCTCTTCCTCGGCGCGATGGGTAAGTCGGCGCAATTGTTCCTGCACACTTGGCTGCCCGACGCAATGGAAGGTCCGACACCTGTGTCGGCGCTGATCCACGCGGCGACCATGGTGACGGCAGGTGTTTTCCTCGTCTGCCGCATGTCGCCGGTGATGGAATTTGCGCCCGAAGCGATGGCCTTTGTCACAGTCATCGGTGCGACAACCGCCTTTGTCGCGGCGACCATCGGCCTTGTGCAAACCGACATCAAACGTGTGATCGCCTATTCGACCATGTCACAGCTTGGCTATATGTTCGTGGCGGCTGGCGTCGGCATGTACTCGGCGGCGATGTTCCACCTGTTCACCCACGCCTTCTTTAAGGCGATGCTGTTCTTGGGCGCGGGCTCGGTCATTCACGCGATGCACCATGAGCAGGACATGACCAACTACGGCGGCCTGCGTAAGAAAATCCCCTATACCTTCTGGGCGATGATGATCGGCACGTTGGCGATCACCGGTGTTGGCATCCCGCTGACGTATATCGGTTTCGCGGGCTTCCTGTCGAAAGACGCGATCATCGAAAGCGCTTGGGGCGGTGGGTCGATGTATGGTTTCTGGATGCTGGTGATCGCCGCGGCGATGACGAGCTTCTACAGCTGGCGTCTGATTTTCCTCACGTTTTTCGGCAAACCGCGTGGCAACAAGCACACGCATGAGCACGCCCACGAGAGCCCGATGGTCATGCTGATCCCCCTTGGCGTTCTGGCGCTCGGCTCGGTCTTTGCTGGGATGGTTTGGTACGGCAGCTTCTTTGGCCATGCAGATCAGGTTGGCAAATTCTACGGCATCCCGATGGCTGAAATGGCCGAAGGCGGCGACGCCCATGTCGAAGGGGCCGAGGATGACCACGGTGCCACCGGCCCGGTCGACGGCGATCACGGTGCCGACGCTTTGGTCGAAGGCCAGCAGGACGCGGGCGCGCAGCACGAAGCCTTTGGCGGTGCACCGGGTGAGGGGGCGCTTTACTTTGCGCCCGACAACCACGTGCTGGATGACGCGCACGCCGCCCCGACTTGGGTTAAGGTCTCGCCCTTTATCGCGATGCTGGCCGGTCTGGTCATGGCCCTGTGGTTCTATATCTGGAGCCCGACCGTCCCGGGACGTTTGGCGGCAAACCAACGCCCGCTTTACCTGTTCCTGAAAAACAAATGGTACTTTGATGAGGTTTACGACGTGATTTTCGTGCGTCCCGCCAAAACGATCGGCCGGTTCCTGTGGAAACGCGGCGATGGCACTGTGATCGACGGCACGCTCAATGGCGTCGCCATGGGTATCATCCCCTTCTTCACCCGCCTCGCGGGTAAGGCACAGACGGGCTATATCTTCACCTATGCCTTCGCGATGGTGATCGGCATCGCCGTTCTGGTAACATGGATGACGATGAGCGGAGGAGCGAACTGATGGATACGCATCTGCTTTCAATCATCACATTCATTCCGGCCTTCGCAGCGCTGATCCTCGCGGTATTTTTGCGGGGCGACGATGCCGCCGCCGGGCGCAACGCGAAATGGCTGGCCTTCATCACCACGACGGTCACCTTCCTGATCTCGCTCTTCGTGCTGTTCGAGTTCGATCCGTCGAACACCGATTTCCAGTTCGTGGATGAAGCCGACTGGCTGCTGGGTCTGAAATACCGCCTCGGCGTCGACGGCATCTCGATCCTTTTCGTGATGCTGACCACCTTCATGATGCCGCTGGTTATCGCGGCAAGCTGGAACGTCGAGCACCGCGTCAAGGAATACATGATCGCCTTCCTGCTCTTGGAAACGCTGATGCTCGGCGTGTTCATGGCGCTGGATCTGGTGCTCTTTTACCTCTTCTTTGAGGCGGGTCTGATCCCGATGTTCCTGATCATCGGCATCTGGGGCGGGAAAGAGCGTATCTACGCGAGCTTCAAGTTCTTCCTCTACACTTTCCTCGGTTCGGTGCTGATGCTGGTGGCGATGGTCGCGATGTTCACTGAGGCGGGCACGACCTGCATCGGCGGCTGCGAGATCAGCCTGCTGACCCACAACTTCGGCTCCGAGAGCTTTGAGCTGCTGGGGATTCAGATCGTCGGCGGCATGCAGACACTGATGTTCCTCGCCTTCTTTGCCAGCTTCGCGGTCAAAATGCCGATGTGGCCAGTGCACACATGGCTGCCCGACGCGCACGTTCAGGCCCCGACGGCGGGTTCTGTGGTGCTGGCGGCGATCCTGCTGAAAATGGGCGGCTACGGCTTCCTGCGCTTCAGCTTGCCGATGTTCCCCGTCGGGTCCGAGGTGATGACGCCGCTGATCCTGTGGATGTCGGCCATTGCCATCGTCTATACCTCGCTGGTGGCGCTGGTGCAGCAGGACATGAAAAAGCTGATCGCCTATTCCTCGGTCGCACACATGGGTTTCGTGACCATGGGGATCTTTGCGGCGAACCAGCAGGGGATTGATGGCGCGATTTTCCAGATGATCAGCCACGGCTTCATCTCTGGCGCGCTCTTCCTCAGCGTTGGCGTGATCTATGACCGGATGCACACCCGTGACATAGACGCCTATGGCGGTCTGGTGAACCGGATGCCGGCCTATGCACTGGTCTTTATGTTCTTCACCATGGCGAACGTGGGCCTGCCGGGCACATCCGGTTTCGTGGGGGAATTCCTGACGCTGATGGCGACCTTCCAAGTGAACACTTGGGTGGCGGCAGTGGCGACCACGGGCGTGATCTTTTCGGCGGCCTACGCACTCTGGCTCTATCGCCGCGTGGTGATGGGCGACCTGATCAAAGAAAGCCTCAAGGCGATCACCGATATGACCGCGCGTGAGAAATGGATCATTGCGCCGCTGGTGGCGATGACCCTGATCTTGGGCGTCTATCCGGCGCTGGTGCTGGATATGATCGGGCCGTCGGTGGCTGCTCTCGTTGACAATTACGACATGGCGCTGGAGGCGGCTGAGGCCGCTGTGCAGACCGCCGATGCCTCGCATTAAGAAGGACTTGGCGCATGATTTCCGCTGATCTGAACATCATTCTGCCCGAGATTGTGCTTGCGGGGTTTGCCCTGCTTGGCCTTCTTGGCGCGGTCTATACGTCGAAAGACAAGGCCGCCGGGGTGCTCGTCTGGGTGACCGCGGTGGTGATGGTGCTGCTGGCTGCTTGGGTGGCCATGTCCGGCGACGGCACCACCAACATCGCCTTCCACGGCATGTTCATCGACGACAGCTTTGCGCGCTTTGCGAAAGTGGCGATCCTGCTCTCGGCGGCGGCTGTCTTGGTCATGTCCGAAAGCTATATGAAACTGCGCGGTTTGCTGCGGTTTGAATATCCGATGCTGGTGGCCTTGGCTGTTGTCGGCATGATGATGATGGTCAGTGCAGGCGACCTGATGGCGCTCTACATGGGGTTGGAGCTGCAATCGCTAGCGCTCTATGTCGTGGCCTCGCTGCGCCGCGACTCGGTCAAATCCACAGAGGCGGGCCTCAAGTATTTCGTGCTCGGCGCACTTAGCTCGGGCCTGCTGCTCTATGGTGCGTCGCTCGTTTATGGCTACGCCGGGACCACGCTTTTCGCGGGCATCATCACCACGGCGCAAACCGGCGGCACGTCGCTTGGGCTGCTCTTTGGTCTGGTCTTCCTGATTTCGGGCCTTGCCTTCAAAGTTTCCGCCGTGCCGTTCCACATGTGGACACCGGACGTATACGAAGGTGCGCCCACCCCGATCGCGGCTTTCTTTGCCACAGCGCCAAAAGTCGCCGCCATGGGCCTGTTCGCGCGGGTCATGCATGACGCCTTCGGCCAGATCGTCAACGATTGGAGCCAGATCGTGGCGCTGCTGTCGGTGCTGTCGATGTTCTTCGGCTCTGTCGCCGCGATTGGTCAGACCAACATCAAGCGTCTGATGGCCTTTTCATCAATTGCCCACATGGGCTATGCGCTGATGGGTTTGGCTGCGGGCACGGCCTTCGGCGTGCAGGCGATGCTGGTCTATATGGCGATCTATGTGACGATGAACCTCGGCACCTTTGCGTTCATCTTGCTGATGCAGAAAGACGGCGCGCCGGTGACTGATATCACGCTGCTCAACATGTATGCCAAAAGCAATCCGGGCCGGGCGCTGGCGATGCTGGTGCTGCTCTTCAGCCTTGCGGGTGTGCCGCCGATGCTGGGCTTCTTTGGCAAGTTCTATGTGCTGCGCGCAGCCTATGATGCCAATATGGCATGGCTCGCTGTGGCGGGCGTGATCGCCAGTGTGATCGGTGCCTACTACTACTTGCGGATCGTCTTTTACATGTACTTTGGCGAAGAACGCTCTGACACGCTGGATCACCAGAACGGTGGCGTGTTGACCGTGGTGCTGATGGCGTCGGCGGTGATTATGATCGTCGGGATCGCAAACATGTTCGGTGTCGAAGGCATGGCCGCCTCGGCTGCGGCGTCGCTGGTGAACTGAGCGGTGCGGCGGACGATCGGCCGGATCAGCGCATGAGCCACTGGCCGGAAGGCTATGGCCGGCGCGTCTATGACACGCTCGATTCCACCCTCTCAGAGGCGGCGCGGTTACAGCAAGAGCTGACCGCGCCGACTTGGATCCTCGCACTGGAGCAGACCGCCGCGCGGGGCCGCCGGGGCCGCAGTTGGACCACGCCGCGCGGCAATTTCGCGGCCACACTGATGATGCCGCGCAAAGAACCGCCGGGCGTCGCCGCGCTGCGGTCCTTCGTGACATCGCTGGCGCTTTACCGCTCTTTCGTCGGGGTGACCGGGCGCGAGGATGCCTTTGCCCTAAAATGGCCGAACGATGTGCTCCTGCGAGGCGGCAAGGTTGCGGGTATCCTGCTTGAAAGTGTGGGCGATCATCTGGCCATCGGCATCGGCGTGAACCTTGCCCATGGACCAGAGGCGAGCACGCTGGAAGCCCGCGCCCTGCCTGCGGTGACCCTCCGCGAAGCGGGGGCGAATGTGAGCGCCGAAGATTTCCTTAACATCCTTGCGCAAGAATATGCCGGTCTGGAAGATCAATTCACCACCTATGGTTTCGTCACGATCCGCAGCGCATGGCTCGCCCATGCCGCGCGGCTCGGAGAGGTCATCACTGCCCGCACCATGCGCGATGAGATCACCGGCGTTTTCGAAGATGTAGACGGCGCAGGCAATCTGATCCTGCGCACCCGCGACGGCGCGGTGCCCATCACCGCAGCGGATGTGTTTTTCTAAAATCTGGGGGAGGGGAGGCACCATGCTTCTGGCAATTGATTGCGGCAACACGAATACCGTGTTCTCGATCTGGGACGGGGAAGAGTTTATCGCCACTTGGCGCACCTCGACCGAATGGAAACGCACGGCGGATCAATATTACGTCTGGCTTAACACGCTGATGCGGCTGCAGAATATTGACGCTGACATCACCGATATGATCATCAGCTCAACCGTGCCACGGGTGGTGTTCAACCTGCGCGTTTTGGCGGACCGCTACTTTCACACGCGCCCTTTCGTGGTGGGCAAACCCGGGTGTGCGCTGCCCATTGACGTGCGCGTGGATGCAGGCACGCAGGTCGGGCCCGACCGTTTGGTGAACACAGTGGCAGGCTATGACCTCTATGCCGGTGACCTGATCGTGGTGGACTTCGGCACCGCCACGACCTTTGACGTGGTCGCTGATGATGGCGCCTATATTGGGGGGGTGATTGCGCCGGGGGTGAACCTCAGCCTAGAGGCGCTGCATAGCGCCGCCGCGGCCCTGCCGCATGTCGATATTTCCAAACCTCAGAACGTCATTGGCACCAATACCGTCGCCTGTATGCAGTCCGGTGTCTTTTGGGGTTATGTCGGACTGGTTCGTGAGATATGTGAGCGCATAAGGGCGGAACGTGCAAGACCCATGCGCGTTATCGCCACGGGGGGTCTGGCACCGCTGTTTCAGCAGGCAGTCGACCTGTTCGATGATTATCAAGATGAACTCACGATGCACGGCCTGACCGTGATCCACGATTATAATAAGGACAAAGCTGAATAATATGAGCAGCGAACGATTTATCTATCTGCCCCTCGGTGGGGCGGGTGAAATTGGCATGAACGCCTATGTCTACGGTTACGGCAAACCCGGGAAAGAACGGCTGATCGTCGTCGACATCGGTGTGGCCTTTCCGGACATGGACAGCACGCCGGGCGTGGACCTGATCCTGCCCGACATCTCTTGGCTGAAGAAACGTCGCGATCAGATCGAAGCGATCTTTATCACCCACGCCCACGAAGACCACATTGGCGCCATCGCGCATTCCTATGAGGTGCTGAAGGCGCCGATCTATGCGCGCGCCTTTACCGCCAATATCGCTCGCCGGAAGATGTCTGAACACGGCCACCCCGAAGACGCGGTCACCACGGTAAGCGCATGGCCAGAGCAGATCACCGCAGGCCCCTTCAAAGTGGGCTTCCTGCCGATCTCGCATTCGATCCCTGAATCCTCGGCCATGGTCATCGACACGCCAGAGGGGCGCACGATCCACTCCGGCGACTTCAAGATCGACCGGACCCCAGGCGTCGGCGAAGCCTTTGACGACGCACTTTGGGCCGAGGTCTGCAAGGATGGCGTCAATGCGCTGATCTGCGACAGCACCAATGTTTTCTCCGCTCATCCCGGCCGCTCGGAAGCGACCATTGGGCCGGAGATCGAAAAACTGGTCAGCAGTGCCGAGGGCATGGTCGTCGCCACGACCTTTGCCTCCAACGTGGCGCGGGTCAAAACGCTGGCAGAAGCGGGCGCGCGGGCAGGACGGTCGATCGTTCTGCTGGGCCGTGCAATGAACCGCATGGTCGAAGCCTCGATCCAGACCGGTGTGATGACAGACTTCCCGCCTGTTATCTCTCCCGAAAATGCCCGCGCCATCCCGCGCGAGAACCTGATGCTGCTGGTCACTGGCAGCCAAGGTGAACGCCGCGCGGCCTCTGCGCAGCTGGCACGGGGGAAGTATCAGGGCATCGAGTTGAAAGAGGGCGATCTGTTCCTCTTTTCCTCGAAGACCATCCCGGGCAATGAGCGCGGCGTGATCGGGATCATCAACCAGTTCTCTGAAAAGGGTGTGGATGTGGTGGATGATTCCTCGGGGCTCTATCACGTGTCGGGCCACGCGAACCGCCCGGACCTTGAGACGCTGCATGCCATCGTCAAACCGCAGGTTCTGATCCCGATGCACGGCGAGCACCGTCACCTGCGCGAGCATGTGAAGATTGCCAATGCCAAGGGCATCACCGGCGTGCTGGCCGTGAACGGAATGATGATCGACCTGTCGGGCAACAAGCCCAAGGTGGTCGAACATGTCGACACGGGCCGCATGTATCTGGACGGGTCGGTTCAGGTCGGCGCGCTGGATGGTGTGATCCGCGACCGTATCCGCATGGCGCTGAACGGTCATGCCACCGTGACCATGATTTTGGATGCGGATGATGAGCCCTTGGGCGAGCCTTGGGTTGATCTGATGGGTCTGCCGGAAACAGGTCGGTCCAAAGCACCGCTTGTGGATGTGCTAGAGCAAGACCTTAGCCAATGGCTGAACCGTCAGAAAGCCGCCACCCTGCGGGATGACGACAAGCTGAACGACGGTCTGAAAAAGGTCGCACGTCAGTCGTCTTACGACGAAATCGGCAAGAAGCCCGAAGTCACCGTGGTGGTCAGCCGTCTGAGCTGATCTCCTCCCCACCGCTGCACATATAGACCGCGCCGCCCACTGCGACCACGCTCACCCCCGTGGCCGCAAGGGCGGCGGGGGTCGATAGCGCGGTGGCCAGCGTCGTGCCTGTAGTCGCCAGATTGGCGCTCAGTGCGGATGCCCCTCCCGTCAAAATGAAGGCCCCGGATTTATGCGCCACGGCGCGTAGGTTGTCCGGCTGGCTGATGGTGTCGACCGCGGATCGTGCGATGTTCTTGCTGATCTCGACGGTCTCTTCCTTGGTGGTGTTCACCCGTTCGCAAAAGGTCTTTTTGCAATAGCCGCGATAATTCCGCGCGCCGGGGATCAGGAAATGCCCATCCTCGGGTGTGGCGGTCAGGCAGTAGCCGTCGATCTGGTCGAGCGGCACGGTGGTGGCAAGGTAGTCGAACAGCACCCCGCTGTCACAGGCGGGTGGGGCGCCCCAAAGGCTGCTCCATTTCCGCGCGGGCCAATTTATCAGCCGTTCGCGGGCGCCGACTTCCTCGGCGAAATTGGCGAAATTCTCGGCCTCTACGACAACTTCGGCGCCGTTGACCTCGGCCCGGCAGCGCTCGGCGCTGGCGGGGGCAGAGATAAGGGCGGTCAGGGCAAGGGTGAGGGCGAAGAGAGCAGGGCGCAGCATAATGGTCCTATCTGAGAGGTTTCCCCTCACATAGCACAGACGGAAAAGCCGCCAATCCCGGCAGGGATCAGCGGCGAATTCATGCCCGCGGGGGCTGTCTTAGATGCGCTCGCGGAAGCTTAGGCCGATGAAGTCCGGGGTGTGATCGCCCAGCCCGACAACGCGGTTGTCGTTGCCACCGCGTTTGTCATTCCGGCCCCGACCACGCGAAGGTTTGTCATTGTTGCCGCCGCGCTGCGATTTGCGCCCGCCCTGCGTGCCTTCGGCTTCGCGCTCTGGGGTCACATCGGCTTTGGCCTCTTTCGGTGCCTCGGCCTGCGGTTGCTTGGCCTCATTGGAGGTCTCAACGGGTTTGTCCGTCTGAGGCCTATCCGTCTGGTGCTTATCCGTTTGGCGCTCGTCCGCCTGCGGTTGCTCAGCCTGTGGCTTATCGGCCTGTGGCCTGTCCGACTTACGGCTGCGCGACCGGGTGCGTTTGGGCTTGTCATCGGTTTTGGCCGGGGCGTCAGACGCCTCTTCTGCCGGTTTGGCATTGCCAAGCGGGTTCTCGATGCGCGGAATTTCCTTTTGCACCAGACGCTCGACGTCTTCAAAGTTCTTGTCGTCGCGGGGCTGGCAGATCATGATCGCCTTGCCGTCGCGGCCCGCACGGCCGGTGCGGCCAATGCGGTGAACGTAATCCTCGGCGTGGCTGGGCACGTCGAAGTTGAAGACATGGCTCACGCTTGGCACATCAAGCCCACGCGCGGCAACGTCTGAGGCCACGAGGAAACGTAGCTCGCCAGCGCGGAACCCTTCGAGCGTTTTGGTCCGCTGGCTTTGGTCCAGATCGCCGTGGATCGGGGCGGCGTCATAGCCGTATTTCTTCAAAGACTTGGCAACGGTATCCACGTCCATCTTGCGGTTGCAGAAGATGATCGCATTGGTGCATTTCTCGCCTTCGGCGTCGATCAGCAGACGCAGCAACTTGCGCTTCTCGGTGGCTTCACGGTCCTTGCGCGAGGCTTTGAACATGACAACGCCCTGTTCGATGGTCTCGCTCGTGGTGGCCTGACGTGCCACTTCGATCCGCTTAGGATTGCTGAGAAAAGTGTTGGTGATCCGCTCAATCTCGGGCGCCATGGTGGCCGAGAAGAACAGCGTCTGACGGGTGAAGGGCGTGAGGCCGAAGATCCGTTCGATATCGGGGATGAACCCCATGTCGAGCATCCGGTCGGCTTCGTCCACGACCATGACTTTCACGTCCGAGAGGATCAGCTTGCCCCGCTCGAAATGATCCAGCAGGCGGCCCGGTGTGGCGATCAGCACGTCGACGCCTTTGTCGATCAGCTTGTCTTGCTCTTTAAAGCTCACGCCGCCGATCAGCAGCGCTTTGGTAAGCTTGAGGTGCTTGGAATAGGTGTCAAAGTTCTCGGCCACCTGTGCGGCCAATTCCCGCGTGGGGCAGAGCACGAGGCTGCGCGGCATCCGCGCACGAGCGCGGCCACGGGCGAGCAGCGACAGCATCGGCAGCGTGAAGCTGGCGGTCTTGCCGGTGCCGGTCTGGGCGATGCCCAACACGTCGCGGCCTTCGAGAGCGGGGGGAATGGCGCCCGCTTGGATGGGTGTGGGCGATTCGTAGCCAGCCTCTACAACAGCTTTGAGGACCTTGGCATTCAGGTTTAGATCGGTAAATTTTGTCATGTGCGTCCGGGTTGAGCGGACACTGACTTGGCCCGCGGCAGCAATACAAGCCGGCCCGAATGGCCCAAGGGGCGGCATATGCCGCGGCATGTTGCGAAAGCGCATAGCAAGTTGCAGCCCAGCCGTCAAACACTTGGCCTCTCAGGCGCTTAACTTGCGAATTGGCGCGACGCCTTTGCATCAAGGTCGAGATCGGCAAGGCGCAGCAAACCCTTCGCCTTTAGGGTTGCGCGCAACTCGGGGGTGTCGGCGCAGACCTCATTGAAAAAGGCGCGTAATCCCGCCTCGCCCCCTTCGGCTTCGATCATGGAAAAAAGCTCATGCATCGACAGCCCGCCGCGATCACGGGGTCGGTTGGGGGCGAGATCGGAACGGTAAGAGCCTTTTTCCAGCCGGTAGCGATAGGCGGCCAGCCAGTCGGGCCAGCTTTTCGCGTGCAGATGCGCCAGATCAATGCCGGGCTGCTGCTCTGGCCCCTCAATCATCGCGTCATTCTGAAAAGCGTTGTGTATTTGAAGGCGAACGTCGGCCATCCCGGTGCGGACAAAGACCTTTCCGGCCAAATGGCTCAAGAATCCCCCTTTGACGTATTCGCCATAGGTTGGATAAAGCTCCGACACGATCTGCGCCCTCTGCGGGCCGTTTGGAATGAAGGATTTGAAGGCTGTCGCATCGCCTGCCAAAGCCTCCATCGGGCGGATGCGGGCGATCTTTTGCGCCGCGGGCAGGGCGGCGAGCACCTCTCCCACAGGGTGCTCGGCAACAAGGAATTCGTCCACATCCATATGGATGAGCCAATCCACATCATCCGCGCGGTTATAGGCGCGGGTGGCGTTCTGGCTTTGGCGGACCTGATGCTTTTGCGGGCGTTTGCCACAGAGCTTTTGCCAATAGGCATCATCGCAGGTGACGACGCGGATCTTGGGGTGGGCTTTCAAACTGTCGAAAGCCTCTGGGTTCTCAGCGTCGAGAAATAGATAGAACCGATGCGCGCCTGCCTCAAGGTGGTAGGCGGCAAAGCGTCTAATCTCGTCAGCGGGGGCCAAAATTGTGGCAACCAGCCCCCATTTCGTCGTCGTCGTCATCGCGTCTCCCCGGTTGGGTCCAGAATGCCATGATTGCGCACGAAATCAAGGCTTACGACCCATACCGGAGAGGCTAATTCAGACCATCATTTCCTTGGTCGCGGTAAGTTTCACATCCGGGTAATCACGCTCAACCCGGTCGATGTCCCATTGCAGGCGGGTAAGGTAAACGATGTCGCCGTCGTGGTCATGAGCGATGTGCTGTTTGTTGCTTTCGGTAAACTTATCAACGGCTTGTTTCATGCCGTTCACCCAGCGGGCCGAAGTGAATTGCGAGGGCTCAAACCGCACCGGCAGCCCGTATTCCAGCTCGATCCGGCTGGCGAGCACTTCGAATTGCAACTGGCCAACAACGCCCACAACAAAACCCGAGCCGATGGAGGGTTTGAACACTTTCGCGGCACCTTCTTCGGCAAATTGCATCAGCGCTTTCTCAAGGTGTTTCGCTTTCAGCGGATCGCCCGCGCGGACCGATTGTAGCAATTCGGGCGCGAAGGAGGGGATACCGCTGACGCGCAGGGCTTCGCCTTGGGTCAGCGTGTCACCGATGCGCAGCTGCCCGTGGTTGGGGATGCCGATGATGTCACCGGCCCAAGCCTCTTCGGCCAATTCGCGGTCTGAGGCCAAGAACATCACCGGGTTGGAGATTGTCATCGGTTTTTTCGTGCGCACATGGGTCATTTTCATGCCCCGCTCGAAATGACCCGAGGCGAGGCGGACAAAGGCCACGCGGTCGCGGTGTTTCGGGTCCATGTTCGCCTGCACTTTGAAGACAAAGCCCGCGACCTTGGTTTCTTCGGGCAAAATCTGACGTGGCGTGGCGGCTTGGATTTGCGGCTCTGGCCCGTATTTGGCGATGCCTTCCATCAATTCGCGCACGCCGAAAGAGTTGATGGCAGAGCCAAACCAAATCGGCGTCAGCGTCCCTTCGTGCATGGCCTTGAGGTCCAGAGGCGGCAGCAACTCACGCGCCATCTCCAAATCTTCGCGCAGCTTTTCCAGCAGGGCGGCGGGGACGTGCTGTTCAAGTTTGGGATCGTCCAGCCCTTCGATCTTGATGCTGTCAGCCACACGGTTCCGGTCGGCGCGGTCCATCAGTTCCAGACGGTCGCGCAGCATGTCATAGCAGCCCACGAAATCGCGGCCCACACCGATGGGCCAGCTTGCGGGCGTCACGTCGATGGCGAGGTTCTCTTGGATTTCGTCAATGATCTCAAAGGTGTCGCGGCTCTCGCGGTCCATCTTGTTACAGAAGGTCAGGATCGGCAGATCGCGCATCCGACAGACTTCGAACAGCTTTTGCGTCTGGCTTTCCACACCTTTGGCGCCGTCGATCACCATCACGGCGGCATCCACCGCCGTCAGCGTGCGGTAGGTATCTTCCGAAAAATCCGAGTGGCCGGGTGTGTCGACGAGGTTGAACCGGTAGTTGGTGTCACCGCTGTGGAAATCGAACGACATGGCCGAGGCCGAGACCGAAATCCCCCGGTCCTTTTCCATCGCCATAAAGTCAGACCGCGTGCGCCGCGCTTCGCCCTTGGCGCGCACTTGGCCAGCCATCTGAATGGCCCCGCCGAACAGGAGGAACTTTTCAGTCAGCGTGGTCTTGCCCGCGTCAGGGTGGCTGATGATCGCAAAGGTGCGACGGCGCGCGATCTCGGCGGGCAGGGCGGGGCGGTTTTGCGGCGTGTCCAACATCCGCCCCATATAGGCTGCGCCGCGACCGGGCGCAATCTGGCCATTGCTGCGAATCGGCTCTGGGCCTAGCATGAGAACATAAGTGGTACATGGAGGGATTTGCGATGGAACTGAAAGAGATTGCTCAAGAGTTGGTAAACGGCTGCCGGGCCGGTGCCGCCAAGGTGCGCGAGAACCTAGATAAATTATATGCCGAAGATGCCGTTTCGGTAGAGGCCGCGGATATGGGCGGGCAGGGGCGTGAGACCCATGGGATCAAGGCGATCCACGGCAAACACGACTGGTGGGAAAACGCCATGGAAGAGCACGCGACTGAAGTCTCTGGCCCGTTTTATTTCGGCGATGAGCAGTTCAGCGCAATCTTCAAGGTCGACGCCACCGACAAGCAAAGCGGCGACCGCTTTCAGATGGAAGAGATCGGCGTTTACCACGTGAAAGACGGCAAAATCGTCCGGGAAGAGTTTCACTACGCCGTTGAGGCCCCCTAACGGGTTGAGGCTTTGCGCAGCAGCGCCGCCGCATCGGGGCGGTTGAGCAACGCCTCGGCCAGATCGAGCCCGGCGTGGGGCAGGTCGGAATGGCCGGGGATCACCTCGCCCAAGGCCGCGGCCATTTCCGGCGGTAGGACAGAGCGGGTTCGGCTGTCGACCAGCATGGATTCGGCGGCGATCCCCTCGGCATAGATGATCTGATGACTGTCAAACAGCAGTTGGAAGTAGTCGACAAAGCCGCCGTCCTGCACCGTCACGCTGTCACCGTTCACCAGATGCCGCGCCTTCACCAGCAATTCGGACCGGCCCGCACCCATCTCATCGCTGCGTTGATAGATGAAAAGCCGGTGGTCGGGGCTGACGATCAGGTCATGTTCGTTGTTCAGCGTGCCTGCCTGAATGCGGATCGGGGCGAATTCGCCCACCGCGCGCAGGGTGCTTTGACCGATCCAGCGTAGGGTTTGAATGCCATCGTCGCGGGTCAGGATGCGGTCACCGATATGGAGGTCTTCGATGCGGCGTAGCTCGCCGGTGCTGAGCGAGATATGGGTGCCGCGTGTGAAGGACACGCAGGCCAGTTGGCCGAATTTCTGCTGCGCGGTTTGGGTATCAATCCCAACAATGCGGTAGCCCGTTTGTGGGGTCAGCGGCCCCAGAGGCAAGAGGTAAACCTCAGCGGCGCGCCCTTGGCCATCGACCTCGACCAGCAGGAGCGCCTCTTGGGTCTGGCCGTCGGGCGACATCAGTGTGAGCAGGCTGTCGAGATGCAGGTCAGCGCCGGGGGTGCCCACGCCGGTATCCTCGGCAAGCTGCAATTGATCCCCCGGCAGGGTCAGCAGAGACAGGCGCTGTGGCTCCGCCGCGCGGTCCAACTCATAGACATCATCCAACACCAATTCGGCGGCAAAACTCAGCGCATCGCCCATATTCGCCCCGTCGCTCGCGCGGAGTTGTGCGGCACGGTAGACGGCAATGGTCTGGGCAGGGGCGGTGCGGGTGCGGGACATGACGGGCCTTTGGTTCAGGGGCTTTCGCCAGCGAGATAAGGTAGAATTGTGGCCCGCATGGGTCAAGGCTCGGGTGATTTGCTGGCATTGGCCGCAGGGCGTGGTAGGCATATGCAAATGCATAGGAGGAATCGCAAAATGGATTTGGGAATCAAGGGGAAGAAGGCGCTGGTCTGTGCCTCATCCAAAGGGCTTGGCCTTGGCTGCGCCGAAGCGCTGGCGGCGGCAGGGGTCAACCTTGTGATGAACGCACGCGGCGCAGAGGCGCTTGAGGCGTCGGCAGAACGTATCCGTCAGGACTATGGCGTCGAGGTCGTCACCGTGGCGGCGGATGTGGCCACCGAAGAGGGGCAGGCGCTGGTCATCAAGGCCGCTGAGGGCTGTGACATTCTCGTCAACAACGCGGGTGGCCCGCCTCCGGGGATGTGGCATGACTGGGACCGCGAAGATTTCATCAAGGCGCTCGACGCGAATATGTTGGCCCCCATCGCGTTGATCAAAGCGCTGGTGCCCGGCATGATGGAGCGCGGCTGGGGTCGGGTCGTGAACATCACCAGCCAGTCGGTGCGCGCGCCGATTGCTGTCTTAGGGCTGAGTAACTCGGCACGGACCGGGCTTACGGGCTATGTCGCGGGCACCGCGCGTCAGGTCGCGGGCAAGGGGGTCACGATCAACAACCTGCTGCCGGGCATCCATGCCACCGACCGCGCGGATTCGCTGGATGCGGGTGTGGTCAAGGCGAAGGGTATCACGCTGGACGAGGCCCGCGCCGAGCGGCAGGCGGGCATTCCCGCAGGCCGCTACGGCACCCGTGATGAATTCGGCGCGACCTGTGCGTTCCTTTGTTCGCAGCACGCGGGCTTCATCGTGGGTCAGAACCTGCTGCTGGATGGCGGCGGCACCAATCTCACCATGTAAGCAAAGCTTGGCCGGGACGCGCGTCCCGGCCATTGCGCTTCGCATCGGATCACATTCCTGACAGCAGCGGTTTCAGCGCTGGCGGGGATTGAGGGCGGCGGCTAACCCTTGAGGGTCAGCTTTTCGCAAAAGGTCCGTCCGCATGCAAACCACCGTTCTTGTCCTTCTTTTCGCGGCCATAATCCTTGCCAGCCTGCTGGTGGCCCCGCGCCGCGCAACGGTCGAAGGCTTCTTTGGCGGGGCCAACGCGGCGGGCCGTGCACCGGGGCTTTGGGTGCTGGTGCTAAGCCAAGTCACCACATGGATTTTCGCCCGCAGCCTGATGAACGCCGCGATCTTAGGCTATTTCTACGGCATCGCAGGCACACTGGCCTATGCGGCCTATTATGGCTCATTCCTTACGGGCGGCTATATCGTCGGCCACCTGCGCCGCGGCGGGGCGCGCTCGGTGCAGGACTGGCTGGGCGGGCAGTTCGGGAGCGCGGGCACGACGGCCTATAACCTCGTGATCGGGCTGCGGCTGCTGTCCGAGGTCTTTGCCAATCTGCTGGTCGTCGCGCTGATTTTCGAGGCTGTCTGGCCCGGGTCTGGCACGCTGGCGGTGCTGATCGTTGCAGCTTTGGGCTTTGGCTATTCGGCATGGGGCGGGCTTTCCGCCGCGCTGCGCACGGATGTGGTGCAGATGCTGGTCTTTCTTGTTGTTTTCGGCCTTGCGCTTGGCGCGCTGCTGCTGAGCCCGGGGTTCGAGCTTGGCGCGGTGCTGAGTGCGCCGGGCGTCTCGGGGTCCTACAACGGTTGGGTGCTTTTGGCGGTCGCCCTGTTGCAGGTCTTTTCCTACCCCGCCCATGACCCGGTGATGATGGACCGCGGCTTTCTGGCCGATGAGGCAACCACGCGGGCCTCTTTCCTGCACGCCTTTTGGATTTCGACACTCTGCATCATCGGCTTTGGCTTTTTCGGCATCCAAGCCAGCCTGACCGGTGCGGCCTATGAAGGCGAATTGATCGGCACATGGGGGCAGATGTTTCCGGGCTGGATTTTCGTGGCGCTGATGCTGTCGCTGCTCGTCTCGGCGCTGTCGACGCTCGATTCCGCATTGGCCTCGGCCGCGCGGCTGATGGTCGAAGAATGGCGCATCGCGCCGCGCAGCCTGAGGGGCGGGCGGCTGGTGATGGCGGGGTTCATGGCGCTTGGTGCGCTGTTGACGCTCTGGGGCAATGCCACGCTTTTCGATGCCGTGGCGGTCAGCGGGACCGCGTCGATGTTCCTTACCCCGGTGCTGCTGGTGGGGCTGGTGGCGGGGCGCCGCATCGCGGTCTGGAGTTACCTCGCCGCCTTTGCCGCCGCGATGCTGGGGGCTGCGGCCTATTTCGCGCGGGGCTGGGCGCCGGTGGCGACCCTCCTGCCCGAGGGGCATAAATACGAGCAATTGTTGGTGGTTTGCGTGATCGTGCTGCTGGCCGGGTTCGCAGCGGTGCTTGCGGGGGCGCGGCGGGGCTGATAGCTGGGTTTCCGAGTGATTTGATCGGATACCGCAGTTTCCATGAGTGACCCCACCCCCCGACTGGAAATCCGCAATTTGCGCCGCGCCTATGGCGGGCGGCAGGTTGTCGATGACGTGTCTTTGCAGATCATGCCGGGGCAGGTGACCTGCCTGCTCGGCCCCTCGGGCTGCGGCAAATCCACCACGCTGCGCATGATCGCGGGCGTTGAGATGCAAGACAGCGGCACGATCCACGTCGATGGCAAGCTGATCTGCGACACCATGTTCCGCGTCCCCCCAGAGCGGCGCGAGATTGGGCTGATGTTTCAGGATTTCGCCCTGTTCCCGCATCTGAGCGTGGCCGACAACGTGGGCTTTGGCCTCAAGAAGGGCACCAAGGCCGAGAAGCGCAAGCGGATTGAGGAATTGCTCGAACGGGTGGACCTTCTGCGCTATATCGACGGCTATCCGCACCAGCTTTCGGGCGGGGAGCAGCAGCGCGTGGCGCTGGCCCGTGCGTTGGCACCGCAGCCGCGCATCATGCTGATGGATGAGCCGTTTTCAGGCCTCGACAACCGTTTGCGCGACGGCATCCGCGATGAGACCCTGAGCATCCTGAAAGAAGAGGACACTGCTGTTCTGCTGGTCACCCATGAGCCGGATGAGGCGATGCGCATGGCCGATGAGATCGCGCTGATGCGCGACGGCAAGATCGTCCAGCAGGGCGCGCCCTATAACGTCTATACGCGGCCCGTCGATCGCGCCTCTGTCGCATTTTTCAGCGATGCCAATGTGCTTGAGGCCACGGTGACCGGGGCGCTGGCCGATACCGTCTTTGGCCAATTCCTTGCCCCGGGGGTGCCCGATGGCACGCCGGTAAATATTGTCTTTCGCCCGCAACACCTGCGCATCGACTTTGACCGGGCGGGCAAAGGCCCACGCCCCACGGCGACCGATGGCACCCCGGCCCGGGCCGTGGTGGAACGCGCGCGCTTTATGGGGAACGAAAGCCTTGTTGAATTTGTGTTGGAAGAGGACGGATCGCGGCTCAAGGCCACGGTGCCGAATGTCTTTTTGCCGCAACCCGGCGCCGTCATGTGGCTGACCGTGCGCCGCGACCGCTGCTTCGTCTTTCCGGTGATGGCATGACGCCCCTGATGGTAGAATTCGGCATGGGGTCGTCCCTGCGCCGGGCCGACTATACGCAGGCCGCGACACGCGCGGTGCAGGATGCGCTGTGGCATAACTCGATCAATCTGGCAGAGCTTTTTGGTTTCGATAGGTCCGCCATGCGGATCATCCTCGACGTGGGCGTGCAACGGCCCGATCTGGTCGACCCCGAAGCGCTGCGCGCGGTCTTTCCCTATGGCGAGGTGACGGTGAACCTGCATCACGGCGGGTTGGATGTGCCGCGCCCCGAAGGAGAGGGGAACCCAACCGTCATGGCGAATGTGGCCCTTTCCGTCGGTTTCGACATGGAGCCTGCCGATGACTGAGCAGCGGATCATCATCGAGATGGGCATGGGCAACGATCTGCACGGGATGGACTATACCAAAGCCGCCGCCCGCGCGATCGAGGATGCCCTGCGCCATTCCTCTCTGCCGCTTTTCGGCGCGCTTGACGTGACCCCGGACCAAATGCGCGTGCAGGTTACCGTGGCGGTGCAAGAGCCTGAAAAGGTGGATGTCGACGCGCTGGTGGCCAATCTGCCGCGTGGCCGGGCCGAGGTACGTGCCGTGAAGGGCGGGCTGAACGTGCCGACGGGGCAGGATACCATCGTGATCGCGCAGGCGAGTGTCGAGGCGTTCTTGCCGCTGCAGACCGGTTGGCAACTGAATGACTGAGCCGGGGGGCAGACCGTCCGGGCGGTCTGGGTCAGCCCGGCGCACCTGCGCCCTTGATTCCGGGCTAGGGGTGGTAGTCAGCCAGCGTTTTGCCCGGCTCGTCGACGAACAGCTCTGGCAAGGCCTCGGCGCTCTCGATCTGATCGATCGCGTAGGTAGCAAATCCCTTTTCATCTTCGCACCAGGCGGTCAGCATCCAAAACCGCCCCCAATTCTCAACCTTCAGTGGCCGTAGCACGCGGGTCTCTTTCCCCGCGACCCCGATCCGCAGCTTCTGACGCGCCAGCACGGCGGCGCGCAGCACCGGCAGATGGGCAAAAACCCGTGTGGCATTGCCCTGTGCCGCCAGCGCCTGCGACCAAGCGGCCCCCTCTACGATGGTCTCGGTCGGCAAAACTGCGTCGAACTTGGCGGCCAATGTTTCTGCCGCGCCCTGCAAGGCGGGGTCTCCAACCTCTGCCGCAACGGCAAGGCCGAGGTTCAGCGCCTCCAATTCAGACGGGGTTAGGGTCAGCGGGGGCAGGGTGATCGCCGGGGTGATCCGATAGCCTTCGCCCCGCGTCCCGACGATGGACAGGCCCGCCGCGCTGAGCTTGCCCATATCGCGGTAGATCGTGCGAGGGGAGACGCCAAGCCGCCGGGCCAAATCCTCGGCCCGGTGCAGCCGCCCATCCCGCAGCCTGTCGATCAACCGCACGAGCCGATCTTCGGTTTTCGTTGACACCATGACACCTCCTCACGCTCCTGACAAAAACATGTCATAAGGGGAATTGCACGCCCGAAAATCGGCAGTCCTTCGCCCGCAGCACCGCCCATCCGCCGCTTTGCCCCTTCATGGTCCTGCCGCCGCCCGCTATCACAGGCAGGACGGCGCTGCATGACTTGCGCCAAACATGATGGGAGAACAGACATGTTGAACAATATCGGACTGCCGGGCCTGCTGCTGATCGCGGTTGTCGTGCTGGTGCTTTTCGGCCGCGGCAAGATTTCCTCGCTTATGGGTGAAGTTGGCAAAGGCATCACCAGCTTCAAAAAGGGCATCAGCGAAGGCGAAGAAGAGACCAAGCGCAGCGACGACATCAAACATGTCGACGAAGTGCACCATGCCGACCTGCCCGAGCATGCCGATCAAGGCACGCATCCCAAGACCGACCTGAAGGCCGACAAGGACCGGGTGTAACCCGATGTTCGATCTGGGTTGGACAGAACTTTTAGTCATCGGCGTGGTGGCCCTGATCGTGGTCGGCCCCAAGGATCTGCCCGTGCTGTTTCGGCGCGTCGGGCAATTCGTGGGCAAGGCCAAGGGCATGGCGCGTGAATTCAGTCAGGCCATGAATGACGCCGCCGACGAAAGCGGTATGCGCGAGATGTCGTCGTCGCTGAACAAGTCGCTGAAAACCGCGACCAACCCGCTGGGCAGCGCCATGGATGAGGTGAAGGACGCGACCCGCTCACTGACCAACTTTGACCCCGAGAGCGAGACCGGCAAATTGGCGGCGCAAAAGGCCGAGGATGTGAAGAAGATCCAAGCCAGCACCGCCCGCGCCGCAGCCGAGCGCAAGCAACGCGAAGCGGCAGAAGCCATGTCTCAGGCCGAGGCGGCAGAGGCGAAGTTGTCTGACGCGACCCCGGCCCGGGACGAAGCTGCGAAAGCTGCACCGGCACGGCCCGTGATCGAGAAAGACGCGGCACCAGCCAAGGCGGCGCCTGCTAAAGCGGCCTCGACCAAAGCGGCGCCGGTCAAAACAGCGGCCAAAGCACCGGCCAAAGCAGCGCCGAAAAAGCCTGCTGCCAAGAAACCCGCTGCGAAAAAGCCTGCCGCCAAAAAGCCAGCGGCAGCCAAACCCGCTGCGAAAAAAGAGTAAGTTAAATGAGCGCCTCCGACGACTATGAGATCGACGATAGCTCGGCCCCGTTGATCGAACATCTGGCCGAACTGCGCACGCGGCTCATCCATTCGGTCATCGCCTTCATCATCGGTATGGTGATCTGTTTTACCGTCTGGAACCCGATCTTTAACTTCCTGACCGAACCGCTGTGCTCGGCCATGGCGGAACGGGGCCAAGAGGATTGCGGGCTGATCCTGATCAAACTGCAAGAAGGTTTCTTTGTCGCGATCTCGATCTCGCTCTTGGGTGGTCTGGTGCTGGGCTTTCCCTTCATCAGCTACCAGCTGTGGCGTTTCGTGGCACCGGGTCTCTACAAGAACGAAAAGGGCGCTTTTCTGCCCTTCTTGATCTCCTCGCCGGTGATGTTCTTCCTTGGTGCGGCCTTTGCCTTTTACGTCGTCACGCCGCTGGCCTTCGATTTCTTCCTTGGGTTCCAGCAGGCGGGCACGCTCGTCGGTGAGGGGCCAGAGGGTGAGAACGGCATCGCGGCCATCGCATTCCAAGGCTCGGCGCAGGAATACCTCTCGCTTACGATCAAGTTCATCGTGGCCTTTGGCCTGTGCTTCCAGCTTCCCGTGCTGCTGACCCTGATGGGCAAGGCAGGGCTGGTCAGTTCCGAAGGTCTGGGCAACGTGCGCAAATATGCCGTGGTGGCGATCCTAGTGCTGGCAGCCCTTGTCACGCCGCCAGATGTGATCACGCAGGTGATCTTGTTTGTTGTGGTCTATGGCCTTTATGAAATCTCGATCTTCCTCGTGCGCCGGGTGGAGAAAAAGCGCGACGAGAAGCTGCGCGAAGAGGGCTACTTTGACGACGAAGACGAGGAAGACCTGCTGTGATCGACGATCCGATGGACCGTATTGCGGCGGCGCTGGAGCGCATGTCTCCGGCGCCGCTGTCCGCCCCCAACTTTGACGCGGCGACGGCGTTTGTTTGGCACACCGATCCTGACCGACTGGTGCCGGTGCCGCAGGTGGCGCGGATTGACCTGTCACTGTTGATTGGCGTCGACCGGGCGCGGGATACCCTTCTGGCCAACACCCGGCAATTCGCGGCAGGTTTGCCTGCGAACAACGCGCTGCTCTGGGGTGCGCGTGGCATGGGGAAATCCAGTCTTGTCAAAGCGATACACGCAGATGTTCAGGCATCACATGAAGTGTTGCGCATCGTGGAACTGCAGCGCGAAGACCTGCCCTCGGTCGGGCGGCTACTGACCCTGCTGCGCGGGGCGTCGCAGCGGTTTATCCTGTTTTGCGATGACCTCAGTTTCGGCCATGACGACGCGCATTACAAGTCGCTGAAGGCGGTACTGGATGGCGGCATTGAGGGGCGGCCCGATAACGTGGTGCTCTACGCCACCTCGAACCGCCGTCATCTGATGCCGCGCGACATGATCGAAAATGAGCGGGGCAGTGCGATCAACCCTTCGGAGGCGGTCGAAGAAAAGGTCTCTCTCTCCGACCGTTTTGGGCTTTGGCTTGGGTTCCATCCCTGCGATCAAGACCAATATTTGGCGATGATCCGCGGCTATTGCGATGCCTTCGGCGTAGAGATCGACGACAACACCCTGCGCGCAGAGGCTGTCGAATGGCAGGCCACTCGCGGGGCGCGGTCGGGCCGGGTGGCATGGCAGTATTTCGTGGATTTGGCTGGCCGAAAGGGCGTTCCCGTTTCGGGAGGGTGACCGCGCCTGTCTGGTCTTCAGCAAAGAGGCCCGCAAGTTCTGCGGGCCTTTTTTTGTTTGATTACTGGATGTAGGGCGTCGGATCGACGCTCTCAAAGCCCTTGCGGACCTCGAAATGCACATGCGATTCCGATCCGCCGCGCAGTTTGGCGATCTGCTGGCCCCGGCTGACGGTATCGCCCTTGGCGACATTCACGCCGTCCACATTGGCATAGACCGTGAGCAGGTTGTCCGGGTGGCGCACCACGACAATCGGGATGCCCTCGGCGCTTTTGGTGATCGCGGCCACGGTGCCTCCTTCGGCGGCCTTCACCGGCCCGCCGGGGTTGCCCTTGATGTTGATGCCCTCGTTCTTGCCCTTGGAATAGGCGCGGATGATGGAGCCTTGAACCGGCGGCGTCATCTTTGTCGTTTTTGCTGGGGCGGTGGGCTTGCCGACATCGGCCACAGGCTCTTTCGGCTCGACTTTGGGAGGCAATGGTTTGGCCGTCTCATCCTGCGGCAGCGGTTTGGCCGCCGAGGGGGGCGTCGGCGTGGGGCTGCCCGCGCCGGGCGCGCTGGTGACAGGTTGCACGGGGCGCGAGGCGGCGGCACTGGATGCGGTGTTGGTCGCCTGACGTGGGGGCGCTTGTTTCTCTACCGGGATCAGCAGGAATTGCCCCTCGCGGATCGCGAAATCGGGGCCGAGGCCGTTCCACTCCGCCAGCGCTTTGACCGGCACGTTATAGAGGCGCGCAACGGTATAGGCGGTCTCGCCACGCTCGACCCGGTGGCGCACCGGCTCTTTCGCCGATTGCGGCGCGCTAGGCTGAGGCGCTGTGGGCTGCGGCGCGGTGGTGCCGGTGCTTGCAGGGGGCAGGCTTTGGGTTTGCACGCTTGGGGTCGCCGGGGCGCGGTCGATGGCGCTGCCCGCAAGGGTGGTGATATCGACGGCGCCATTGGTGCCGGGGGCAGGTTCGGCGACCCGTCGGGGCAGGGCGATGATCTCTCCTTGGCGAAGCGGGACGCCCGGATCAATGCCGTTGTAGCGTGCGAGTTCGCCGCTGTCGGCCCCCACACGCGCGGCCACGTCTTTCAGCGTATCGCCACGGCGGGCGACGGCGACTTGATAATTGGGGTAAGCGATCACGCCCCGGGCGTCGGGCTTGGGGCGGTCCGCCAAGGGGCCGCGTGCCGCTTCGGCGGTGGAAAACCCATCGCCAAAGGTGCTGCGCATATCGTAATCCAGTGGCTGATTTTCGCAACCTGCCAGCAGTATCGCACTGGTCCCGGCCATTAGGGTCAGCCGCATGGGGCGGCGCAAGCGTGTTTGGCGCATCTGCAAGTCCTCATCTTCGCCCCAGACGGTAAGGGGCGTTGTCCGTGTCTCTCTAACCTATTAGCCGTCCTTGCCCAAGCCTTCCAGCAGGGGGACAAAACGCACGGCGCGCAATTCGTCGTATTCCAGCCCATCAGCGGTCTTTCGCACGCGGATGAGGTGTTGGACGGTGTCGGATTGGCCGACGGGCAACACCATGATGCCGCCTTCCTTGAGCTGGGCCAGCAGGGGGCCGGGCGGGTCTTCGGCGGCGGCGGTCACGATGATCCGGTCAAAGGGTGCTTGTTCGGCAAGGCCAAAGCTGCCGTCGGCGGTGATCGCGGTGATGTTGTTAAGATCCATCGCCTCAAACACGCCCCGCGCCTCTTGCACCAAGCGCCGGTGCCGGTCGATCGTATAGACCCGCCGCGCGAGCTTGCTGAGGATCGCGGCCTGATAGCCCGAGCCGGTGCCGATTTCGAGCACCTTATCGCGCGAGGACACCTGCAAGGCTTGACTCATCAACCCCACCACAGAAGGCTGGCTAATGGTCTGACCGCAGGCGATGGGCAGGGGCATATCCTCATAGGCGCGGCTGGCAAAGAGGCCGCGAATGAAAGGGCCGCGGTCGATCGCTTCCATCGCTGTCAGCACGCGCGCATCGGTCACGCCCTTGGAGCGCAGCGCATAGAGGAACTGCATTTTGCGTTCCGCCTCAGAGATCGGCTCTTCGTTCATCCGTTGATGCCCGACAATGTTTCAAGCGCTGCGTGGTCGGTCAGGTCGCAGCGCATTGGCGTGACCGAGACATAGCCATCAAGGTTCACACAGGCGTCACTGCCGGGCGCTGTTTGCACGCGCTGATCGCCACCCTTGATCCACAAAAAGCGGCGGCCCGAGGGCGACAGATGCGCTTCGGTGGAAAACCCGGTGCCGGGGCGACGGCCCTGAGGGGCCAGCCGGATGCCGCGCACATCGGCGCCCGCGACGGGGGGGAAGTTTACGTTATAAAACAGGCCGTAGGCGGCATCTTCGCTGGGGCTATGCTCCAGAATGCGGCGACAGGTCTCGACGCCATGCTGGGCTGCGGCCTCAAACGGATCAGCCAGATCGCGGTTGGCGGGGCCGTAGTATTGCGACAGGGCGATGGCGGGCAGACCCTGCAAGGCCGCCTCGATCGCGCCGCCGAGCGTGCCGGAATAAAGCGCGTTCTCAGCCGCGTTGTTGCCCCGGTTCACGCCCGAAAGCACCAGATCGGGTGGCGCGGCGGTCATCGTGTCGTGGATCGCGGCAAGAACGCAGTCAGCGGGAGAGCCTTCGGTGGCAAAGACGCGGTCGTCCAATTGCGAAATCATCATCGGTTTGGTGTAGCTGATGCAATGGCCGACGCCGGATTGCTCAAACGCGGGTGCGACGGTCCAGACCTCGCCCTTGGGCCCGGCCAATTCCTCGGCAATGGCGCGCAGCACGGCCAGACCGGGCGCGTTGATGCCGTCATCGTTTGTAATCAAAATACGCATGAAAGGCCCCTTTTTGCCTTGATAGGCGAGGGGCGGACCGGCGGCAAGCGCAGCGCGCCGGTGCCGCGCGGTTCACAAGGCGGAGTTTTCCGACAGTTGCGCCAATACCGCAGCGGCCTGCGTGGCGGTGTCACTGAGCGCTGCGCGGTCTTCACCGGGAAAGAAACGCGCGCGGGTGGCAGTGGGCATCGGGTCGGGGGTGAGGATATGCACGCGCGGGCCGATCTGCGCGGTTTCAACCTGCCAAGAGGTCGCCAGCGCGATCTGCGCGGCCTTGGTCGACCCGTAGCTGCCGAAGAATTTCGTGCCAGCACGCGGATCATCAAAAAAGACCGCCGTCCCCTCTGCCCCCAAAAGCGGGGAGACAAAGGTGATCAGCCGCGCCGTGGCGGTGACATTGCCCGCGATGGATTTCTCCATATCCTTGGCGTCAATGTGATCGGTGGGCGTTAGTGGGGCTGCGTGCACGGCGCAGTGCAGCCAGAGGTCAAGCCCGCCCCAACGGTCGTGGATGCCCCGGCAAAGCACCGCCATCGCATCGGCGTTGGTGATGTCCATCGGGGCCAGTGTGGCGCTGCCACCCTCGGCTTGGATACGGTCATCTAGCTCTTCCAACGCGCCGGTCGTGCGACCGACGGCGATGATGTGGTGGGTGGGGGCCAAAGCCTCTGCCAGAGCGGCCCCAAGGCCGCGCGACGCGCCGGTGATTAATGCTGTCTTGCTCATGCCCGCGATGTGCACTGCCCCGGGCGGCAGGTCAAGAGGCGAGGTGTCGCGCCTCCTTGAGCCGCTCAGCCCTGCGGCAGGCGCAGCACTTTGTTGCCGCGGCGGCTGGAAAGCACCAATGTGCCTTGCCCAATGGCCGCAACAACGCCGCCAGCGACTTGGTCGCCCACTTCAACGCGGGAGATTTTGCCGCCGCCTTCGCGGATCAGCGCGCCGGGCGTAGCGTCGCTGCCGAAAATACCAATCAGCGCTGTGCTGGACAGATCGGCCTTTTCAGTTGCCAGATCGGAGACTTTCTTTGGGGTCGGGGTCCCAGTGCTCGTCATGATGTGCCTTTCGCCTGTGATTGCGTTTTGCGCGGCAGTCCCCCGCGCTCGCAAGGCGTCAGCTAACCCCTGCCGCAATGCAGCGGAAGGGGGCGTTTTGGGGATGCGCAGGGTTCTGCCAGAGGGTCGGCAAAGCAGCGCCGACGACTCACTTGTAACGCTGCGACCTTTCGTAAGGCTTAACCTGAGTTAGCCCACGAAGGCCTTTTCGACGACGAAATGCTGGGGGTCGGAATTGGCGCCCTCGGTGAGGCCAAAACCTTCGAGGATCTCCATGATATCCTTGTTGAAGCCCAAGCTGCCGCAGACCATGGCGCGGTCGTGGGCGGCGTTGATCTGAGGCACGCCGAGATCTTTGAACACCGTGCCATCCTGCAAAAGGTTCGTGATCCGGCCCATCTTGGGGCTCTCTTCGCGGGTGGTGGTCGGGTAATAGCGGATCTTGGCGAGGTTTTCGGGGCCGATCAGCTCTTGCATCAGTTCGTCGGCCTTCAGCCCTTCGATCAACTGGCGGCCATATTCCAGTTCCGCCACATCGCGGCAGGTGTGGGTGACGATGACCTCATCGAATTTCTCATAGGTCTCAGGCTCGCGCAGCAGGCTGGCAAAGGGGGCAAAGCCCGTACCTGTGGCGAACATCCACAACCGGTCGCCCGGCAGCAGCGCGTCATGCACCAGCGTGCCTACGGGTTTGGGCCGCAGGATGATCTGATCGCCGGGCTGGATGTGCTGCAGTTTCGAGGTCAGCGGGCCGTCCTGCACTTTGATCGAATAGAACTCCAGCTCATCGTCCCACGCGGGGGAGGCGATGGAATAGGCGCGCAGCAGGGGTTTTTGTTTGCCCGTCTCGGGGTGCGGATCGCCCATCAGGCCGATCATGACAAACTCGCCCGAGCGGAAGCGCAAGGACGCGGGCCGCGATACCCGGAACGAGAAAAGCTGATCCGTCCAGTGGGTGACAGAGGTCACGGTCTGGGCGTCGGGCAACGTCGGGACGGGCTTGGCGGCGGTTTGGTTCACTGTGCTCTGCTCGGTCATCATGGTTTCCGCAAATCGGTTTGCGGCCTCTACTTATGGCAAGGAAGGGGGGAGGGCAATGAAGCGGCCTATTTGGCCGCCGCTGCCTGTGGGGAGGCTCCGCGAAGGCGGGACTGATAGTCATGGGCCTGCCAATCGGCGCGGGCCAGCCATTGGTCCTCAGGTTGACGCGCGGCCAGATCATCGTCGATCTCAACCTCATCAAAACCCGCGCGGCGGGCCATGGCGTATTGATCGGCCAGCACATGCCCGCGGGCGCGCAGACGGCCCGTGTAGCCGCGGAGGCGCAAAACGCGCGCGATGGTAAAACCGCGCCCATCCGCGAAAGAGGGGAAGTCGACGCGGATCATCTCAAGCGCCGGGGTCAGCGTGAGGGCATGTGCATCGGCGTCAGAGGCCAGATCGACGGCGCGGCAATCGTTCGCGGCGCCATCTTCGCAATAGCCTTGGGTCCAGTCGTCGGCGGTGAAACCTGTGTCGGTGACGAGTACGCTCATGATTTGTCTCCTGTTCGGACCACTTTGCCGTTCACAAAGTGGATGCCGCATTCTTCTTTGTTCTGATCGCGCCAGCGCCCGGCACGCGGGTCTTCGCCGGGTGCCACGGGCGAGGTGCAGGGTGCGCAGCCGATCGAGGGATAGCCCTTGGCCACCAGCGGATGCCGGGGCAGGCGGTTCTCGGTGATGTAATCGGCCACATCCGAGGTTGCCCAATAGGCCAGCGGGTTCACCTTGATGCGCGGGGCAGCGCCATCGTCGGGGATCTCGACCTCAAAGAACTCCAAGGCCGCGCGGCTGCCGGATTGAAAGCGTTTGCGCCCGGTGATCCAGCCGTCATAGCCCGCCAGCGCGTTTTGCAAGGGCCGCGTTTTGCGCAATGCGCAGCAGGCGTCGGTGTCATACTGGTGCAGCGTGCCATCGGGATCCTGTGCTGCGATCTCTTCGCTGCGCAGGGTGGTGACCTTGCGCAGGCCCAGCCGCTCGCTCAGTTCTTGCTGGTAGACGAGCGTTTCGGCAAAGAGCATCTCGGTGTCGATAAAGAGCACCGGGATATCCCGCGACACCATTGAGGCAAGGTGCAAGAGCGCCACCGATTCCGCGCCAAAGCTTGAGACGAGGGTGAGGTTCTCGATCTCGGCATAGGCGCGGCGGATGACATCCGTCGCCCCGTGGTGGCGCAGGTCCGCGTTGAGCCGTACGACTTTTTCCTCGACCGCGCGCAGCCCCTCGGGGGGCGGCGCATCGGTATTTGAGAAAGGATGAAGTTCAGGGGTGTCAAGCGGCATTGGCCCGGTCCTTATTGGCCGTCTCGGGGTAGAGCACCGCTTTGAAAGGCGCGAGGCCGAGGCGGCGGTAGGCTTGCAAGAAGGTCTCTGCAGGATCGTTGCGCAGGTCGAGATAGCCCAAAACAAGGCGTTCGATGGCCGGAATGATCTCCTCGGCTGAGAAGCCGGGACCGGTGCGGGTGCCAAGGCTCGCGTCCTCGGTGCCATCGCCGCCGAGGGTGATCTGGTAGTTCTCCACGCCCGCGCGGTCGAGGCCGAGGATCCCGATGTGGCCCACGTGGTGATGGCCGCAAGCGTTAATGCAGCCTGAGATCTTGATCTTGAGCGGGCCCACGTCATGCTCCAGCTTCAGCTCGTCGAAACGGGTGGCGATTTCTTGGGCGATGGGGATCGAGCGGGCGGTGGCCAGCGCGCAATAGTCCATGCCGGGGCAAGCGATGATGTCCGAGATCAGGCCGATGTTGGCGGTGGCCAGCTTGGCCTCTTTCAGGGCGGCATGCAGTTCGGGCAGGTCGCTGCGGTGCACGTGGGGCAGGATCACGTTCTGCTCGTGGCTGATGCGCAGCTCGTCATCGCCAAATCGGCGGGCGAGGTCTGCCATCACGCGCATCTGGTCGGCTGTGGCATCACCCGGTGTGGCGCCGTGGGCCTTGAGGCTGATCGACACGATGGCATAGCCCGGCGCGCGGTGCTCGGCGAGGTTGGTATCGGCCCATGCGCGGAAGACCGGATCGTTGGTATAAGCAGACTCGTAGGCCGCGAGGGAGGCGGTTTTGAACTGGGGTGCTGCGAAATCGGATTCAATGCGCGACAGCACTTGTTGATCCACGCCGGTGAATTGGCTGCGGATCAGCGCGTATTGCGCGTCAACGCGGGCGCGGATGTCTTCGATGCCGTTTTCATGCACGGTGATCTTGATGCGCGCCTTGTACTTGTTGTCGCGGCGACCGAGCACGTTGTAGACGCTGACGATGGCTTCGAGCGTGGGCAGCAGATTGTCGGCGCTGACAAATTCATAGAGCACCTTGCCGATCATCGGGGTGCGGCCAAGGCCACCGCCGACGATCACCTCGAAACCTTGTTGGCCGTCACGCTCAACGATGCGCAGGCCGATGTCATGGGCCTTGATCACCGCGCGGTCAGCCTCGGCACCGGTGACGGCGACCTTGAACTTGCGCGGCAGGAACTGGAATTCCGGGTGGTCGGTGGACCACTGGCGGATCAGTTCGGCCACGGGGCGTGGGTCTGCGACCTCATCGGCGGCGGCCCCGGCGAAATGGTCCGCCGTCACGTTGCGGATCGTGTTGCCGGAGGTTTGGATGGCGTGCAGGTTTACCTTGGCCAGCGCGTCGAGCATGTCGGGCACGTCGCGCAGCTCGGGCCAGTTGTACTGGATGTTCTGGCGCGTGGTAAAATGGCCGTAGCCTTTGTCCCACTTCTCGGCGATATAGGCGAGTTGGTCCATTTGCGCGCTGCTCAGCGTGCCATAGGGGATCGCCACCCGCAGCATATAGGCGTGCAGTTGCAAGTAGAGCCCGTTCATCAGGCGCAGGGGTTTGAACTCATCCTCAGTAAGCGAGCCGTCGATGCGGCGCTCGACTTGGGCGCGGAACTGGGCGTTGCGCTCGGCGAGGAATTTGTCGTCGAATTCGGTATAGCTGTACATCACAGGGTCTCCTGTTTGCCGTGGGCGTAGTTCGACGGGCCTTTGGCGCGGAACTCTTCGCGAAAGTGTGTGGGTTTGGGGCCGCTGGCCTTGGGGGCCACATCGGCGAGGTAGACGCCGACAACCAAATCCTGCTGGCTCAGCGCATCGATCAGGCGCAGATCGGCGTCGGCCTCATCGGTCAGCACTTCGGCTTCGGAAAGGCTGCGGGTCCAGCCTGTGGCGGTTTGATAGATGACATCGCCTTCGAGCAGCGCATTGGCGGTGATGACCTTGGGGGTGAAAGGCTTGGGCATATCAGGCCAGCTCCTCTAGCGGGGTTTGGGTGGCAGCTTGGACGGCGGCGCGCGGGGCGAGGCCGTAGAAGGTAAGCGCGGGGCCGGTCATTTCAGCATCGGCCAGATCGCGCGGCAGATCGTTGAGCGTGGTGGACACCACCCGCTGATCGGCGCGCGAGGCGTTTTCGATCACGGTGACGGGCGTGGCGCGGTCGGCGCCGTGCATCAGCAGGCGGCCTTGGACAAAGCGGGCGGATTTCTTACCCATATAGATCGCGGCGACCTCATTCGGGCGGGCGAGCGCGGCCCAGTCGTGATCGGCGAAGCCTTTCATGTCGTGCCCGGTCAGGAAGCGGACCGAGGCATTGCGGCCCCGTTTGGTCAGGCTTTGACCGATGCCCGCCACAGCGGCGGAGGCGGCGGTGATGCCGGGCACGATGTGCCAGCCGATGCCATGGGCGTCGACCGCGTCGATCTCTTCGTCAAGGCGGCCAAAGACGGTGGCATCGCCGGATTTCAGCCGCACGACCTGTGCGCCGCTTTGGGCGTGCTCGACCAGCAGGGCGTTGATGTGCTCTTGGGCCGTGGAGGGGCCAAAGCCCTCTTTGCCCACGTCGATCATCAGCGCTTCGCGGCGGGCGAGTTCGAGGATTTCGGGGCTGATCAGGCGGTCGTAGATCACCACGTCGGCCTCATCCAGCGCGCGGCGAGCTTTGAGCGTCAGCAGTTCCGGATCGCCGGGGCCGCCGCCAACGAAAGCCACATGACCGTCGCGGGCTTCGCGGGCGAGGTGGGTCTGCAACAGGTCTTTCAACGCCGGGCGCACGCTATCCTTGCCTTCGGCCATGGCGCGGGGGCCAGTGGCGAAGTAATACTCACGCCAGAAATCGCGGCGCGCCCGGCCCATGGGCAGGGCGTCGGCCAGCTTGCGAAAGCCTTTGCCGATCCGCGCGAGCGGGCCAAGGGTGACGGGCAGACGCTCTTCCAAGTCGGCTTTGATGGCGCGGGCCAGCACCGGGGCGGCGCCTTCGGTGCCGATGGCCACGGTCACCGGGTCACGGTCGACGATGGCGGGGGTGATGAACTGGCTATCATGCAGGTTGTCGACGATGTTCATCAATACGCCCGCCGCGCGGGCAAGGGCTGCATTCTCGGCATCCAGCGCGTCATCTTCATCGGCTGCGTAGAACAATAGTGCACCGGGCAGGTCGGTGGCAGTGAGGGCGCGGCGGTGCAGGGTCAGCTTGCCCGCCGCCTGCCATTCGACAAGCTCTGGCGCGGGGTCGGGCGCAAAGATATGCAGCGCAGCTTTGGTCTTCATCAGCAGGCGCAACTTGGCCAGCGCCGCTTCGCCGCCGCCGGAAAGGAGGATCTTTTGCTCGCTCGTGGCGAGGAAGATGGGAAAGTGATCCATGATGCGCCCTGTATTCTGTTTGACGTGACCTCTTATATAGGAAATATTCCCGATAATTGGCTAGTTGCTGGCGCAGATAAGAACATGTGTTCGCTATGGCCGTAGGTGGAGTATGAACGTCCTGCCGGGACGAGAGAGAAGAGAATGACTGTCCGAATTGATGAGACCGACCGGAAGATTTTGGCGCAGCTGCAACGGGATGCGAGCCAATCGCTGGACGATATCGCCCGCGAAGTAGGCTCTTCGAAGACGCCCGTGTGGAATCGGATCCGCAAATTGCGCGAGGCCGGGGTGATTGGCCAGCAGACGGTTGTGCTTGATTCAGAGGCACTTGGATTCGAGGCGTGCTTTTTCGTTCTGATCCGCACGTCAGAGCATGAGGCGGCGTGGCAGGCGGCGTTTTTGCAGGCGTTGAAAGACCGGCCCGAGGTGCAGGAAGCGCACCGTTTGGCAGGGGATATCGATTATATCCTGAAAGTGCGGGTCAAGAACGCGCGGGCCTATGACGTGTTCTATCAGGCACTGATCTCAGAGGTGAAGGTGCATAACGTCACGGCGCTTTTGTCGATGGAAGAGATCAAATCAACGACGATGCTGCCGCTTTAAGAACGCGGGGCGGGGCATCACAGCCCGCCCCGGTTGTCTTCAGGACTGCGCGAGTGCTGCCACGATGGGCGCGAAGTCTTCGGCCTTGAGGCTGGCCCCACCCACAAGCGCGCCGTCGACGTTTTCCACCGCGAAAATCTCGACAGCATTCGCGGCCTTGACCGAGCCGCCGTAGAGCAGGGGAAGCGCATTGCCGATCTCTGCACCGAAACGATCGATCAGGCGCGTGCGGATGAAGTCATGTACTTCTTTGATCTGTGCGATGCTGGGCACTTTACCGGTGCCAATGGCCCAGATGGGCTCATAGGCGATCACGGTATTTTCCGCATCAACCGCATCGGGGAGGGAGCCGTCGAGTTGCCCGCCGATGACGTCGAGCGTTTGATCAGCGTCCCGCTCGGCCTCGCTCTCGCCAATGCAGACGATGGCGGTGAGACCCGCGGCCCAGGCGGCACAGGTCTTGGCCTGGACGTCGGCGTCGGTTTCCCGGTGGGCATCGCGGCGCTCTGAATGGCCGAGGATCACATGGGTGGCGCCGCTGTCGGCGACCATCGTGGCGGAGATGTCACCCGTATAGGCGCCTGCGCCTTCGGTATGGCAATCCTGCGCACCGATTTGGATCGGGCTGCCGTGGGTGGCGTCAGTGGCGCGGAACAGCAATGTGCTGGGCGGGCAGATCACGACCTGCGGCGGGTTTTCGGGCAGGCCGGTGGCAAGGCTGTGAAGCTCTGCCAAAGAGGCGGCGGTGCCGTTCATCTTCCAGTTGCCGGCGGCGATTTTGGGGCGCATCGGATCCGTCCTGATCTGTTGATATTGCTAGATCAGTTCGCAGGCCCGCTGCCTTTCGTCAAGACCGTGAGCCTGACGGGCGCGCTTACTTCGCGCCCAAGCTCTCGTCGAACTTGATGGATTCCCCGCAGCCGCAGGCTTCGGTCACATTGGGATTGCGGAACTTGAAACCGGACTCGAGCAGCGTTGTCTCATAGTCGATTTCGGTGCCAAAGAGGAACATCTGCGCCATCGGTGCGATCATCACCCGCGCGCCGTCTTGCTCAACCACCTCATCGTTGGGGTCGGTCGCTTCGACGTATTCCATGGTGTATTCCATCCCCGCACAGCCGCCTTTTTTGACGCCAATGCGCAGCCCTGCGTGGCCCGCCGATTGCATCAGTTTTGCAATCTGGCCAGCGGCTTTGGGGGTCATGGTGACGGCTTGCTTGCCGGGAATGCCAAACATGTCAAATTCTCCTATGCGGCCAAGATAGGGATGCGGGGCGGTGATCTCAAGCCGTCAAAGGGAATTCATTGCCGCCAGCGTAGCAAAGGCCACGATGAGCGCCCAACCGAAAGAAGCCAGCGTCCCGATGATGACGTATTCGCTTATTTTCTGGTTCTTTTTCACTGTGTCAAAGCGCAGGATCGACTTTGCCGCGATGAGAAATCCGATGCCCGTAGGCTCGCCGATCATGACCATCAGAAAGATAAGCGCGCGTTCCAGCAGACCAATGACCCTGCCTGCGTTCTCCAAGCCGTCGGGCTGAGCCTGCGCTTTGTGGGGCAACATCAAGCCGCCTACCGCAGGCCCGCCTGCAAGGGTGGCGGTGATCAGCCCCGCAAGGAAGAGGGCAGGCGGAATAAGCGTTGTGCTCTGAGCAGCCCAGAGGCCACTGGCAAAAGCATCTGGAGTATAAAGGGTGAAGACCGCGATGGTCGCAAGATGGGCGGCTTGATCGCTGAGGTAGGGCCAGAGCCGCTCGCGATGCTGCTCGGGAACGGCGTAGGTTTTGACTGCATCAATCCCGACATGGGCGAGGGCGAGAAGGCCAACTGGGAGGAGACTGCCGCCGAGGGCCATCGCAGTCGCGGCAAAGACAATGACACCGTGCAGTAGAAGTATGTGGGGTTTGCGTTTGGCGGCGACCATCGCGTTGGTCTGAAACACGAAATCCGCCATTAGATGGGCAAGCAGGCAAGCGAGGGCGGTGGCGATGGCCTGTTCGGTCATGAGGGGTCCGGCTGTTGGGGGTGGTTGTTATTTGAAAAGCCGCAGCGGGCTGTGGCAAGGGTTTTTCTCAAGAATAAATACAGGCATATTTGGCTGTAATAGTTAATAACAGCTCTATTAGGTTGTTTTTACTCCTCTAGCACGTCGCAAACCTCTCGCAACTCATCTATCCCCGCCGCGTCTACATGGCCCTGGACACTCTGCTGCGTCAGCTCAAACCGCTGCGCGAGATCTGCTTGCACGGGCGGCTCAGGGGCCAGCATGTAGTAGGCGACATCGGCTTGGCGCTTGGTCCAACCGGTTGCGATCCGGTCGGCGAGGGGGAGGGCTGCACGCAACGCAAGCGGGGCATCCGGGGCATTCATGCGCCGCGCGCGGGGCATGGCGTCGAGGGCGTGACCGGAACGAACCAGCGCCGCGCCATCGGCGCGAGAGAGATCGTCGCCTGCGAAATGCGCCTCGCCTATTCCGATGCCAAAGCGGGTGTCTGCGGTCTTGCCGCAGCGGCGCACGGCGGCGCGTAGAACGAGGGCCGCGCGGAGGGTGAACTTTGGCACCACGGCCATTTGCCAGCCGTCACCGCGAAAGCGGGTCATGCGGGCGGGCTGGCCTTGCCATGTCGTCAGGGCCTCGGCGGCGTCTTCGAGACGCGCGAAAACAGCATCCAACTCCGCCCGGCTCATCGCGGAGGATTTCACGATATCTCCGGTAAAAATTGCCCAAGTTTCCATGGCTTGCCCCTTGTTTCCCGCAATGTCGCAGGAAGGCGAAATCCATGCAAGCCCGGCCAACGAAAAGGGCCGCCCGAGATGGGGCGGCCCTGAGGGTGATCCAATGCGCGGCGCGGATCAGAGGCCCATGCAGTTCGCGTAATAGGTCACGGTCGCGGGCCAATCGGAGAAGACACCGGCCACGCCCACGTCTTGGGCCAGCACATCCAGCGCCACCAGATAGTCGCTGTCGTCTTTCACAACATCGTTGACCGACTGGAAGTACCAACCGCCACCGGTGGCCAGCGGGCCGGAACGCTCCAGTGTCCAAGCGATCAGGGTCAGGCCTGCTTCTTTCGCGGCCATGGCGTAATCGGAGCCAGCAATTTCGCCCTCTTTGTTGGTCAGCATCATGTTGAGCGAGGGGGCGAGGTAGTTCACGCCCTTGGCTTTCAGATCAGCGAAGTTTTCGGCCCATGTCTCGGGGTTCTGCTCATCGAAACCGTCGGACCATTGTACCAGATAAACAGCCTGTTTTCCGAATTCGGGTGTGTTCTCAACCCAGTAGAGCACATCGTCAAGGTTGAAGGACTGCGGCCAAACGTCAGAGGCCGGGATGCCCGCAGCGACATATTCATCAACCAGTTTCTGCGCGTAGTCTTCCTGAGAGAAACCGTCATGGGGCATCTCGACAGAAGGGGATTTCAGCTCAGGCGTGAATTTGGCGCCCAAGGATTTGAACAGTTCGATCGATTCCGCATGGGTCATCAGATCGGCTTTGTCGCTGTAAAGCTCGGTGCGCCAATTCGCGACGCCGCCCTGATAATCTTCGGCGGTGGTGGCGGTCGTGTCGGCACTGTCCATCTTGGGCGTCAGGGTGCGGAACTCTGCCAAGGTGATGTCGGAGGTACGGCATTCGGCGCTGGCTGGCGTGTCGCCCGACGCAGCGGTAAAGCCGGTGGTGCATTTCTCGGCCAGATCAGAGACGAGGATGTTCGTGGTGGTGTGCAGATCGTTCTGCGCGTGGCGGCAGACCAATTCATGATCGGCAGTGAAGGTTACGTCGCATTCCAGAATGCCTGCACCCATGCGCGCGGCGGCGACATTGGATTGCACGGTGTGTTCGGGAAACATCAGCGGCGCGCCCCGGTGCCCGATGGAGAAATCGGACTTGGCGGCGTCTTGACCCATGCAAGAGGCCAGCTTGTCCTTCAGGTCGCCCTCGGGCAGCTTATCCACCAGATAGGCGGGGCGGGGGCCGTATTCGACCGGTGTCGCTGCAGAATGAGCATCGGCCAACGCCATGCCGGGCGCGAGGGCCAGAGCGGCGAGAGAAACAAGGGTTCGCATAATGTTATCCGTTCGTGAATGAAGTTCTGGGCGCTTCTATGGGGGGGCTGTGTAACGGTTTCACGACCGGATCATGTCAGTCGAATGAACAATCCGGCGCGCCCCCATTCCGTGGAACGCGGCCAAAGAAAAACACCGCCGATGACCTGCATCGACGGCGTTTATTGTTCGCTCTGCGAAACTGTGACTTACATGAAGCCCAGTTCAAGCCGGGCTTCATCAGACATCATGTCCATGCCCCAAGGCGGTTCCCAAACCAGCGCCACATCGACCTGCTTGACCCCCGCAATCGGTTCGACCGCATCGGCGACCCATCCGGGCATTTCACCCGCGACGGGGCAACCGGGCGCGGTCAGCGACATCTTGATGTCCACTTCGTTTTCGGCGTTGATGTCGATCGTGTAGATCAACCCCAGTTCATAGATATTCACAGGGATTTCAGGGTCATAGACCGTGCGACACGCCTCGACGACCTGCTCATAAAGCGGGTGGTCGGTGGAAGAGGGCGCAATCAGCGGTGTCCCTTCGAGCGGTTGGGTCTGTTCGGTCATCTCTTGCCTCGCATCATTCTCGACGTTTTATATAGGGATTGCGGGGCGGGGCGTAAAGTGGCCCGACGCCCTGAGGGCGAAGGGCCGCCCCGGTCAGCCCCCCCTGCGACGCCGCGCAGGTTGCGGCTTCACGCGGGCTTCGATCTCATCATAGACCTTGCCGACGATGTCTTTCTTGGTGGCGTTCTCGATCCCTTCGAACCCGGGGGAGGAGTTGACCTCAAGCACCTTTGGGCCGCTTTCCGAACGCAGCAGATCGACCCCGGCGATGCCAAGGCCAAAGGCCCGCGCGGCGCGCACGGCGGTGTCGCGTTCCTCTTTCGAGATGCGGACGACCTTGGCCGAACCGCCCCGGTGCAGGTTCGAGCGGAAGTCGCCCTCCGCCCCGGTGCGTTTCATGGAGGCGACAACCTTGCCCGCCACCACGAGGCAACGGATATCTTCGCCGGCGGCTTCCTTGACGAAATCCTGCACGAGAAAGTTGGCGCGCAGGCCGCGGAAGGCGTCGATGACGCTCTCGGCAGCTTTCTTGGTTTCGGCCAGCACGACGCCCTTGCCTTGGGTCGATTCCAGTAGTTTCACGATCAGCGGCGCAGTGCCCACCAATGCCATCAGGTTTGAGGTATCCTTGGGCGAGGCGGCAAAAGCCGTGGTCGGCATGCCGATCTTTTTCGCCGCCAAAACCTGATGCGCGTGCAGTTTGTCGCGGCTGGCGGTGATCCCGGCAGAGCCGTTGACGCAATAGGTGCCAATCGTCTCGAACTGGCGGATCACGGCGGTGCCATAGGGGGTGATCGACGCGCCGATGCGCGGGATCACGGCGTCATAGCGGGGCAGGCGCTTGCCGTCGTAATGCACTTCGGGGGCCAGTTGGTTGATCGCCATATAGCAGCGCGTGGTATCGATCACCTCAACCACATGGCCGCGGGCCTCTCCGACCTCGACCAGACGGCGGGTCGAGTAATTGTCTTCGCGGCTGAGCACCGCGATGCGCAGGGCACGCTGTGGTGCGGTGTGGCGCAGGCTGGCGGTGTGGTAAACGTCATAGTTCAGGTCCGGCTGCAAACGCCGCTCTGTCGCCGAGATGTTGATGTGCTCGGTCAGCGCCTGACGGCCCAGCAACATGCGGCTGGTCATGCTCGCGCGGTTGGTCAGGGTCACGTCGATGGGCCAGCTTTGGCCGTTCACTTCAATCGTGGTCGCGATCACGAAACGATGCTCGGATTCGCCGTTGGAGGAGGTGACCTCGCGCCGGTCAATGAGCGGCGCAGAGCAGGTGATGGAAATATCATCGCGCCCCGAGATCGGATGCACGTTAAAACGGACCTTGGGCTTGGAGGCGGGGCCGAAAACCTCAATATCGTGGGCATGCAGCGCTGAGGTGCGCGCGCCGGTGTCAACCTTGGCCTTGATCGCGGGAAGGCCAAGATCGGGCAGGGCCACCCATTCTTCCCAGCCGAATGTCAGTTTATCCATTGCCTGCTCCTTGGGTGATTGGTCTGCCTGCCTAACCTGCGGCAGGGATCGCTTCAAGCGATGCTGTGTTACGGTTTGCCCATATCCGCGGGGGCGGGGGGCAACATGCGGACGTCGTCTTCTTTCTCCATCCGCGCCGCGGCGGCGAGGAGTTCTTCGCGCACCCGGCATTCGATGTCCCAAAAGGTCGCCGCATTGTCGGTGGGCAGTTCAAAGCGAACTTTGATGCCGAATGCGTCTTGCTCAAGCACATGGACCTTGGCCTTGTCCATCGGTTTGACGTCATTGGGGTCTTCTTGGGCCAAAAGATTAAAGAACACCCGGCGCAGCGCCGCCACATCGGCATTCTGCGACAGGGTCAGGATGATGGGGCGTACCATGGCGTGGTCCTCGATCGACCAATTCTCAAACGCATCAGAGACGAAATAGCTGACCGGAACGATCAGACGGGTACCGTTCCAGTTCAAAAGTTGCACGTAGGTGAAGTGGATCCGCTCTACCGTGCAAAAATGCCCCTCAAAGATCAGCTGGTCGCCAATCCGGGCGGAACGGTTCAGCGCGATCTGGATGGAGGCAAGGATATTGCCCAGAACCTCACGCGCGGCGAAACCCAGTACGATGGTCACCGCACCGGCAGAGGCTAGCAGCGACAGGCCAAGAGTGTTGTCCGCATTGCTTGAGACCAAGATCACGCCAGAGGCCACCAGCACCGCGATCACGATCACCCCTTTGCGGGCAGCGGCGATTGTGGTGGCAATGGACCGCATATGCGCGTTCATCGGGTCGGCAAGCTCATAGGCGTTGTTGGGGCTGATCCGGTCGAAAATCTCGTCAAAGGTAAAGACGATGGCGAGGGTGCCTGCGGTCACATAGGCGATCAGCAAGATCGGACTGAGCACCGCGTCGATGAAGCCGGATACCACCAGCACGCGGCTGGTGGCCGTGCCGATGATCGCGGCGCAAAGCACGATGGCAGCAGGCCAGCGGAAGGACCGCAGCATAAAGCGCATCCAGCGCCGTTTGGCCACTTCGCCCAGACGGCGCATGATGCCAAAGGCGAACCAGCCAGCCATCAGGGCCCCCACCACGAGCAGGGGCAAAAACAGCACTTCCCAAAGATACATGCCCCAAAAGGCGCGGATGCGCAGCCAGTCGGGCAACATCGTCTCAAGCTCCGTCGGCCCGTATTGCGCGTGAAGATGGGGAATGTTGTCAATGCTCTGGCGCGAGAAGACCCAGACGGGCTCGGCGTCCTCTCCGGGTTTGATCCGGTTGAGCCGCAAAGGCACATCATGGCCGCCCAGCTCTAACCGGTCGATCAGCAGCGAGCGGCGCACGCGCCCGGTGTCGTTATCCTCGGCCGAGCCAGAGAGCCAACCGTCGGGCCGGTCCGCCAGTTTGCGCCATGGCACGACGACCTTGCGCTCCATCAAGACCGAAAGCTGAAAGGCGCGTTCAGTCCCGATGACGGCCTGATCGGCTTGGGGCAGGTCCGACAAGTCAAGGATATGCGCCGCGTCGGAGTAGTGGCCATTGTCCGTCAGGTAAATGAAGCTTTCCAGCGCGGCCATCGGCGTGCCCCGGTCCAGTGTCTCGGGCGGGGGCGGCAGGCCGGGGTTCAGCTCGGTCGTTTCAAACCATGCCTCTTGCGCCTGTCCGGAGGCGGCGGCAGCGAGCATTGCCAGCGCCAGCACAAAGGCCCCCAGAAAACGAGGAATTACAGACGCGAAAGCGCGTGAGAGTAGGGCAAGCCGCTGCATGGATAGCGCAATGTAGCGGGGGTTCGGGCAATTCAAGGCTGCGCCACGCTTGTTCATGCCATTTGCGGGCGTTTAGTTTTCGTTGATGTCACGGGTGACGATCCGCGCGCCGCTGGACTGCCGTTTGAAAACCGCCCGCAGAACCAGCCAAGCGATGAGCGACAGAACCGCAAAGATTGCCAGCATCAAGGCCACATTGGCCGGTGCCCAAAATGCAACCACCACCGCCATGCCAAGCGCGCCGAGCGCGAAGCCAAGGAAGATCGAACCGGGCAGCAAAAGCTCAATCACCCCAAGGGCCAAGGCCGCGCAGACCCAGACCCACCAGAGTGCCAGCCAAGCCGCCATCAGCCTTTCCCTCTGAGCAGTTTGAAAGCATCGCCAAAGGCCTCTAACGCCTGCGCGGGGACAAGGATGGTCTGACTGCCCGCGCCCTTGCCCATGGCATTCAGCGCATCGACCTGTTTCAGCGCGATTTGGTAATGCGCGGCGTCGAGCCCGTTTTCGTTGATCGCCGTGGCGACGACTTGGGTGGCATAGGCTTCGGCATCGGCCAGAATGCGCCGCGCCTTGGCGGTCTGCTCAGATGCGTAAAGCTCGGCCTCGGCGGCCAGTTCCACGGCGCGTTTCTTGCCCTCGGCCTCTGTCACCTGTGCGCGGCGGGCGCGTTCGGCGTTGAGCTGTTGCATCATGGCGGCGCGGGTGGCGGCATCTAGGTTCACGTCCAGTATTTCGGCTCGGGTCACTTCGATGCCCCAACTGTCCACGGCATCTTCGACGCTGGCTTTTATCGTGGTGATCAACTGGCTGCGGTTGGCTTGCACCTCGTCGAGGTCCATCTTGCCGATCTCGGCCCGGACGATCCCCGCCACGGTGGTTGAGATTGCGCTGTCCACGTTGCGGATGCGGTAAACGGTCTTTTCCGGCTCGGTGATGCGGTAAAACACCGAGGTATCGACCTGCACCAGCACGTTGTCGCGGGTGATGGCGTCTTGGCTGGCGGTAGGCAACTGCCGCTCTAGGATCGAGATTTTATGCGCCACATGATCGATAAACGGCACGATCATATTGATCCCCGGCCCCAAGACCGCACGCAGACGGCCAAAGCGTTCAATCACATGCTGTTCGGATTGCGGGACGATCTTGACCGATTTCAGGATAAGGATCACGACCAGCAGGGCAAGCAAAAGCCAAGCGAGGTTATTCTCCAAAAGGCCGATCAGCATGTCTTCGAGGGGCAAGGCCGTAATCCTTTGAATGATATCATTTTTACGCAATCCTCGCTATTTTACCTTTATTGCATGTTTCTCGCCACTGGTTTATCGCGCCAGTCGCAGCCAGAGAGGGCCAGAGTATGACCAGCACCGGATTTACCAAACACGCGCAGGACGGCAAGGCACGCAGCGGCGTGATCCAGACCCCGCGCGGCGAGATCCGCACGCCCGCCTTCATGCCCGTGGGCACGGCGGCGACGGTCAAGGCGATGATGCCCGAAAGCGTGGCCTCGACGGGCGCAGATATCCTGCTGGGCAACACCTACCATCTGATGCTGCGCCCCACGGCGGAACGTGTGGCCGCCTTGGGCGGGCTGCATAAATTCATGAACTGGGACAGGCCGATCCTGACGGACAGTGGCGGCTTTCAAGTGATGAGCCTTGCCGGGCTGCGCAAGCTGACCGAGCGTGGCGTGACCTTCAAAAGCCATATCGACGGCTCAAAACATGAAATCACGCCGGAACGTTCGATGGAGATTCAGGAACTGCTTGGCTCCGACATCGTCATGTGTTTCGACGAATGCCCCGCGCTGCCCGCCGACCGCGACCGCATTGCCGAAAGCATGCGCCTGTCGATGCGTTGGGCCAAGCGCAGCCGGGAGGCTTTTGGAGATCGGCCCGATCACATGCTTTTCGGCATCCAGCAGGGCGGGCTTGAGCAAGACTTTCGCCAAGAGAGCGCCGAGGCGCTGCGCGAGATCGGTTTTGACGGCTATGCCGTCGGCGGTCTGGCCGTGGGGGAGGGGCAGCAGGCGATGTTCTCTACGCTCGATTTCGCCACCGACATGCTGCCCGAAGACAAACCGCGTTACCTGATGGGCGTGGGCAAGCCTGACGATATCGTGGGCGCCGTGGCGCGGGGCATTGATATGATGGACTGCGTGTTGCCCAGCCGGTCGGGCCGGACGGGGCAGGTGTTCACCCGGATGGGCGTGCTCAACATCAAGAACGCGCGGCACATGGACGATCCGCGCCCTCTCGATGAAAATTGCAGCTGTCCGGCCTGTCAGAACTACTCTCGCGCCTATCTGCACCATGTTTTCCGCAGCCAAGAGATCATCTCGTCGATGCTGCTGACATGGCACAACCTGCAATACTACCAAGACATCATGGCGGGCATGCGCGAGGCCATCGCGGCGGGGCGGTTTACCCAGTGGCAGGCAGACTTCCACGCAGGGCGCGAGCAGGGCGATATCGACCCGCTTTAAGGGCAGGGCGGCGGCGTATTCTCACGCGAAATTGTGCTGACGGTCCTTGCTGCATTGCGGCAGGGTCTTAGGTGCCCTTGCACAGTCTATTGCAAGGAAAGGCCCGAATATGACCGAGAAGCTATTTACCCCCTTCACCGCCGGTGAGATTGTGGCCGACAACCGTCTGGTGATGGCCCCGCTGACCCGCAACCGTGCAGATAACGAGACTGGCGAAGTCTCGGACATGCATGTCGAGTATTACCGCCAGCGCGCGGGAGCGGGCATCATCATCACCGAAGCCACACAGATCAGCCCCGAGGGCAAAGGGTACTTCCAAACCCCCGGCATCCATACCGAAGGCCAAGTCGCCGCATGGCGCAAAGTGACCGATGCGGTGCATTCCGAAGGTGGGCGCATCGTGATCCAACTGTGGCACGTGGGCCGGATCAGCCATACCTCCCTGCAGCCCGAGGGCGGCAAGCCTGTCGCACCCTCGGCCATCGCGGCGGGGGTAAAAACCTTTACCGCCAACGGGTTTGAGGATACTTCAGAGCCGCGCGCGCTGGATTTGGATGAGATGCCGCGTCTGGTCGCGGACTACGCCCATGCCGCCGAAATGGCCAAAAAGGCCGGTTTCGACGGGGTCGAGGTGCATGGGGCCAATGGCTATCTGCTGGACCAATTCCTGAAAACCGGAAGCAACAAACGCGATGACGCCTATGGCGGCAGTCTGGAAAACCGCGCGCGGTTGCTGTTCGAAGTGCTGGATGCTGTGACAAAGGTCTGGGGCGGTGAACGTGTCGGCCTGCGGCTCTCGCCCTTCTCGCCCGCCAATGGGATCGAAGACGCCAACCCGCAGGAGACGTTTGAATATGTCGTCAAAGGGCTGAACCGCTACAACCTCTCTTATCTGCACCTCGTCGAAGGTGCGACGGGCGGCTCGCGTGAGCTTGACGAAGGCGAAAGCATCGCCGCCCTGCGCGCGCTCTTTGAGGGGCCCTATATGGCCAACAACGGTTATGACCGTGAGATGGCGATTGAGGCCGTGGGCAATGACAAGGCCGATCTGATCGCCGTGGGCCGCCCCTTCATCGCCAACCCCGATCTGCCGCGCCGTTGGCAGATGAACGGGCCGCTGAACGAGGGCGATACCGATACCTACTACGGGGGCGGGCGCGAAGGCTTTACCGATTATCCGACACTGGAACAGGCCGACGCCTGATCAATTACGGGATCAATTACGGGGCGCCCATGCGGCGCCCCGGGCCACGGCGCGCGGAATTGGGGCGAAATCAACCCAACGCGCGCTTGCCTCCACCCCGCCGAAGCGCGATGATGGCGGCCTAATACCCCGCAAGGGATTGAAACAGGCGGATGGGATGCACACATGTCCTGTCCAGAAAAGGGGATGTCAGAGGCCGCCTATGACAGGGGCCCGGATGTCTTGCTAAGATAAGGAATTGAGCATGTTAGAGCCACTGAACGCATCCTACCCGGTGCTTCCGCTGCGCGACATCGTCGTGTTTCCCCACATGATCGTGCCGCTTTTCGTTGGCCGCGAAAAATCCGTCCGCGCCCTTGAAGAGGTGATGGCAGACGACAAACAAATCCTGCTGTCGAGCCAGATCGACCCCGCCGAGGATGATCCCGACACTGCTGGCATCTACAAGGCCGGTGTGTTGGCCAATGTGCTGCAACTGCTGAAACTGCCCGATGGCACCGTCAAAGTGCTGGTCGAAGGTCAAGCGCGGGTGCGCATCACCGAATACCTTGAAAACGACAATTTCTTCGAGGCCCGCGCCGAGTATCTGACAGAGATGCCGGGCGATGCGGCCACCACACAGGCGCTGCTGCGCACTGTGGCGGATGAGTTCGAGCGCTACGCCAAGGTCAAGAAGAACGTCCCCGAAGAAGCGCTCGCCGCCGTTGGCGAAAGCGCCGAACCTGCACGTCTGGCCGACCTCGTGGCCGGGCACCTCGGCATCGAAGTCGAGCAAAAGCAGGACCTGCTGGAAACGCTGAGCATTTCTGAGCGGCTTGAGAAAGTTTACGGGCTGATGCAGGGCGAAATGTCCGTGCTGCAGGTCGAGAAAAAGATCAAGACCCGCGTCAAATCCCAGATGGAGCGCACGCAGCGCGAGTACTATCTGAATGAGCAAATGAAGGCCATTCAGCAGGAACTCGGCGATGGCGAAGACGGCAAGAACGAAGTGGCCGAACTCGAAGCCCGCGTGGCCGAGACCAAGCTGAGCAAGGAAGCCCGCGAAAAGGCCGATGCCGAGATCAAAAAGCTCAAGAACATGAGCCCGATGTCTGCCGAAGCCACCGTGGTGCGCAACTATCTTGATTGGATGCTGTCGATCCCATGGGGCGTGAAATCGCGCGTCAAGAAAGACCTCAGCCGTGCGCAAAAGGTGCTGGATGACGATCACTATGGCCTGGATAAGGTCAAGGAACGCATCGTCGAATACCTTGCCGTGCAGCAGCGTTCGTCCAAAATGAAAGGCCCGATCATGTGCCTCGTCGGCCCTCCGGGCGTCGGCAAGACATCTTTGGGTAAGTCGGTCGCCAAGGCCACGGGGCGCGAATTCATTCGCATCTCGCTGGGTGGTGTGCGTGACGAGTCCGAGATCCGCGGCCACCGTCGGACCTACATCGGCTCCATGCCCGGCAAGATCATTCAGGCGCTGAAAAAAGCGAAAACCACGAACCCGCTCATCCTGCTCGATGAAATCGACAAGATGGGGCAGGACTTCCGTGGCGATCCGGCGTCGGCCATGCTCGAAGTGCTTGATCCGGAACAGAACGGCACCTTCGTCGACCACTACTTGGAGGTGGAATATGACCTCTCGAACGTGATGTTCCTGACCACATCGAACAGCTACAACATGCCCGGGCCGCTTCTGGACCGGATGGAGATCATCCCGCTTTCCGGCTACACCGAGGACGAGAAGCGCGAGATCGCCAAGCAGCATCTGGTGGCCAAACAGGTTAAGAACCACGGTCTGAAGAAGAAGGAGTTCGAGATCGAGGACTCCGCTCTGACTGGCATGATCCGCTACTACACCCGCGAGGCTGGCGTGCGGAACCTTGAGCGCGAGATCGCCAAGGTGGCACGTAAGTCGTTGACCAAGATCGTGAAAAAGGAAGCTGAGAGCGTCACCGTGACCGGCGACAACCTCGAAGACTTCCTTGGCGTGCGCAAGCATCGCTTCGGTTTGGCCGAAGAGAAAGACCAGATCGGTGTCGTCACCGGGCTGGCCTATACTTCCGTGGGCGGTGAGTTGTTGCAGATCGAAGCTCTGCGTTTGCCGGGCAAGGGCCGGATGAAGACCACCGGCAAGCTTGGCGATGTGATGAAGGAAAGCATCGACGCGGCGAGCTCTTACGTCCGTTCGATCTCTCCGCAGATCGGGATCAAGCCGCCGAAGTTCGACACGCTGGATATTCACGTGCACGTCCCCGACGGTGCCACGCCCAAAGACGGCCCCTCGGCCGGGCTGGCGATGGTGACTTCGATCGTGTCGGTGCTGACGCAGATCCCCGTGCGGCGCGACATCGCCATGACAGGCGAGGTCTCTCTGCGTGGTAACGCGATGCCAATCGGCGGCCTGAAGGAAAAGCTCCTCGCGGCCCTGCGCGGCGGTATCACCACCGTGCTGATCCCGCAGGAGAATGAGAAAGACCTGCCGGATATTCCGGGCAACGTCAAAGAAGGGCTGACCATCATTCCGGTGAACCATGTCTCCGAAGTGTTGGAACATGCGCTGGTCAGCAAGCCGAAGGCAATTGACTGGGACGAGGCCGCTCAAGAAGCCGCCGAAGCTGCCGCGATGAAAGCCCGCTCCGCTGGCGTGGACGCGACCACCACGCATTAATACTGCGACCGAGGACTAAGACCTCAACGCGCGCCTTTCGAGGCGCGCGTTTTTCATTGGGGAAGGGTGCAGGCCTCCCCGAAACCGCTGCCGATTTTTGCGCCAAACCCTCTTGCAAGCTCCGCCGCAATTGGCTACTTGCCCCGCAAGGGTGATTAGCTCAGTGGTAGAGCGCTTCGTTCACATCGAAGATGTCAGGAGTTCAAATCTCTTATCACCCACCATTTTCCTACGTTTTCAATGAATCCAATCGGTTGCCCGCGAGACGGCACTCTGGCTCATCTGCGCATGATCCCAGCCACCGGGCAGGCTTGCCTTCCCCGTCCTGCGGTGGTCCTTATCCAATCAATGGCCATACCACGGACAACACGGCGGAGAGAGCATGTCGGCACATCCCAAAATCTGGTTCCTGCGACACGGGCAGACCGAGTGGAATCGCGCGTTTCGATTGCAGGGGCATCTCGATTCACCGCTGACCGATCAGGGCATCGCCGAGGCCGCGCAGCAGGCGCAGGTGATGCCGGAGGTGCTTGCGCAAAAGCCCGATATCCTCGTCTCTCCGCTTGGCCGTGCGCAGCAGACTGCGCAGATTGCACTGGATGGGGCGTCTTTTCAAACAGATGCGCGTCTGATGGAGATCCATGCAGGCGGGTGGCAGGGGCTCACTCGCGATGAGATTCTTGCCGCCAACCCCGATCTCGCCGCGCGTCGTCCAGCGCCGCTGGACATCTACGCCGCCGCGCCGGGCGGGGAGGGGCTGCCGGCGTTTCGCGGGCGGATTCGCGCGCTGCTCGATAGCCTGACCGCGCCCACGGTGCTGGTTGCCCATGGGCTCTGGGGGCAGGTGCTCCGGGCGGAGGTGCGCGGCCTTGATCTGGCCGCAGCGGGGGGGCTGAGTAACAGGCAGGGCTGCGTCTATCTGCTGGAGAACGGGATGGAAAGCGTTCTGGAATCCCCTGCATGAGCCGCTACCCGACACTCTATATCCTGCGTCATGGTGAGACGGAATGGAACCTCGCCAACCGGCTGCAAGGGCATTTCGATTCTCCGCTGACCGACACGGGCCGTGCGCAGGCCGCCGCACAGAATGCGATTCTCAAGCGCTGCGATCTGGCGGGATTTTCTGCGCTCAGCAGTCCGCAGGGGCGGGCGGTGGCAACGGCGGAACTTGCGCTGGCGGGGCTGGGAATGACGGTCGCGACGGACCCGCGACTGGGTGAGATCGGCATCGGCGCATGGGCAGGCAAGTCGCGCGATACATTGTTGCGGCAAACCCCAGACGCGCGTGATTCCTATGATCTTTACGAACATGCCCCCGATGGCGAGGGATTCGCGGCGCTTTATGAGCGCTGCCGCAGCTTTCTCGACAGTCTGACCGGGCCTCATGTGCTGGTGACACATGGCATCACATCGCGCATGCTACGCCTTATTTTACTGGACCACGCGCCAAGCGTGCTGCGGGATATGCAAGGCGGGCAGGGGGTGGTGTTTCGGCTTGAGGATGGTGAGCAAAAAAGGCTGACATTATAGGCTTGAAGCCCGCCCCCACCTTGCGCTATGAGGTCCAAGTCGGGTCGTTAGCTCAGTTGGTAGAGCGCTTCGTTTACACCGAAGATGTCGGGAGTTCGAGCCTCTCACGACCCACCACCTCCCCCACGTATTTGTTTGTTGTGATCGACTGCCGCAGTGGTAGGCCCGACCGACGCCCGTCCGCTCCGCGGTCAGTCTGGGTCGGGAGTTCGAGGCTTTTACGGCCCAACACTCCCCTCCCGTTAAGCGATGTCCTATCGGCCACCAAGAAGAATTGCCTGTGCAGCTTGCGCAGCGTCTTGGTCCGGCCCGCATGCCCAGCCCTTGTGAGCCTCAGATGGCTGGCTAAGAAAGCTATGCCATTCCGCTGCCCGACCCTCTGAACACCAGCGACCAATCCGATCAAAGCGCCCCGAACCCTCGGCGAACATCGCGGGTTCTGAAGCCGCGAAACCGGCCCCCCAAACGCCCCAAGAACAACTTGCGAAATTTTCATATTTTCGCACAAACCGCGCTTGACGGCAGAGCGCCCTCACCATAGAACACCCAAACGCTCCGGGGCGACCTGGAGAGTGCAGCGGGCGGTTGTAGCTCAGTTGGTTAGAGTACCGGCCTGTCACGCCGGGGGTCGCGGGTTCGAGCCCCGTCAACCGCGCCACCGCTGCCTGAAAAGGGGACCTCTTCGAGGTCCCTTTTTTCGTTTCCAGCCCCATAAAATACCGCGCGAAACTTCTTTTCCCAAAGCGCATTTTCTCGGGCGAATGCGCTTGACGGCCCGCGCCCCTTGGCCTATTCCGCCCACATCGCGCGGTTGTAGCTCAGTTGGTTAGAGTACCGGCCTGTCACGCCGGGGGTCGCGGGTTCGAGCCCCGTCAACCGCGCCACTTTATCCCCTTCGTTATAGTAGACATACACTGCGGCCAAAGCGGTCGCACGGATGGCGCGCGCCGTAGGTTCGCATCGCCCAAGGCGGCATATTGGCGACCGGGCAGGCCCGATCGCAAGTGGGGTGCAATTGGCGACCGGGCAGACCCGATCGCCAGATGGCTTAGGTCAGCGCATCAAGGATGCGGGCCCAAGACCGGATGCCTTTGTGAAAGCTTTCCATGTCGTACTTTTCATTCGGTGAGTGGATTTGATCGTCGTCTTTGCCAAACCCGACCAGCATCGGCTCTGTCCCTAGGATCTTTTGAAAATGCCCCGCAATCGGGATTGAGCCGCCACAGCCGATATAGGCCGCAGGCACCTGCCACTCATCGCTGAGCGCTTGGCGGGCGGGTTCGAACATCGGATGGCCAATTTCTACACCTGATGCTTGGCTGGCGCCGTGGCCTGAGAAGTCGACGGTGCAATCCTCGGGCAGCATCTCTGTGACCATCTTGCGGAAGTTCTCGCGAATGGCGAGCGGGTCTTGCGTGCCGACAAGACGTAAGCTGATCTTGGCGTGCGCCTCGGACGGTAGGACCGTTTTGAATCCATCGCCAGTATAGCCGCCCCAGATGCCATTAACCTCACAAGTCGGGCGCGACCAGATCATCTCAAGCGGGGTGCGGTCCTGTTCGCCTGCGGGTTTGCTGAGACCCACGTCGCCGAGGAAGGCGGCATGGTCAAAGGCCAGCCCCTGCCACTGCGCTTCCAGATCCTCGGGCAGGTCCGGCACGCCGTCATAGAAGCCGGGGATGGTGATGCGGCCTTCGTCGTCATGCAGCGACGCGATCACTTTGCTGAGCGCACGGATCGGGTTCATCGAAATGCCGCCGTACATGCCCGAATGCAGGTCTTTGGAGGGGGCGGTGACGGTCAGCTCTTCGCCCAGAAGCCCACGCAGCATGGTGACGATGGCGGGGGTCTTGCTCTCAAACAGCCCGGTGTCGCAGATCATCGCGACATCGGCTTTCAACTCCTCGGCGTTTTCCTCCATGAAGGGGACAAGCGACGGCGAGCCGGATTCCTCTTCGCCTTCGAGGAAGAAGGTGATGCGACACGGCCAGTCGCCTTTCACTTCTTTCCATGCGCGCAAGGCCTCGATGATGGTCATCAACTGGCCCTTGTCGTCAGCGGCCCCACGGCCCCGGATCACGCGACCCTTGTCGGTGTCCTCTACCGCCGGATCGAAGGGGTCGCGGTCCCAAAGGTTCAGCGGGTCGACCGGCTGCACATCATAGTGGCCGTAGAACAGCAGATGCGGCTTGCCTTCGCCTACATGGCCCACAACCATCGGATGGCCCGGCGTGGCGCGCTTTTCGGCCTCTACTCCCATCGATTTAAGGTCAGCCACCAGCCAATCGGCGGCGCGGTCGCAATCGGCCTTATAGGCCGGATCGGTTGAGATCGACGGGATGCGCAGCAGTTCTAGCAGACGGTCAGTGGCGGCGGGCAGATCGTCGTCGATCCGGGCGAGAACATCGTCGAGGGACATGGCTTAAATTCCTTGCGCTTGTGAGTTTGGCGCGAAGGTATCAGGCGGGCAGGGCGTGTCCAGTGGCCGCTGGGCCAGTGTTCAGAACGTGAGCGAGAGGCGGCTGCCCTCGGGCGTGAGACGGTGATCCACCTGCGCATTCAACTGCGAGGCCGCCGCCGCCATCAAGGTTTGCCCGATGCTGTCGGCCCGCCGCTTGCCTACGTTTTCCGCGCCGATGCCGTCATCTTTGCAAGACAGAATAAAATGCCCGTCGCGCAGGCTCAGGTCAATCTCGATGTTGCCGGGCGTGGCGTCGGGGAAGGCGTGTTTGATCGAATTGGCCGCGAACTCGCTTATGATCAGCGCCATGGAAGACGCCGCGGTCGAGCGCAGGGTGACGGGGTCTGATCTGTAGTCGATTTTCACATGGCCCGGCGCGGTTTCGCGCAGAAGCCCCACGACCTTGTCGAGGTATTTATGTGCATCGACCTCATCGCGGCCGCGCACGGATTGCAGTTCACCGTGCAGCGTTGCCATGGCGTTGACGCGGCGTTGGATACCGTCAAGCACATCGACCGTGGTCTCGTCGTCCAAGTGGCGGCTGTGCAGCCGGACCATGGCCGAAAGAGTCTGGAGCGAGTTCTTCACCCGGTGGTCGGCCTCGCTCATCAGCACTTCTTGCTGGCGCAGGGCAATGCGAAGATCTAGCTGTTTCATCACCTGACGGGACAGCACGGACATGGCCTTGCGTTGCAGCGCGGTCAGCTGTCGCGGTTTGTTATCAAGGATGCACAGCGTGCCAAGCGGCATCCCGTCCGACGCCACCAGCAGGGCGCCCGCGTAAAAGCGCAGCCCGTCACCCGCGGTGCACAGCGGGTTGTCCGCCATCCGCGGGTCTTTGAGCGTGTCGGGAATCTCAACGAAAGGGTCTTCCAGAATCGCATGAGAGCACAGCGAGGTCTCAAGCGGCGTCTCGCGCGCGTTCAGCCCAACCTCGGCTTTGAACCACTGGCGGTCCTTGTCGATCAGGTTGATCACCGAAATGGGCGCCTCACAGATCTCGGCTGCCAGCTCGACGATTTCGTCGAACTCCGCCTCGCGCGGGGTGTCGAGGATCTCATAATTATAGAGTGTCCGCAGGCGTTGGTCCTGCTGGGGGTGAGGAACGGCGCGCAAATTAAGGCCCCTTTCTGGGTTTCCTGTTGAAGACAGGAAAGCGCCCGAAAACACAAGCAGACAATCGAAACTGTGCCTAAATGCGCGCTCCTACCTGCGACAGTTCGTCCCGCAACGGGTTCTGGATAAGAGATTGAAGCTTCGGCCTTGCATCTGTAATCATTCTAAAAGCTGAATATGGAAGGGGCCCTTCCTGTTCGCGCCAAAAGATGGAGACGCGCAATGGACTATAACGAGAAGCTCGACGCGGCGATTGCGCGCCTGCATGACGAAGGCCGCTACCGGACCTTCATCGACATCGAGCGTCGCAACGGCCAGTTCCCCCATGCGGTCTGGACCAAGCCCGACGGATCGCAGCAAGATATCACCGTTTGGTGCGGCAACGACTACCTTGGCATGGGGCAAAACCCCGTTGTGATCGAAGCAATGGAAGAGGCCCTGCGCGCGACCGGGGCAGGCTCTGGCGGCACGCGCAATATTTCTGGCACAACGGTTTACCACAAACAGCTTGAGGCCGAACTGGCCGATCTGCATGGCAAGGAAGCGGCGCTGCTGTTCACCTCGGCCTATATCGCCAACGATGCCACGCTTTCCACGCTGCCCAAGCTGTTTCCGGGGCTGATCATCTATTCCGACGCGCTGAACCATGCCTCCATGATCGAAGGGGTGCGCCGCAATGGCGGGGCCAAGCGTATCTTCCGCCATAACGATCTGGGCCATCTGCGCGAGTTGATGGAGGCCGATGACCCCGCCGCGCCCAAGCTTATTGCATTTGAATCGATCTATTCCATGGACGGTGATTTCGGCCCCATCGAAGAAATTTGCGATCTGGCCGATGAGTTCGGCGCGCTGACCTATATCGACGAAGTGCACGCCGTGGGCATGTACGGCCCGCGCGGGGCAGGGGTGGCAGAGCGTGACCGCCTGATGCACCGGCTCGACATCATCAACGGCACGCTGGCCAAGGCCTACGGCGTGATGGGCGGCTATATCGCGGCCTCGGCCAAGATGTGCGACGCGATCCGCTCCTATGCGCCGGGCTTCATCTTTACCACTTCGCTGCCGCCCGCCGTGGCGGCGGGGGCGGCGGCTTCGGTTGCCTATCTCAAACGCGCGCCCGAACTGCGCGAAAAGCACCAGCAGCAGGCCAAGGCGCTGAAACTGCGGCTCAAGGGACTGGGATTGCCGATCATCGACCACGGCAGCCATATCGTGCCCGTCATGGTGGGCAACCCGGTCCATACCAAGCTGCTGTCGGACATGCTGCTTGAAGATCACGGCATCTATGTCCAGCCCATCAACTTCCCCACCGTGCCACGCGGTACAGAGCGGCTGCGCTTCACGCCGTCGCCGGTGCATGGGCCCAAGGAAATGGACGCGCTTGTTCGCGGGATGGACACGCTCTGGTCTCATTGTGCGCTGAATCGTGCCGAAGCTGCGGGCTAACGCAGCGCTATTCGTGTTTTGCGTTGTCTTGTGGTAGCCTTTTGTCAAGAAAAGGCTACATCCGAATCGTTGGGGCGTGTTTGGATCAAAGCTACAGGCTAACAGGGACAGGGCATATTGATGATCGGGCGATGGGCCTCCAGAACCGCTGAGGACGAAACAGTCGAACCCAAAGGGTTCGATGCATTCGAATTGCGGTTGGGGGATGTCATGCGCGGTGAACGCGCCACGCTCGGTAAATCCCTGCTCGACGTGCAGCGCGAATTGCGCATCAAAGCCTCCTATATCGCGGCGATTGAGAATTGCGACCCGGGTGCATTCGACACGCCCGGTTTCATCGCGGGCTACGTGCGCTCCTACGCACGCTACCTCAACATGGACCCCGATCAGGCCTTTGCCGCATTCTGCAAGGAATCTGGTTTCGCTGTGGCGCATGGCATGTCCGCCGAGGCCTCGGTGGTTAAAAAGCCCAGTTTCGAAGAACGACGTAAGACCCCGAAAGAAGACGATCTTTTCGCCCGCCCCAATACGCCTTTCGTGCCCACGGGTGATGGGCTGCTCAGCCGGATTGAGCCGGGTGCTGTCGGCTCTTCGCTGGTGCTGATCGCGCTGATCTCTGCTATCGGCTTTGGCGGCTGGACCGTCCTGAAAGAGGTGCAGCGCGTGCAGGTGGCGCCGGTGGATCAGACCCCGATTGTGCTGTCCGACCTTGATCCGCTGGACGGGGCACTGGCCCGCGCACCAGACGCGGAAGACGATTCCGCTGCGCCCCAAAGCGTGGAAAGCCCGCGCGCTGATGCGCTCGACCGGCTTTATCGCCCGCAGGCTTTGGATGTGCCGGTGTTGGTGGCGCGTGATGCGCCCATTGCCTCCATTGATCCGCGCTCCGTCAGCAATTTCCCGACCCCCGACCGCCCCGCCACGGCAGAGCCAAGCACCGCCGTGGCCGAGAATGGCACGATCGACGCTGCCATCGACGAAGCCCTGATGCTTGCCAATGCCGAGACCGATCTGCCCAAACCGCAGGTGGTTGAGCCTTTAGGCGACAAGGTGCGCATGGTCGCGGCCTATCCCTCATGGGTGCGGGTGCGCGCCGCCGATGGCACGGTGATTTTCGAAGGCGTGATGAACAAGGGCGACACATGGGATGTCCCTGTCACCGAAGAGCCGCCCTCCCTGCGGACGGGAGAATCCGGTGCGCTTTATTTCGCGATGGCAGACGGATGTTTCGGCCCTGTCGGGCCGCGTGGTGCTGTCACTTCGAATGTGCCGCTCCACGCGCAGGCGCTGGCCGAACTTTATCAGCCAGTTGACCCAAAGGCAGAGCAATCGCTGAGCCGGATGTTCGCCGATCTGGAAGGCTCGCTTGACCCTTCCGCGCTGGCGGCGATGCCCTGTCAGGGCAGCTAAGCGCGCGGGCCGTCGCTTCCCATTGCACATGATGCCCCGGCTGAATAGGTAGGGGCCATAGCCCCTGATCCCGCGAAAGGTGTCTTCATGTCGCTTCATTCCATTCGCCCTTGGCGCGATATTCCGCGTCGCAAGTCCCGGCAGATCATGGTGGGGAATGTGCCAGTGGGCGGTGATGCACCGATCACCGTGCAGACCATGACGAATACGCTGACCACTGATGTGGCCGCTACCATCCAACAGGTGCAGGCCGCCGCCGATGCGGGCGCGGATATCGTGCGTGTCTCGGTTCCGGATGAGGCGTCCTCCAAGGCGCTGCATGAGATCGTGCGCGAGGTGTCTGTGCCCATCGTGGCGGACATTCATTTCCATTACAAACGCGGGATCGAGGCCGCCGAGGCCGGTGCCGCCTGCCTGCGCATCAACCCCGGCAACATCGGTGACGAAAAGCGCGTGCGCGAGGTCATCAAGGCCGCGCGGGACCATAATTGCTCCATTCGGATCGGCGTGAATGCAGGCTCGCTGGAGCGGCATTTGCTGGAGAAATACGGCGAACCTTGCCCCGATGCGATGGTGGAAAGCGGGTTGGATCATATCAAAATTTTGCAGGACAACGATTTCCACGAGTTCAAGATTTCCTGCAAAGCGTCCGATGTTTTTATGGCTGCTGCCGCGTACCAACAGCTTGCTGATGCTACCGACGCCCCCATCCACCTTGGCATTACCGAGGCGGGCGGCTTGATGTCAGGAACGATCAAATCGGCCATCGGTCTGGGCAATCTGCTGTGGAGCGGCATCGGCGACACCATCCGCGTTTCGCTCTCTGCCGATCCTGTCGAAGAGGTGAAAGTCGGCTACGAAATTCTCAAGTCCCTTGGCCTGCGGCATCGCGGTGTGAACATCATCTCTTGCCCCTCCTGCGCGCGGCAAGGGTTTGACGTGATCAAGACTGTCGAGGCTTTGGAAAAACGGCTGGAGCATATCAAGACGCCAATGAGCCTCAGCATCATTGGCTGTGTGGTGAATGGCCCCGGTGAGGCGCTGATGACCGATGTGGGTTTCACCGGCGGTGGGGCCGGGTCTGGCATGGTCTATCTCGCGGGGAAGCAGAGCCATAAGCTTGGGAATGAGGGCATGATCGAGCATATCGTCGAGCAGGTCGAGGAACGCGCGGCGCAGATTGAGGCTGAAGCGGTGAAAGCGGCGGAATAGGGTAGTGGCTGGGCCGCTGGCCGGGTGGCGGCGGACAGGGTGCGCTGCGGTATTTTTAAAAGGATGAAGATGATGGGGGGCGCGTGAACCGGGAGGGGCGCGTGCTTTTTGGCTGTTTGGAAGCTGTTCTTAATCAGCAGGTTGGTGGTGAAGGTTAATGTGGTTGGGGGTGAGGTATTTCTCTAGGACCACGGGCGGCATGTGGCCGTTGAGCACCATCTCAGGCAGTACGTAGAAGGGGGCGGCGTCGAGCCCTAGGGCGGCGGCCCAGCGGGCGGCCTGGGGCATGTGCAGTTCGTGTTGAATGAATGTCAGCCCGTAGCGCTTTGTAATTTCGGTTAATTCTTTGACGGCGGTATTGCAGGTATCGCAGTCTTGCGCGGTGAAGAGCGCCACGGCGTGGCCTGCCAGAAGCTCGGGGGCGAGGCGTTCGAGCAGGGTTAGGTCGTCTTGAATATATTGCCGCATTTCGGATTGCGCGGGCTGTGGCGCTGCCAAGGCTTTGGCGATGACATCGCCATTCGCCAAAATCGCCGCGCGCAATTCACTGTCAAAGGCGGCACGCGCGGTGGGGTCGAGCGTTTGAAGATCACCCGCCCCGGCAGGCAGGGCCAGCGCAAGAGCTGCTATGGCTGCCGGGGCGCGCATTTTTAGCCGCGTTTTTCGTCCACCAGCGCCATCATCTGATCGTAGGGCAGGTAGCCGCGTAGCATTTCATCTTGCATGACAAAGGTGGGGGTGCCGGTGATCTGCAGCTTTTGCGCCAACGCGCGGGTCTGGGTGATTTCCTGTATGACTTCATCGCTGTCCATCTTGGCTTCAATCGCCGGGACATCTAGATCAAAGCTTTCGCCCAAGCGGCGCAGCGCGGGCAGGGAGACCTCACCGTTGAAGGCCATCAGAGCGTCGTTCAATTGCTTGTAGGCATCGCCGCCCGCGACCTGTTTGGTCGCCACGGCAAAGCGCGAGGCCAGCATGGATTGATCGCCAAGGATTGGGAATTCTTTGACGATCAATTTGATATTACCGTCAGTTTCCAGTAGCTTGGCCACTTCGCCATGGGCGCGTTTGCAATAGCCGCAGCGGTAGTCGAGGAATTCGACCAGCGTGATGTCGCCATCCGGGTTGCCACCGACCCAGGAATAACCGTCGTCGAAAATTTCATCTGCGTTGGCGGTGACCAGATCAAAATCGGCCTGCATCTGCGCTTCGGCCTGACGGTTTTGCATCTGCTCAACCGCTTGCAGGATCACCTCGGGGTTTTCCATCAGATAGGCGCGGACTTCGGCGCGGAACTGTGCGCGCTCGGCGTCGGTCAGCTCTGTCAGGTCCATGGCCCCGGCGGGGGCGGCAAGAGCCAGTGCGCTGGCAAAGGCAGGGGCGATGAGGCGGGCGAACATGGGCGGTCCTTTCGGTAGGTCTGCGAAATAGGGGCCAAGGGTTGACGCCCGGCATCAGGCGCGGTGAAAGCATATGCCGAGAGTAGGAGCAAGCCCATGCGCAATTCAACCAGGTCCGCCGTTGATCCCTTTATCGTGATGGACGTGATGCAGGCCGCCAGCGCCGCCGAAGAAGCCGGCCGTCACATCATTCATATGGAGGTCGGCCAGCCCGGCACAGGCGCACCCAAAGGGGCGGCCGAGGCGTTGACAAAAGCCATGGGGGAAGGCGCGCTTGGCTATACCGTGGCGCTTGGCTTGCCCGCGCTGCGCGCACGGATCGCACAGATGTATGGGGAATGGTACAACGTGGATCTGGACCCGGCGCGGGTGGTGATCACGCCCGGATCCTCAGGCGGGTTTCTGCTGGCCTTTACCGCGCTGTTTGATTCCGGTGACAGAGTGGGCATCGGCGCGCCGGGCTATCCCAGCTACCGCCAGATCCTGCGCGCCTTGGGGATGCAGCCGGTCGATCTGCCCGCCGCGCCGGAGAACCGCTACCAGCCCGTGGCGGCGGATTTCGCGGGGCAAGACCTGCGCGGCTTGCTGGTGGCCTCACCTGCCAACCCCTCGGGCACGATGCTGGATCGGCCCGCGTTGTCGGCGCTGACGGATGCCTGTGTGGCCAATGACATGTCCTTCATCTCGGATGAGATTTACCATGGCATTGAATATGACAAGAAGGCCGTGACCGCGCTGGAGGTCACCGACGACTGCTATGTGATCAATTCTTTCTCCAAGTATTTCTCGATGACCGGCTGGCGCGTAGGTTGGATGGTGGTCCCCGAAGATCAGGTGCGCGTGGTTGAGCGGATCGCGCAGAACATGTTCATCTGCGCTCCCCATGCCAGCCAGATCGCGGCGCTGGCGGCGATGGACTGCGATGATGAATTGCAGGCCAATCTGGCGGTCTATCGCCGCAACCGCGACCTGATGATCACCGGTTTGAAAGAGGCTGGGTTCACCGACATCGCGCCGCCCGATGGGGCGTTTTATGTATATGCAGATGTCTCCCGCTTTACCGAGGACAGCCGGGCTTTCGCCGCTGAGATTCTGGAGAAGGCGGGCGTCGCCGTGACCCCCGGTCTCGATTTCGACCCGGCGCGGGGACATAAGACTCTGCGCTTTTCCTATGCGCGCAGCACCGCGGATATGGAAGAGGGCATCGCCCGGCTCAAAGCCTTTATGGCCACACGCTGAGCGCTGGTTTGCACGCGCGGCAGGTGGTAGAAGGGCGAAAACGGGCAGGGTGATCAATCATGCGGGCAATTCTTAAGGGACTGGCAGTGGTGCTGGCTTGTGCGGTGCCGGTGGCCGGAGCCGCGCAGGAGTTGACCGCGCTGGCGCGGGTCGATCCGGTGGAGAGCGCGGTGAAAGACGGTTGGTTTGGGAAAACCGACCTGACCGTGGCGCTGAGCCAAGGGGTGCCTTTCCGGGTTTTCCTGTTGGATGATCCTGCCCGGCTGATCGTCGATTTCCGTGAGGCCGATTGGTCTGAGGTGGCACGCGGCGACCTGCTGAAGAAACCGGGCCGCATCTCTGCCCTGCGCTTTGGCGCGTTTCAGCCGGGGTGGTCGCGGTTGGTGGCGGATTTGGCCGAACCGATGATCCCTGCAGAAATCGGCATGCCGGTGGATGCAAGCAGCGGTAAGGCGCGGCTTGAAATTACGTTGGAAACCGTCACGGCGGAGGTCTTTGCCAAGGCCGCGGGCGTGCCCGTGGATCCCGATTGGACCACCGCGCTCACCGCCCCGCCAAAGCCAGCGGCGGTGGATAAGGACAGCTTTACCATCGTGTTGGACCCCGGTCACGGCGGCATTGACCCCGGCGCGCAGCGCGAGGGGCTGGATGAAAAAGACCTGATGCTGAACTTCGCCCGCGATCTGCGCGATGCGCTGCGGCGCAAGGGCGTGGATGTGCTGCTGACCCGTGACGATGATATCTTTGTAGCGCTGGAGCACCGGGTGGCCATCGCCCATCAGGCCGAGGCGGACCTTTTCATTTCACTCCACGCCGACAGCTTGTCGCAGGGCGGGGCAAGCGGGGCCACGGTCTATACGCTTTCGGATGATGCCAGCGACGTGGCGACCGAACATCTTGCCGCGCGTCATGACCGGTCCGACATCATCGCGGGTGCGGATTTGACCGGCTCGGATGATCAGGTGGCGGGTATCTTGCTTGATCTTGCCCGCCAAGAGACCGAGCCGCGTTCGGATGCTTTGGCCGCGACTTTGGTCGAAGGCATGCGTGCGGCGGGCGGGCCGATGAACAGCCGACCGCTGCGGCGGGCCGGGTTTTCAGTCTTGAAATCTGCGGATATTCCATCGGTTCTGGTCGAAGTGGGGTTCCTCAGTTCGAAACGGGATCTGACCAATCTGCGCGATCCGGTGTGGCGCGCGTCGATGGTGAGCGCCATGGCGGATGCGATCGTTGCCTGGCGTGATCAGGATGCGGCGCTCAAGCCCTTGATCAGAAAGTAAAATAGAATGATATGGCCGGTTTGGCGATGGGCGAACATTCGCCCTCGCTGGCGGCCATGTGTTTTGACCCGAGCCAGTGCATCCTGTATAGGCTCGGAACTGTCCCTAGCCAATGGTGGTCCGCGCGCGTGTTTCGATTTGTTCTGTCCTTTTTCGGGGGGATTTTTACCACCCTGACCCTGAGCGTCGGCATGGTGGCTTTGACCATCGGGGCGGTGTTCTGGATGTATGGTCGGGATTTGCCCAGCCATGAGTCGCTGGCGCAATATACGCCGCCGACGATCAGCCGGATTTACTCGGGCCAAGGCCGTTTGATCGATGAATTCGCCAAAGAGCGCCGTCTTTTTGCGCCCGCCAACACCATCCCGGATCTGGTGAAACAGGCGTTCATCTCGGCGGAAGACAAGAACTTTTACACCCACGAAGGCTATGACCTGCGCGGCATCGGTGCGGCGGCGGTGGATGCGGTCAAATCCCGTGGCCGCGATGTGCGCGGTGCCTCGACCATCACCCAACAGGTGATGAAGAACTTCCTGCTGTCCGGTGACCGCCGGGCCGAGCGCAAGATCAAAGAGATCATCCTCGCCACCCGCATCGAAGAGACGCTGAGCAAAGAGAAGATCCTTGAGCTTTACCTGAACGAGATTTTCCTCGGGCAGAACTCCTATGGCGTGGCCGCGGCCAGCCAGACCTATTTCAACAAAACGCTGAGCGAACTGGCCCCGCATGAGGCGGCCTTCCTCGCGTCGCTGCCCAAGGCGCCGTCGGATTACCACCCGGTGCGCCGCAAGGACCGCTTGCTGGCCCGTCGGAACTTCGTGCTGCGCGAGATGAAAGAGAACGGCTATATTTCGGAAGCGGCTTATGAGACGGAAGTGGCGCTGCCGCTGCGCTCGGTCCAGAACGGTGATTTTGAAAGCTTCAAGGCCGAGCTGCCGCCGCGTGATTACTTCACCGATGAAATTCGCCGTCAGCTCAGCGAGAACTTCGGCGAGGGTGAGTTCTTTACCGGCGGTTTGACCGTGCGCGCGACCATCGACAATGAAATGCAGCCCATCGCCGCCAATGCGCTGCGCCGTCAGTTGGAGCAATATGATCGCGGGCAGGGCATCTGGCGCGGCACACGGTTCGAAATCCCCGCCGATCAGTTGACCAGCGAAGAGAAATGGCGTGCCGCCCTCGCGGACCTGCGGGTGCCGCGCGACATCGATCTGGAGAACCAGTGGTATCCCGCCGTGGTGCTGGAGGTCGGCAATAGCGATGCGCGGATCGGCATCGAAGGGGTCGACGAAGACGAAGATGGTCACTGGATCCCTGCCGATGATGTGCAATGGGCGCGCAAGCGCTTGGACGACGGCAAACTGGCCTCCAAGGCTCAGGTGGCGGGCGATCTGCTTGAGGTTGGCGAAGTGGTGTTGGTGCGCCGCATGACCTCCGATAGTGACGGTTCCTTCATCCGCTGGACGCTGCGGCAGGTGCCCGAAGTGCAGGGCGGTTTCGTCGCCATGGACGTGCACACGGGCCGGGTGATCGCGATGCAGGGCGGGTTCTCTTATCAGGCGAGCGTGTTCAACCGCGCGACCCAAGCCAAACGGCAGCCGGGGTCGAGCTTTAAGCCCTTCGTCTATGCCTCCGCGCTCGACAGTGGCTATAGCCCGGCGACCATCGTGGTAGACGCACCTATTGAGATCAACACGCCGCAGGGCGTCTGGCGGCCCCAGAACGCCTCGCATAAATTCTATGGCCCCACACCCCTGCGCACCGGGATCGAACAGTCGCGCAACCTGATGACCATCCGTCTGGCGCAAGAAGTCGGGATGGATGTGGTCGGCAGTTATGCGGAGCGGTTCGGCGTTTATGACGATCTGGCGCCGTTGCTGTCAAACGCGCTCGGCAGTCAGGAAACCACGCTTTATCAAATGGTATCGGCCTATGCGATGTTCGCCAACGGCGGGGAGCGGGTGCAGCCCACGTTGGTTGACCGGGTGCAGGACCGCTATGGCCGCACCGTCTACAAACATGACGAACGCAAGTGCTACGACTGTGAGCAGATCAACCTCGCGCCCGGCGAAGCGCCGCGGATCATTTCCAACCGCGAGCGGGTGATGGACCCGGTGACGGCCTATCAGCTGACCTCAATGATGCGCGGCGTGGTAGAGCGCGGCACGGCCCGCAATGCCATCAATCTGCCGGTGCCGATCGCGGGCAAGACCGGCACCACCAACGATGAGAAAGACGCATGGTTCGTCGGCTTTTCGTCCAACGTGGTGGCAGGCTGCTACATCGGTTTCGACACGCCGCGCCCGATGGGTCGGGGCGCGGGCGGCGGGCGGCTTTGCGCGCCGGTCTTCCAGCGCTTCATGTCTGAGGCGATCAAGAAATACGGCGGCGGTGACTTTGCGGTCCCCGAACAGTGCCGCTTTATCAAGATCGACCGTTTCAGCGGCGCGCGGCTGAGCGATAACGCCTCGGGTGGAAATGTGGTGTCGGAATGTTTCCGCGATGGCGAAGAGCCGCTGTTTGGCATCTCCTTCGATGGCGGCTTTGCCATGGGGACGGACCTGCCATTGGTCGAGGAACTGGGCGGCTCGGCTGCATCGTCTTCGCGTCGGGTCACAACATCGACGGGCAAAAAGGCCACCGTCGGCCCCAAGGCAAGCTTTGGCACGCTGAGCTCGGGCGGCCTTTACTAATCAGGTCGGCGGGGCGAAGGCGCGCTTTGCCTCCCCCCACTTGCCGCCGCTGGCGGGCTGGTCTATCTCTCGTGCGGCTCCGGTTTTCGGGGCCGCATTACTTATCAAAGGCAGGCACACATGCGCGCAGAGGCACAGAATACCGCGGACCAGATCAGCAAATCGCTGGAATTGCTGGCCCAGCGACTGGATGTGGAGACCGCGCCCTACCGGCTGGAAGAATTCAACGCCCGCGTCGAAGATCCGAACCTTTGGGACAACCCTGATGCCGCGCAAAAGCTGATGCGTGAGCGCCAGTCGCTGGTGGATGCCATCGACACCTATGAGGGCATCAAACAGGAACTGGCCGACAACGTCGAACTGATCGGGTTGGGCGAGATGGAAGAGGACGAGGAGGTCATCTCCGACGCCGAGGCCGCGCTGAAGGCGCTGGCGGAAAAGGCCGCCCAAAAGGAACTCGAAGCGCTGCTGAATGGTGAGGCTGACAGCAACGACACCTTCCTAGAGATCAACGCAGGCGCGGGCGGTACGGAAAGCTGCGACTGGGCCAGCATGCTGGCGCGTATGTATGTCCGTTGGGCCGAGAAGAAAGGCTATAAAGTCGATCTTCAGGCCGAAAGCGCGGGCGACGAGGCGGGCATCAAATCCGCGACCTATAAGATTGAAGGGCACAACGCCTACGGCTGGCTGAAGTCCGAAAGCGGCGTGCACCGCTTGGTGCGCATCTCGCCCTTCGACTCTGCGGCCAAGCGGCACACCTCTTTCACCTCCGTAAAAGTCTACCCCGTGGTCGACGACAATATCGAGATCGAAGTGAACCCTTCGGACATCCGCATCGACACCTACCGGTCGTCCGGCGCAGGCGGCCAGCACGTCAACACCACCGACTCGGCGGTGCGGATCACCCACCATCCCACGGGCATCGTCGTGACCTCTTCGGAAAAGTCGCAGCACCAGAACCGCGACATCGCCATGAAAGCGCTTAAATCGCGGCTTTATCAGATGGAGTTGGACAAGCGTTCGGCGCTGGTCAACGAAGCGCATGAGAACGCGGGCGATGCGGGCTGGGGCAACCAGATCCGGTCCTATGTTTTGCAGCCTTATCAAATGGTGAAAGACCTCCGCACTAATTACGAAACATCGGACACCAAAGGTGTGCTCGACGGTGATCTGGATGGGCTGATGGGGGCAACGCTGGCGCTGGCGGTCTCGGGCAAAAGCCGGGCCGAGGCGCAGGGCGACTGAGCCGGTGCTGTCCCCCTTCTTGGAATAATATGTGGCAATAGGGGGACATGATGGATTTGCTAGATTGGGACGCTTCGGACCTGTCCGAGGCGCTGGTCGCGCGCAGGATTTCTGCGGTTGAACTGATGCAGGCGTCACTTGCGCGGATCGAGGCGGTGAACGGCAAGGTGAATGCCGTCATCTCCCTCCGCGACCGTGACACATTGCTGGCCGAGGCAGAGGCGTCCGACGCCAGCCCGCGCAAGGGTTGGCTGCACGGTATCCCCATGGCGATCAAGGATTTGGCTGACGCAGAGGGGCTGCCAACGTCTCAAGGGTCCCCGCTTTTCGGTGCCCAGCCGGCCGAGCGGGATCATCCCGCTGTTGCGCGGCTTCGCGCGGCAGGGGCAATCATCATCGGCAAAACCAACACGCCGGAGTTTGGCCTCGGCAGTCATACGTTCAATACGGTCCATGGCGCGACGTGCAACCCTTATGACCTAGGCCGCTCGGCTGGCGGTTCCTCGGGCGGGGCGGCAGCGGCACTGGCGGCGCGGATGGTCGCCGTCGCCGATGGGTCCGATATGATGGGATCCCTGCGCAATCCGGCGGGCTGGAACAACGTCTACGGGATGCGGCCGACATGGGGCAGGGTGCCGTCGGACGATGGCGGCGATCTGTTTCTGCACCAGCTTTCGACCTTGGGGCCGATGGCGCGCAGCCCCCGTGACCTCGCCGCCCTTCTTGATGTGATGAGCGGCGCCGACCCGCGCCAACCTCTGACCCGCTCCGGCCCGGATACGGCCCCGGATATCGACGCGGGCCTGCCCGCGCAGCGTGTGGGCTGGCTGGGCGATTGGGGCGGTGCCTTCCCCTGCGAGCCGGGGATAATTAACCTGAGCGAAGCCGCCTTGAACCGTTTGGCCGGGCTGGGGCATGAGGTCACACCCATCGCCGCGCCCTTTGATGCTGATGCGATGTGGGAAAGCTGGATCACGTTGCGGTCCTTTGCCGTGGCGGCGTCGTTGGGCTCGATCTACGACGATCCGGCGCGGCGGGACGGGTTGAAACCCGCTGCGCAATGGGAGGTCGCGCGCGGGCAGGGGTTCTCTTCCTCTGATATCCAGCGCGCCAGCGGCATCCGATCCGATTGGTTCCGCGCGGCACATGCTCTGTTTGAAGAGGTCGACGTTCTGGTGCTGCCTTCCGCGCAGGTCTGGCCTTTCGACGTCGAAATGGTGCACCCGACCGAAATCAATGGCCAGCCGATGGACAGCTATCACCGTTGGATGCAGGTTGTGGTGCCCGCAAGCCTGATCGGTCTGCCGGTGGTGAATATTCCTGCAGGTTTTGACAGTCGCGGCCTGCCTTTGGGGCTGCAACTGATTGGCAAACGCGGCAGCGACGCGCGCTTGTTGCAACTGGCGCAGGGCTGGCATCGGGCGACAGGCTATCCGCAGGCGCAGCCACCCCGGCTGTAGCGGGCCTCAGTTGAACGGCGCGTCGGGCTGAAGCAGGCGGCGGTGATAGGGCATCAGGGCGTCGATGTCGATAAATCCCGCCTGCCGCGCTGCGGGCAGCACCGTTTTGGGATCCTTGCCAATGTATTCGTAGGTCAGCCGCGTCACCCGCGCGCCCGCGGCACTTTCGGGCGCGGTGCGGGTGACATATCCCACCCAAAAGTTATTCTCGAAAGAGGCGACACGGTTGAGGTAGTTGAACGACCCGGTCAGTGTACGACGCCGCGATACGACGATGGAAACGCCATTCTCTTGCTGCGAGACGATGCCGCGATATTCGCGCGCCGTGGGGCTGGTGGGCAGCCCTTGCTGGCGCAGGGAATGCGCGCTCTCATAACCCCGCAGGAAGGTGCTGCTGCCGTCGCGCTTAATGTAGACGACCCCGGTCACGAACCTGTCGTGATCCAGAAACGACCGCCGTGCGAAGCGGTAAAAGCCGCTGGGAAAATCCGCCTCGGGCACGTTCTGAACCCCGGTCCCAAGGAAGTCCCGCAGGAAACTGTTGTTGATCGGATCTTGGTTGAGCGAAATCTCGGTGACCGGCTCCAACAACACCCGCGCATCGATTTCAAAAAAGCGGCAGATCCGGGCCAGCACGTCAGCCCGAGGGAAGCTTTCGCCCGAAAGGTAGCGGTTGAACTGCGTACGGTTGATCCCAAGTTGCCGGGCAAGATCGGAGATCGACGTATATTCCGCCGCCAACTGGCGCAGATTGGCGCCGAACATGCTGCGAAGTTCCGAGGGGGAGCGGTTGGAAGCGGACATGCGGCCTCGTTCTGATTTGCGACGCAGCCGAAGAATACAGGCTGTTATGGCCAGAGGATTGACCTGCTGACGCGAAGGCGCATCAGAGGTGACGCTGATTTGTGGTTGACCCTACTGGAACCGACACAAAATGCAAGCGGGCGTTGCATTTTAACCTATGTTACACCTTTTTGGATTGTCGCAGAATGAAGGTCAATTATCAGAAGCGGGGGGTACTATGATTGGTGTAGTTCTGTGGAGCGATAATGCCGCTGGCAAAGCAGTGTTCTGGTGCGAAGATCAAGGCGATCTTGCCTATTACGAAGAGCCTGCGATCTGTATGGGGCACGGTTCGGGGTTCGACCCGGGCGACATGGTACAGTTCGGCATCACAGTGCATCGCAAACTCCGTATCGCCGACAACCCTCGGGTGGTTCTGGAAGATGCGGCCTCACATCTGCCCGACGCCCTGCGCCACGATAGTCCCGCGGTGCAAGAGCCGCAGGCGGCAAAACTGCGCGGGGGCGCTCAGATCATACCCTTTACGACCAAACCCGGACCGCGCCGATGCGGCGCGGCCCAGCTTAAAGCCTGACTCCCAACCCGATCAGACCCCGCGGGCCAGGGCGGCAACGCCCGTGCGGGCAACATCAGCCAGCCCAAGCGGGCGCATCAATTCGGCAAAAGCGTCAATTTTGTCCGGCGCGCCGGTGATTTCGAAAACAAAGCTTTCCAGCGTGCTGTCGACCACATTGGCGCGGAAGATATCCGCAAGCCGCAGCGCTTCGACCCGGTGGTCGCCCTTGCCGACAACCTTGAAGATCGCCAGTTCACGCTCAACGCTCGGGCCTTCGACGGTGAGGTCATGCACCTCATGCACGGGCACGATCCGACCGACCTGCGCCTTGATCTGCTCGATCACCTGCGGGGTGCCGCTGGTAACAATGGTGATGCGTGACAGATGCCCGGTGTGATCGACCTCGGCCACAGTGAGGCTGTCGATGTTATAGCCCCGACCCGAGAACAGGCCAATCACCCGCGCCAGCGCGCCGGGTTCGTTCTCGACCAGCACTGCAAGCGTGTGTTTTTCGACCACATCCGAGAAATTGGGCCGTAGGTTATAGGCGGAATGCGAGGTCGCGCCTTTTTTGATTTTCAGAGCTGCCATGTCTTTGTCCTTTTATCTAGCTGCGGGAATTTTTTAAAAATTCCCGGTCGTTTTCTTTGAAAGAAAACGGGTCACACCAGCACTGAGCCTTTTGCGTCGATCACACCTTGGGTTTCATGATCCCCCGGCAGCAACATTTCGTTATGCGCCTTGCCGCTTGGGATCATCGGGAAGCAGTTTTCGTGCTTCTCAACCAGACAGTCAAAGATCACAGGCCCGTCGTAGTTGATCATCTCCATGATCGCGTCATCCAGATCGTCGGGGTCGTGGCAGATAATTCCCTTGGCGCCAAAGGCTTCGGCCAGTTTGACGAAATCGGGCAGGGCTTCGGACCAGCTTTGCGAATAGCGCTCGCCGTGCAGCAGTTCCTGCCACTGGCGGACCATGCCAAGGCGTTCGTTGTTGAGTATGAACTGTTTGACCGGCAGGCCGAATTGCATCGCCGTGCCCATCTCTTGCATGTTCATCAGCCACGAGGCTTCGCCCGCCACATTGATCACGAGGGCGTCAGGATGGGCCATCTGCACCCCGATGGAGGCCGGGAAACCATAGCCCATGGTCCCGAGGCCACCGCTCGTCATCCAGCGGTTCGGTTCTTCAAAGCCGAGGTATTGCGCGGCCCACATCTGGTGCTGGCCCACTTCGGTGGTGATATAACGGTCATGACCCTTGGTCAGCGCTTCGAGCCGCGACAGCGCGTGCTGGGGTTTAATCACCTTGCCTGATTGGGTGAACTTCAGACAGTCCTTCGCGCGCCATTCCTCAATCTTGGACCACCATTTGGCGAGCCCTTCACTGTTAGTCTTGCGGCCGCGCGACTTCCAGACCTTCAGCAGGTCTTCGAGCACATGGCCCACGTCACCGACGATTGGAATGTCGATGCGGATCACCTTGTTGATCGATGACGGGTCGATGTCGATATGCGCTTTGGTGGACTTGGGGCTGAAACTGTCGATGACCCCGGTGATCCGGTCGTCGAACCGCGCGCCGATGTTGATCATCAGATCGCAGTCATGCATCGCCATATTGGCTTCATACAGCCCGTGCATCCCCAACATGCCCAGCCATTTGTCACCCGACGCAGGGTAGGCGCCGAGACCCATCAACGTCGACGTGATCGGGAAACCCGTGGCATCGACCAATTCGCGCAGCAACTGGCTTGCCGCCGGGCCGGAGTTGATGACCCCGCCGCCCGTGTAGAAGATCGGGCGCTTGGCCGTCTCCATCGCGGCGACCAGTTCTGTGATCTCTTCCATACTGCCTTTGACCTGCGGCTGATAGCGCGAGGTTGAGGGTTTGGGGGACTCGTAGCTGCCGGTCGCAAATTGCACGTCTTTAGGAATGTCGATCAGGACCGGGCCGGGGCGACCATGGGTGGCGACGTGAAAAGCCTCGTGCAGGGTGGCACCCAGATTGTCGGTCTCTTTCACCAGCCAGTTGTGCTTGGTGCAGGGGCGGGTGATGCCTACGGTGTCTGCTTCCTGAAAGGCGTCAGAGCCGATCATAAAGGTCGGCACCTGGCCGGTCAGCACCACCAGCGGAATCGAGTCGAGCAGCGCATCCGTCAGGCCGGTGACCGCGTTGGTGGCACCGGGGCCGGAAGTCACCAGCACCACGCCGGGTTTGCCGGTCGAGCGGGCATAGCCTTCGGCGGCATGCACCGCGCCCTGCTCGTGGCGCACCAGAACGTGTTTGATCGAGTTCTGCTGAAAGACCTCGTCGTAGATCGGTAGCACCGCGCCACCGGGATATCCAAAGACGGTGTCCACACCCTGGTCAATCAGGGCTTGGACGATCATTTTCGCTCCGGTCATCTGGCGTTTCATCTTAGGTGCTCCGTAAGGCAGGTTATTGGCGTTTGGCATAAAAAAACCCCCGGTCTGACGGGGGCGCATGGGAAGGATTATGGTTAACCGTTACCGGCCCATGCGCGTGTGTCCTACAATAATGACTAGGTCGATCATCTCAGGGGTCCTCTTAGCGTGGCGTGAGATTATGAGGGGGAAAGAGGGGCGTCAACAGCGAAATGCCGAAAATCTTGTGCTTGGGTGGGGATTAATTGCTCTTTTATTTCGCCGAGGTGCTATTTTGGGTTCTTTTCGCAAAGAAATCTGCCCTCAGGCGAATTTTATTGAATTACGGGGTGTGTTTATACACGTGATTCAATGGGGCAGCCCAATGGTCCGCTCCGGTTGCGCGCAAAATCTGTAGGCTGGCTCAGCGCCTTAGCGCGGGCTGACATCCGGCAGGGTGATATTGGCCACCTGCTCGGCAATGGGATCATTGCTGAGCGGATGCTGGTCAGGCACGAAACCCTCAGGGTCGCGCATCTTTTGCCACTGCCCGCCCATATAAACCTCAAGTCCCGAGAACTTGGCCTTGTACCCCATCTTTTGACTGCCCGGCACCCAGTAGCCAAGGTAGACATAGGGCAAACCCGCCGCGCGGGCGATTTCGATGTGGTCGAGGATGATGTAATTGCCCAGCCCGTTGCGGGGCCGGTCGGAGGTGTAGAAGGAATAGACCATGCTCACCCCGTCGCCCAAGACATCCGTCAGGCAGACGCCGACCAGCGCGTTATCGGCCTCGGGGTCGGTATATTCGATGACCCGACTGCGGATCGGGGTTTCCTCGATCATTGCGGCGAATTCAAAGACATCCATATCCGCCATGCCGCCATCCGCATGGCGGCTGTCGAGGTAGCTGCGGAAGAGGTCATATTGCTCTTCCGTAGCCCAAGGAGAGGTGGCGCGCCGCTCAAGCCCCGCGTTGCGGTTCAGAATGCGGCGCTGGCTTTTGCTGGGGCGAAAGGCCGCCACGTCGATCCGCGCCGACAGGCAGGCGGCGCAATCGGCGCAAGACGGGCGGTACAGAACATTTTGAGAGCGGCGGAAACCTTGGCTTGATAGGCTGTCATTCAGGCGTGCGGCATTGTCGCCCTGAAGGGCGGTGAACAGCTTGCGCTCCATCCGGCCCTCCAGATAGGGGCAGGGCTGCGGCGCTGTGACATAGAATTGCGGTGTCAAAGGCAGTGTATGTCGCATGGGTTTCCAGCATTTATCGGAGGATGCTATCAACCCCCCCCCGCTGCGCCAAGGGCAAATTTGCGTGATGTCTTAACGGCTGAGGCGGCGATTTACCGGCACGGTGCCAAGCGCCATATCCGTGAGGCTTTGACGGCGGGCCGTGGTGCAGATCAACACGACCGAGACGACCTGAATGATCGTGACCGTCATCGACAGCGAATAGCCGATGGTGTGCAAAAGCGCGGTCATGAAATCAAAGGGCCGGTCGCGGTGGTCGCGCAGCTCCATCGCCATCAGGCGCATGCCCCATGTGGCCGACCCGCTGGTCAGCGTCGCCACGCGGTAGGCAAAACCCACCACAAGCGTCAGAAAGGGGAAAAAGAACAGCCCGGTAAAGGCGGTGAAGGGCAGGATCAGCAGGCAAAAGACGATGACAAGCGTCACATCGACGATCCAAGCCATCAGCCGCTTGCCAGCGATGCCGTCATAGAATTGCGGGTGTAGATCAGGGTCGGGGGTCTGGGTCATGTCACTTCCTGCGAAAGGCCCCCCGGCGCGCGGGCCGGGAGGCGGGGTCAGGGTGGGGTCAGGCGCTTGTGGGCGTCTCATCCCGCTTGGCGCGCTCGTCCATGAACTGGTCGAACTCGGCCTTGTCCTTGGCTTCGCGCAGACGCTCAAGGAAAGCCTCAAAATTGCCCTGTTCCTCTTCCAAACGGCGCAGCGTGTCGGCCTTATAGGCGTCAAAGGCGCTGTTGCCGGTGTTGCGCGACATCATCGCGCGGCTGGATTTGCGGCTGCAGGATTTTGAAGAGAACATGCGTTTGCTCCAAGTCATATAGGCAAGAAGGGCGAGGCCAAGGGGCCAGAAGAAGATGAATCCGAGCACCATGGCGGCGATCCATGCGCCTTTGCCGCGTGCGTCCATCCAGCTTTCGGCCCGTGCCAGCCAGCTGCTGCGGGGGGCATAGGTCGGGTCGGTGGTCACTGTCGTCATTGTTGAGCCTTTCAGTCGTGACGGGCCTGTCGCCGGCCCGGGCGTTTCGGATGATGTGAATGTCTTTCACATTGAATAGATCGGCACGCCGGGGCCCTTTCGCAAGGGGCTATGTGAATGTTTTTTACATTGCTTGGGAAACGACAGTAAAATCAGTAACCTGCGCGCCGGAAAGCTGCGCCATTTTCTGCGGCTCAAGGCAGAAAACGTGGTGCGGCGTGCCTGCAGCGGCCCAGACCAGCGGGAATTGCAGCAGATTTCGGTCAAACCAAGCGCGGGGTGGCGTGATATGGCCCAGCGGTGCCACGCCGCCGATGGCAAAGCCGGTCTGCGCCCGGATCAGCGCGGCATCTGCCTTGCCCAATGGTTCCCCGGCCAGTGCTGCTGCGCGGTCCAGATCGACTTGCTGCGCGCCCGCGGTGATGAAAAGCAGCGCCGCGCCGCTGTTTTCGCCGCGAAGGACGATGGATTTGGCAATCTGATCGACCGCACAGCCAAGTGCGGTGGCCGCATCGACCGCCGTGCGTGCTAGGGTCGTCTCACGTATTTCTGGCGTCACCCCGGCGGCCTCAAGCGTGGCGCGGACCCGTTTCAAACTCTTGCTCATTCTCTGCCCCTTGCTGCATGGCGCCACCCTGGGGCGCGCGCCAAAGTCGTAGCAAGGCCGCGCCGTGCCGCAACCCCCATTGACGCCGCTTGGATCAGCCCGCAAAGCTGGCCCCATGACAGACCCATCGCTTGCCGCCCGGATCACCCGCTCTCCCCGCATCTATCACCGCGAACGCGCGCAGGATGCGGCGGCGCTCTTGCCCGATCTTGCGCCGGACCTGCGCGAGATGATCTCGGCTGCCGCCTCTACCGCGCCCTATCTAATGGCGCTGTTGGAAAAGGAAGCGGCTTGGCTTGGCGAGGCCGTGGAAAACCCCGAGGCCGCTCTGGCCGCCAATTGCGCCGCGGCGGCAGAATTTGCGCCCGACCGGCTGGCCGATGGGCTACGGCAGGGCAAACGGCGCATGGCGCTTCTGACCGCGCTGGCCGATCTGGGCGGGGCATGGTCGCTGGAAGAGGTGACCGGCGCGCTGACCGATTACGCCGATGCCGCTTGCGGGGCGGCCCTGCGTGCGGGGCTGGCGGCACAGATCAAACGCGGCAAACTGCCGGGGATGACGATGGACGATCTGGCCGACTGCGCGGGCATGGTTGTCTTTGCCATGGGTAAAATGGGCGCGCGGGAACTGAATTATTCCTCAGACATCGACCTCATTTGCGTCTTTGACGAAAGCCGCTTCGCGCCTGATGATTTCCACGCCGCCCGCAGCGCCTTCGTCAAGGCGACGCGGGCGATGTCGGGCACATTGAACGACATCACCGCGCAGGGCTACGTCTTTCGCACCGATCTGCGCCTGCGCCCCGACCCGGCGGTCACCCCCGTTTGCATCGCGATGGAGGCAGCCGAGCGCTACTACGAAAGCCTTGGCCGCACATGGGAGCGCGCGGCCTATATCAAGGCCCGTCCGGCGGTGGGTGATATCGCGGCGGGAAAGGCGTTTTTGCAATCATTGCGCCCCTTCGTCTGGCGCCGCCATCTGGATTTCGCCGCCATCCAAGATGCGCATGACATGCGGCTGGCGATCCGCGAGCACAAGGGCTTGGGCGGCCCGATCACCCTGCCGGGGCATGACATGAAACTGGGGCGGGGCGGCATCCGCGAGATTGAGTTTTTCACCCAGACCCGACAGCTCATCGCCGGGGGCCGCGATGCGGAGTTGCGGCCCCGTGGGACACTGGCAGGGTTGCAGGTGCTGGCCGAGAAGAACTGGGTGCCAAAAGAGGTCGCCGAAACGCTCGGCGATCACTACCGCGCGCATCGCACGGTCGAGCACCGGTTGCAGATGGTGCAAGACGCTCAGACCCACACGCTGCCCCGCAATGATGCCGATTTCGACCGGCTGGCCGCCATGATGGACATGGATGTCGAAGACTTGCGCGCCGATCTTCACGAACGGCTGCAAGCCGTGCACGACCTGATCGAAAGCTTTTTCGCCGCCACGCGGGAGGAGCCCGAAGCCGCCCGCCCGGCGCATCAATTCGACACCTCTGTGCTGGACCGCTGGCCCAGCTATCCCGCGCTGCGCTCGGAACGGGGGGCGGATATTTTCGGGCGGCTGAAGCCACTGCTGCTGGACCGTTTGGCGCAATCTGCCAAACCGGACGAAGGGCTTTTGGCCTTTGACGGTTTCCTCGCTGGCCTGCCCGCCGGGGTGCAGCTTTTCTCGCTCCTGCGGGCCAATCCGCAACTGGGCGATCTTTTGGTGGATATCGTCGCCACATCGCCTGCGTTGGCTGCGCATCTGTCGCGCAACTCGGGCGTCTTCGATGCGGTGATTGGGGGTGATTTCTTTTCGGACTGGCCGGGGCAGACCAAGCTGACCGAAATGTTGCAACAGCATCTCGCGGCAGAGGCCGATTACGAGTTGCGTCTTGATGGCACCCGCCGTTGGGCGCGCGAATGGCATTTTCGGATCGGCGTGCATCTGCTGCGCGGGCTGATCGACGCGGCCACCGCCGGGCGCCAATATGCCGAGTTGGCCCAAGCGGTCTTGCAGGCGCTCTGGCCCGTGGTCGTCGATCAATTCGCCACCCGGCATGGCCCGCCGCCGGGACGCGGGGCGGTGATCCTTGGCATGGGCTCGCTTGGGGCTGGGCGGCTAACGCCGACCTCCGACCTCGATATGCTGGTGATTTATGATGCCGATGGGGTGGACAGTTCCGACGGCCCCAAACCCCTCGCCACGCGCAGCTATTATGCCCGGCTTACCCAAGCGATGATCACCGCGATGACCGCGCCGATGGCCCAAGGCAAGCTTTACGACATCGACATGCGCCTGCGCCCTTCGGGCAATCAGGGGCCAGTGGCGACCAGCCTCGCCAGCTTTGAGAGCTACCAGAAAGAGCAGGCTTGGGTCTGGGAGCATCTGGCCCTTACCCGCGCACGGGTGATCGCGGGGGCAGAGGATCTGGGCCGCGATGTCGAAGCGCTTCGGGCTGAAATCCTCAGCCGCGCCGCCCCGCGCGACAAGGTGCTGGGCGAGGTCGCGAAGATGCGCCAGCGCATCGCCGCCGCCCGCAGCCCTGCAGGGCCGCTCGACGCCAAGACGGGCGCGGGCCGCTTGCAGGATATCGAACTGTTCGCGCAGGCAGGCGCGCTTATCGGCGGCACTGGCGCGCGTGAGATCGACGCGGGCCTTGCCGCCGCGCGCGGCGAAAACGTGATTGATGGGCAGGCGGAAGCCGCGCTTTCGTCGGCCTATACCAACGCATGGACCCTGAATTGCGCTGCGCGTCTGCTGTCTGCCAATCCGATTGATGCGCGGACAATGGGGCAGGCGGGGGCGAGCTTTCTCTGTCGTGTGTTAGCTTGTGGCGATCTTGCGGCAATGGAGGCCAAGATGCAGGGAGATTACGCCACCGCGGCTCAGATCATCGACGCGGCGCTGCCCGAGCCGGGGCAAGAGGGGGCATGAGCGATCCAGATGACCCAAAGGGATTGATCCGCGAATCCTACCGGATGGAGGGGATTGGCTCTGCCGAATGCCGCAGCATCTTTCTCGACTGGGCGTTGAGCCTGCCGGAAGGCCACGACAACGCAGCCGCCATCACCCGTTTGCTGGAACGCTACGGTGCCGGCGCCGCGGATCACCCGATGACCCAAGTGCTGCGCGAGGGGCAGACCACGCTCACCACCCCGCGCCGCCGCGGCGGCTGGCGGGGCAGGGCGCGCAACTGACCGCCGATCTGGGCCTGCGAAACCTCTTTCCCCAGCCGCGCGAACGCAGTACGAGGGGCGCTATGACAACGCGCCAAACCCCCTCCGCCCCGCAGCCTGCCACGCTTCCCGTGGTGCGCCTTTTGCCCAAGGCCAATGCCCGCGCCATCCGCCACGGCTTTCCTTGGGTCTATGCCAATGAACTGGTCACCGACCGCCGCACGCGGGGGCTTGCCCCCGGCACGCTGGCGCTGCTGGAAGACGCCGACCGCAAGCCCATGGGGCTGGTCGCGGTCAATCCGACCTCCAAAATCATCGCCCGGATGATCGACCAAGACGCAGAGGCGCAGGTGGATCAGGCGTGGTTCGAGGCGCGCGTTAGTCGCGCCCTTGCCCTGCGCAGCCAGCTTTACGATCAACCCTATTACCGCCTGATCCACGCCGAGGCCGATGGCCTGCCGGGCGTCATCATTGACCGCTTTGGCGATACCTGCGTGATCCAGCCCAACGCCGCTTGGGCCGATACGCTGCTTGAGCCGCTCGTGGCTGCGCTGCAATCGGTGACCGGCGTGACCAATGTGCTGAAGAACGCCTCTGGCCGCACACGCAAGCTCGAAGGGTTGGACGATGCCTCGGTCACGGTCGCCGGCACCACGCCCGAAGGCCCGCTGCCGGTGCCGATGAACGGCGCGACCTATATGGCCGACCTTACCGGCGGGCAGAAAACCGGCCTGTTCTATGACCAACGCCCGAACCACGCCTTTGCCGCCAATCTGGCGCGCAATGGGGCACGGGTGCTGGATGTCTTTGCCCATGTCGGCGGCTTCTCCCTCGCCGCTCTGGCGAATGGCGCGTCATCGGCACTGGCCGTCGACGGCTCCGCCCCCGCGTTGGAACTGGCCGAAGCCGGGGCCGCCGCAATGAACATGCAAGACCGTTTCGCGACCCGCCAAGGCGATGCCTTTGACGTGCTGACCGCCCTGCGCGATGAGGGCGAGACCTTTGACGTGGTGATCTGCGATCCGCCCGCCTTTGCCCCCTCGCGCCAAGCGGTCGACGCGGGGCTGCGTGCCTATGAGCGTGTCGCACGTCTTTCGGCGCAGCTGGTGGCGGAGAACGGGATTCTGGGCCTCTGCTCTTGCTCGCATGCCGCCGACCTGAACCAGTTCCGCACCGCCTCCGTGCGCGGCATTGGCCGGGCCGGGCGTCGCGCCATGCTGCTGCACACCGGCTTTGCCGGGGCGGACCACCCGCAACTGCCGCAGTTGGCGGAAAGCGGCTACCTCAAGTCGCTGTTCTTCCGCCTGTGATGGAAACGCGCCCCCGCGTGCTGATCGACACCTGCGTGCTCTACCCCACGGTGATGCGCGAAATGGTGTTGGGTGTGGCAGCAAGGGGCGCGTTCGAGCCGGTCTGGTCGGCGCGTATCTTAGAAGAATGGGCCCGCGCGGCGATCAAGCTTGGGCCCACGGGCGAAGCACAAGCGCGGGCCGAGATCGCACTGCTGCGCGGCAACTGGCCGGGGGCCGAACGCGCGGCCTCCCCCAGCCTACAGGCGCGGCTTTGGCTGCCGGATGAGAATGACATTCATGTGCTGGCCGTCGCCGTGGCCAGCAGCGCCGATATAATCCTGACGCTCAACGCAAAGGATTTCCCCCGCCAGATCCTCGCTGAAGAGGGCCTGAGCCGGGCCGATCCTGACAGCTATCTGCATGGGATTTGGCAAGCGACACCGGAATTGGTCGCCCCCGTGGCCGACGCCGTCTTGCAAGAGGCGCGGCGGCTGTCGGGCGAGCAATGGGAGATGCGCGCTCTGCTGAAAAAGGCACGGCTGCCGCGGCTGGCAAAGGCTCTGGCCTAGCCCTCCCACCGCAGTTGCAGCTTGCGCAACGCGGCGACACGTTCGTCTGTCTTGGGGTGGCTCAGCAGCCAAGCGGGCGGGCGTCCCGCGCCGTTCTGGCTTAGCGCGTCCAACTTCTCGAACAGGGAAATCTGTGGGCCGATGCCGATGCCCGCTTTGGTCAGCAAGGCGGCGGCATAGGCGTCGGCCTCATACTCATCCCCGCGTGAGAGGCGGGCAGCCAGCAGGCTGGTCAGCCCGTTTGCGATTAGCACACCGATCCCGGGAATGATCCGCCCCAGCACCATCGCCAGCGCCGTGCGCAGGGCGTTTTGACCCGAGAAATCGATCATCCGCCGCCGCGAATGGCCAAGCGCCACATGGCCCAACTCATGCGCGATGACGCTCGCCAATTCCTCCGCCGTTACAGCGCCTTGACGGAACTTGTTGTAAAATCCGCGGGTGATGAAAATGCGCCCATCGGGGGCTGCCAGCCCGTTGACCGGTTCGATCTCATAAAGATGCACCTTGATGCGCGGCAGGTCCAACGCCTTGGCCATCTTTGCGCTCATGTCGTTGAGTTTGGGGTCCACCAAGGGGGTCGATTTCGCGTCCAACTCGCGCGCCGTGCGCCAAGCGGAAAAACGATACATGGCCAGCGCGTAAAGGATGGCAAGCAGAATGGGGAGAAAGCGGATCATGCCCGCAATATGGGCAGGCCGAGAGCCGGGGGCAAGCGGCACAAGGCCGCGCCCCCGGTTTCATGTCATGCGATCAGACGAGTTTTGCGTCCATCGTGATCTCGGCGGTCAGCAGCTTGGAGATCGGGCAGTTCTCCTTGGCGGTCTTTGCGGCTTTCTCGAAGTCCTCTTGGCTCGCGCCGGGAATTTTTGCTTCGACCGTCAGATGCACTTTGGGCACGTGGAAGCCGCCGTCTTTTTCTTCCAGATGCACTTCTGCCTTTGTCTCGATGCTGTCGGGCGTCAGGTCGCTTTGCCCAAGGATCATCGACAGCGCCATGGAGAAACAAGACGCGTGGGCAGCACCGATCAGCTCTTCTGGGTTGGTGCCTTCCTTGCCTTCGAAACGGGTGTTGAAGCCATAGGGCTGGTCAGACAGCACACCACTTTGGGTTGAGACATGGCCCTTGCCCTCTTTGAGCGAGCCTTCCCATTTTGCGCTGCCGGTTTTTACGATCGAAGCCATTGGAATATCCTTTCACTGAGCTTGCGTTCGTCCCCTCAACTGGCGCAGGGCGGAAAGGTTTCAAGGCCGAGCGTTCAAGATCGCGTCATGGTCTTGATGCCCCGGCTCAGCCCTTCGAGGGTCATCGGCACCATGGCCCCGGGGCCGAAAATCTCTTGGATCATCGCGATCGACTGGGTGTAGCCCCATTGCCGTTCCGGCACCGGGTTGATCCACAGATGGTTGGGCCATTGATCCCGCGCCCGGGCGAGCCATGTGGCACCGGCCTCCGCGTTCCAATGCTCATTCGCGCCGCCGGGATAGGCGATCTCATAGGGCGACATGGAGGCGTCACCGACGAAGATGCATTTATAATCAGAGCCGTAGCTGCGCAGCACCTCATGGGTGGGGATCTGCGCGTCCCAGCGGCGGCGGTTGTCGCGCCAGACGCCTTCGTAGAGGCAGTTGTGGAAATAGAAATGCTCAAGATGTTTGAACTCGCCCCGCGCCGCGCTGAACAACTCTTCAACGACCTTCACATGCGGATCCATGGAGCCGCCGATGTCGAGAAACAGCAGCACTTTCACGGCATTGCGCCGCTCTGGCCGGGTTTTCACATCCAGATAGCCATGCTCTGCCGTGGCGCGGATGGTGCCGTTCAGGTCGAACTCTTCCGCCGCCCCGTCGCGTGCCCAACGGCGCAAGCGCTTCAGCGCAAGTTTGATGTTGCGTGTGCCGATCTCGACGTTGTCATCCAGATTGCGGAACTCGCGCTTGTCCCAGACCTTGACCGCGCGCTGGTGGCGGCTTTCCTTTTGGCCGATCCGCACACCTTCGGGGTTGTAGCCATAAGCGCCGAAAGGCGAAGTGCCCGCCGTGCCGACCCATTTCGAGCCGCCCTGATGCCGACCCTTTTGCTCTTCGAGCCGCTTTTTCAGCGTTTCCATCAGCTTGTCGAACCCGCCCATGGCTTCGATCTCGGCCTTTTCTTCTTCGCTCAAGTGCTTTTCGGCCATCTTGCGCAGCCAGTCTTCGGGTAGGTCCACGGCCTCGAGAACATCATCAAGGCTGATGTTCTCCAGCCCCTTAAAGGCCGCTGCAAAGGCGCGGTCGAACTTGTCGATGTTACGCTCGTCTTTGACCATCGACACGCGGGCGAGGTAGTAAAACGCCTCCACGTCATAGGTGGCCAGCCCCGCCTTCATGCCTTCGAGAAATGCCAGAAACTCGCGCAGCGAGACCGGAACACCGTGGCGGCGGAGCTGATCGAAGAACGGCAGAAACATCAGAGGCTCAGCGCGCGGTCCAGAAGAACCGTGGCGATCATGCCGACGATCAGGAAGGCAAAGCCGTAGCCCGTTGCATATTGCGCGATGTCTTTGCGGTTGCCGCCACGTTTGCGGGCCGTCAGCCCGCCGATTACCGCGCCGATCAATGCCAATCCGAGTGCTATCATAACCTATTGCCCGTCTATTTTGCGGGCCTATCCATTGCGCGGGTTCAGGGACGCGATCTCGCGCAGCTTGGCCCGCACGGCCCAGTCAGGGCCAAAGCCGTATCGCGCCCAGCCGATGCTGTCCAGCCTGACGCGGCGCGCCTCAATGCCGCGGCCTTCGATCTCCAGCGCTTCGGCCTTGAGCAGCATGAGCGTGGCCAGAAGGGCGGCGTTTTCGCTGACCTCGGCGATGGGAAGATGCGGCTCGATCAAGGCAAGTGCGCCGGCCCCATCGCCGATGGTCACCGCATAGCCCGCGCGCTGTGTGGCGACATAGGCGCGGTGCAGCGTGGTGCCGGGGGTGCGGGAATAGAGGGTGTCTGCCATCTGGTAATGTGTCTGCGCGGCGGCCGGGTCGGTCATCTGGGTGACGCGGCCCATGGCGTAATGCGAAAAGGCGTGGCGATTGTCCTGCCAACCCTGCGCTTGGGCGATGCGCAGTGCGTCTTGGGCTGCAGACATCCGGGCGTTGCGGCCCACGTCGCGGCCAAGGGCCGTCTGGATGGCGCGGCTCCAGACCTGCGGCGTGGCGCGCGCGGGGCGGGGGGCAACGGTGCCGCCGCCGGGGTTCAGCCGCGCCAAAATGCCCGGCAGGCGCGCGGCGACTTCGTCGCGGGTCATGCCAGAGCGCAGCGCCGGGTCATTGTAGATGCGCAGCACCAGCATGTCGAAACCGGTCAGCACCGTATGCACGTTGTCGTCGTTAAAGACCGAGTCCGGCAAGCGGTATAGATCGTTCAGCGGTCCAAGCGCTTGGGCCAATTCCTCATGCAGGCAGTCGCGGCTTTCTTGCGGGCTTACGTCGTTGGGCAGGAAAATCGCCAGTTTGCGCCGCTCGGTCAGGCGGGTCCAATCGGTGGCGGCGGAGCGCCTCGTGCGGCGGTACTCTTCAACTGTGCTGACATTTGGCACCACGAAACAGGCCGCCTGCGGCAAGAGCCGCCGGATCTGGCTGCGGTTCACCGCTTGAATGGTGATGCTCGCCTCTCCGCCCGTGACCTCACGCAGTTCCATCCCGGCTTCCCGGCGCAGGCGTGCCAGCAGCCGCGCAAGGTCCGGCCCTAAGGTCGCGGGCGGTTGCCCCAGAACGCGCAGGGTAATCGGCCCCTCAAAACGGGTCAGCACGGGCAGGGCGCGGCCGCTTTCCATCCGGAAGGACAGATCAAGGAAATCTTCGGCCAAGGCAGTATTCGACACATGCGGCGCAGTCGGGCGGGCTTGGGCGAACTGCTTCATCGGGGGCAGGGTGCTGTCGGCGATCACCGCGCGGGTCGCGACCTCGGAGTGAGAGGCCGGCACGCAGGCGTTCAGCAACATCATCAGCGGCAGGATCAGCCGCGCCTTTACCCCGCGCCTCATGCGCTTGGGCCTTTGCGCGACCTATTCCGCTGTGATCTATCGCAAACTGCGCATGGCGCTGCCGCTGTCTGTCCTTGCATTTGCCTGCCCCATCGGTCGTTTAAACCCGGGTCTTGGTGCCCGTGATTGACCTCAGCCTAGGCAGGCGAAAATTCAAAAGCGAGGAAAATACCCGCTTTTGACGTAAAGTCGCATGGGTGTTGCCGCTCTACCGCTGGCGGCGCGCCATAAAGGCCAGCCGCTCAAACAGATGCACATCCTGCTCGTTTTTCAGCAGCGCACCATGCAATTTGGGCAGGGCGTTGGGGCCATCCTTGGCCAGATCCTCGGCGTCCATATCCTCGGCCAGCAGCAGTTTCAGCCAGTCCAGCACCTCGGAGGTCGAGGGTTTTTTCTTTAGCCCCTGTTGCTCACGGATTTCGTAGAACTGCGTTAGCGCCATGGTCAGCAACTGCTGCTTGATGCCCGGATGGTGCACTTCGACGATTTGCTTGAGCGTCTCCATCTCTGGAAAACGGATGTAGTGAAAGAAACAGCGGCGCAGGAAAGCGTCGGGCAGTTCTTTTTCATTGTTGGAGGTGATGATGACGATGGGGCGTTGGCGCGCCCGGATCGTCTCGCCCGTCTCATAGACAAAGAACTCCATCTTATCGAGTTCCTGCAACAGGTCGTTGGGGAATTCGATATCGGCTTTGTCGATCTCGTCGATCAGCAGCACGACTTTTTCATCGGCATCAAACGCCTGCCAAAGCTTGCCCTTGCGGATGTAGTTCTTGACGTCATGCACGCGCTCATCGCCCAATTGGCTGTCGCGCAGGCGGTTCACGGCGTCGTATTCGTAAAGCCCCTGTTGCGCGCGTGTGGTCGATTTGATGTTCCACTCGATCATGCGCAGACCCAAGGCATCGCTGACCTGCCGCGCCAATTCGGTTTTGCCGGTGCCCGGCTCGCCTTTCACAAGAAGCGGACGCTCCAATGTAACCGCCGCGTTAACGGCAATTTTCAGGTCATCGGTAGCGACGTAGTCTTTGGTGCCTTGAAATTTCATCTTGTTTTCAACCTCGTGTGACGGGCGTTTGATCCTTGGCCTTTAACCAAAAATCAAAGGGATTGTGTAGTGACAATTGTTACCCGCTCAGATAGACGCTGCGGCAGGGAAGATGTCGGGAGACAGGCCTTTTTAATGTCTGAGTTGAAAACCGCCGGGGAAAAACAAATGAAGCAGGAAGTTTTCCTGCCGGACGATTATCGTCCGGCCGAGGACGAACCATTCATGAATGACCGTCAGCTTGAGTACTTTCGTCGCAAGCTGATCCACTGGAAATCGGAACTGTTGGCAGGCAGCCGTGACACCATTGAAGCACTGCAGGACGGCACCCGGAACATTCCGGATGTGACCGACCGCGCCTCGGAAGAGACCGACCGCGCGCTGGAACTGCGGACCCGTGACCGGGCCCGCAAATTGGTCGGCAAGATCGACGCGGCGCTGCGGCGGATCGACGAGGGAGAGTTCGGTTACTGCATGGTCACCGGCGACCCGATCTCGCTCAAGCGGCTGGACGCACGGCCCATCGCCACGATGACGCTGGAGGCGCAAGAGCGTCACGAGCGGCGCGAGAAAGTCCACCGCGACGACTGACATCACCTGAAACATCACACGCCGAGGCTCATGCTTCGGCGTTTGTGATTTGGGCGCGGGGCCAGCACGATCCGAAGCTTGTGAGCTGGGGTCTACCAGCTTGCCTAAGATCTGGGGCCTGCGATCTGGGACATACATGAAACCTTCCAATGCAATTGTCGTGGGCGGCGGGATCGGCGGGCTGGCCTTGGCCACGGCACTGGCCCGCAAGGGCGTGGCCGTGACCCTGCTTGAACAGGCCGCGCGGTTTTCCGAGATCGGCGCGGGGCTACAGATCAGCCCCAACGGCCTTGCCGTGCTGCGCGCGTTTGGGTTGGAACATGGGCTGAAGGCCCGCGGTGCCGTGCGGGGGCAGGCGGTGCGCCTTTGCGACTACGCGAAAGGCGCGCAGGTGGCCCGGCTTGATCTGACCCGCTTGGCCAATGATCAGCGTTACTATTTCCTCCACCGTGCCGACCTGATTGATCTGCTGCGTGAAGCCGCGCAGCGCGCAAACGTGAGTTTCGAGACCGACGCGCAGGTCGCCTCGATCCATCCCGGTGCCTTGCCGCAGGTGCAGATGGCCCGTGGCGGACGGCGGCGGGCGGAGTTGGTCGTGGCCGCCGATGGCATCCACTCGGTGGGGCGGGTGCAGTTGAACGGGGCGGATAAGGCGCGGTTCTCGGGGCAGGTGGCATGGCGTGCGCTGATACCCAACGACATAGACCACGGCCCAGAGGCGCGGGTCACCATGGGGCCGGGGCGGCATCTGGTCAGCTATCCGCTGCGCGAGGGGCGATTGGTCAACCTCGTCGCCGTGGAAGAGCGCGCCGATTGGGCCGCCGAAGGCTGGCATCACCATGACGATCCCGCCAATCTACGCCAAGCCTTCGCAGGTTTCGGCGGAGAGGCGGCGCAGATGCTGGGCGCGTTGCAGGAGGTGACCCTCTGGGGGCTGCATTACCATCCCGTCGCCGCCAATTGGCAGGCAGAAGGCGTGGCGCTGTTGGGCGATGCGGCCCATCCAACGCTGCCCTTTCTGGCGCAGGGCGCAAATATGGCGCTAGAGGATGCTTGGGTCTTGGCCGACTGCCTGACCCGCCAGCCCCGCGACGCAGCACTTGGCGCTTATCAAGCCGCCCGCATCGACCGCGCGCGGCGCATAGTCAAAACCTCGGAAGGCAACGCGGCACGCTATCACCTGCGGTCCGGCCCGGTCCGGTTTGCGGCCCATACCGGGCTGCGCGTCGCCTCCAAAATCGCGCCCGGCGCGATGCTGGGCGCGTTTGATTGGCTCTACGCCCATGACGTTACCAAAGCGTAAAGGCCACCGAGCTTAGCCGGAGGCCCAATTGGTCAGCCCGCCCGTTGCAGCATCCCGAAAAGATCACGCGGATCATCCGGATCGGCCAGCAGGTCGAGCGGCTGGAACAGCCCCGTCTCGGCGATTTGATCACGGACATAGCGCAGGGCCGAGAAATCCTCGATCGCGAAGCCCACGGAGTCAAACAGCGTGATCTGCTGCGCATCGCGGCGGCCTTCGGCCTGCCCGGTCAGCACCTGCCAGATCTCGGTCACCGGGTGGTCGGCCTCAAGCTGCTGGATCTCACCCTCGATGCGGGTCTGCTCGGGGTATTCCACGAAGATGCCCGAACGGTGCAGGATCGCGGGCGCGAGTTCCGTCTTACCCGGACAGTCGCCGCCGATCGCGTTGATGTGCACGCCAGAGCCGACCATATTGTCGGTCAGGATTGTGGCATATTGCTTGTCCGCGGTGCAGGTGGTGATGATCTGCGCGCCCATAATCGCCTCTTCGGCGGTGTCGCATTCCACCACCTTGATGCCATGGCCCGCCAGATTGCCTGCGCATTTGGCGGTCGCCGCGCGGTCGATATCGTAGAGCCGCACCTCATCCACGCCGCAGATCGCCTTCATCGCAAGGCTCTGAAACTCGGACTGCGCGCCATTGCCGATCATCGCCATGACATGGCTGCCCTTGGGCGCCAGCAACCGGGCCACCACGGCAGAAGTCGCCGCCGTGCGCAGGGCCGTCAGGATCGTCATCTCGGTCAGCAACACCGGGTAGCCGTTGGCCACATTGGCCAACAGGCCAAAGGCGGTCACGGTCTGAAAGCCGTCTTTGGTGTTGTCGGGGTGGCCGTTGACGTATTTGAAGCCGTAGACATCGCCGTCCGAGGTGGGCATCAGTTCGATCACGCCCTTCTCAGAATGGCTCGCCACGCGGGGGGTCTTGTCGAAAAGCTCCCAGCGTTTGAAGTCGGCTTCGATATAGTCGGCCAGCCCGCGCAGCATGTCTTCGACGCCGATATGGTGGATCAATTTCATCATCTGATCGACGGAAACGAAGGGCACCAGTGCCTTGTCGGAGGGGTTCAGATTGGTCATATTCAGGTCTTTCTATCAATAGGCACGGGTGGGGCGGTCGAACACGCGGCGGCCAAAGGCCGAGGCGGTGAGGTCCACCATCAGTTGCGCGGTGCGGCCCCGCTCATCGAGGAAGGGGTTCAGTTCAACCAGATCGAGCGAGGTCATCAAGCCGCTGTCCGACAGCATCTCCATCACCAGATGGCCTTCGCGTACCGTGGCGCCGCCCGGCACGGTGGTGCCCACGGCAGGGGCAACGGAGGGGTCGAGGAAATCCACATCCAGCGAAACATGGAGCATGCCGCCCGCCGCTTCGACCTTATCAAGGAAGCGCTGTAAGGGTTTGGCGATACCGCTCTCGTCGATCTCGCGCATGTCGACGTAAGTGACGGTGGTCTCCTGCAAGGCGGCGCGCTCAAGCGCATCGACAGAGCGCAGCCCGATCATGGCGATATTGTCATGGGGCAGGGGCGTGTCGATCTTTGGAAAGCCGTCGAACCCCTCGCGCCCGGTGACATAGCCCAAGGGCGTGCCGTGCAGGTTGCCGCTGTCGCTGGTCTGCGGCGTGTGGAAATCCGTATGCGCGTCAAGCCAGAGCACGAAAAGCGGGCGGCCTGCCTTTTCGGCATGGCGCATTGCGCCCAAGACAGTGCCAAGCGCCAGCGCGTGGTCGCCGCCCATGAAGATCGGCAAGCCGTCGTCCATCGCCGCATCGGCGGCAGCGGCGAGGCTCTCTGTCCATGCGATGGTTTCTTCCAGCGCGTGCAGTTTCTCGTGCTCTTTCGCTTGGAAGGGCGCGGGGGCGACATTGCCGCGATCGGTGACGCTGTGGCCAAGATCGCGCAGGGCACGTTCGAGCCCCGCAGTGCGATAGGCATCCGGCCCCATCAGGCAGCCGCGACGGCGCTTGCCGCTGTCCAGCGGGACGCCCAGCAAGATACAGTTTTGTTGGTTCGACATGGGGGACTCCTGAGCTGTTTGAACTCAGATAATCCGCGCATCTGTCTAACGACAAGCCGTCAAACTGACCGTTTCGGGGGCGTTTTTGACAAACTGAAAGAAAGTTCTTCCAGTTTGTCAGTTTTTTTGCTGGTTAGGCCGCTTTGCGCGCCGCGGCGACCCAAAGACCGACCAAGACGAAAGAGAAGATCGCGTTCCAACCCGCCATCGAAAGGCCCAGAAACTGCCAGACGATCTCATCGCACATGACTAGACCGCTCGGGCCTTCGGTGGAGAGAAGCGACCCGCCGTCAAGGCTGCCCAAGTCCATGCCACCGCCGGTGCAGGAACTCGGCCCCGGCCACCAGCCCCATTCGACGCCTGCGTGATAAACGCCGATCAGCGCCGTCACCGCCGCCGCCAAGGCCCCCAGCCACGCCAGCACGCGCGGCCCGCCAAAGAGCACGATCGCCCCAATCAGCACTGCCGCCGCATGGGGCCACCGCTGCCAAAGGCACATCTGGCAAGGCGCGTAGCCGCCCAGATGCTGGAAACCAAAAGCACCCAGCAACAGCGCGGCTGAGCCGAGTGTTGCCAGCGAAGTCAAAGTCTTACCTGTCATAGAACCTTTACCACCATGAAGCCGCCAATCAGCAGGGCGACGGCCAATGTGAACATCAAACCCAAGCGCCGTTCAATGAAATCTCGGATCGGTGCGCCAAAGCGCCACAGCAGCCCCGCCACCACGAAGAACCGCAGCCCACGCGCAAGGATTGAGGTCATGATAAAGGTGCCCAGCGGCATCCCGGTCCAGCCCGACATGATCGTGATGACTTTGTACGGGAAGGGGGTGACCCCGGCGACCAGCACCGCCCAAAAGCCCATGTCGTTGAAGCGGGTGGAAAATTCTGCCATCGCGTCGGACTTGCCCAGACTCGCAAGGATCGGCTGTCCAAGGCTCTCAAAGGCCAGCCCGCCAATGGCATAGCCCAAAAGCCCGCCCAGAACGGAGGCCAGTAGCGCCACCCCCGCGATCAGCCACGCGCGGTTGGGCCGCGCGATAATCATCGGAATCATCAAGATATCAGGGGGGATCGGAAAGAAAGAACTTTCGACAAAAGCGACAACGGCAAGCGCCCAGAGGGCATGGCGATGTTGGGCCAAGCCCAGGGTCCAGTCATAAAGGCGGCGGATCATTTAGGGGGCTCCGGCTGTTTTATATGCCTCACCATGTCGCGCGACCAAGGTCAAGCGCAACGCTGTGCAGAAACAGGGTGAAAATCCACTTGCCCCACGCGCTTTTGCAGGCTACATCGCCCCACGTGCCCAAGTGGCGGAATGGTAGACGCAGGGGATTCAAAATCCCCCGCCGCAAGGCGTGCCGGTTCGAGTCCGGCCTTGGGTACCAATGGCTTACGCCATGCTCCGCATCCCCTGATATGCTCCACTCACAGTGGCCACTCACAGTTTCTGGGTTCGTTCACCCCCTGTTCGTTCCGATTCCTGCGGGCCTATTCACGGCGTTCCTGAGCGGCTTTCGATAGCTTCAAGCGGTTCGCTCGCTTGCGATAATAAACAACCATTTCCGCGCTCTGGTTTGTCACTGCTTGGATCTCAGCGTCACTCGCTCCGGCTTCTGCCAGTTCGATGATTGCCAGCTTGCGCAGGCCATGAAGTGTGAACGGCTTGGCATTGGGTCCGAGCGTTTCCCTCCAAGCTCTGAATGCTTTTTCGATGGCGCTGTATCCAACCGGCTCGCGTAGGTTCTTGGCCAGTAGGTATTCCCCTCGGCGGGGTAGCCCTGCGACAAATTCGCGGAGCCGCTTAGGACAGAAGGTTTCAAACAGTTCGCCGCCTTTTTCGTCCAGGACGAACATCGTTTCGCCTTTGAATTGATCGTGCGTCATGCAGATCGCGGCGTTCGGGCGTTGGCCGGTGCCAAGGATCAAGTGTGCAGCAGTCTGCACGTTGTCCGGCGCTGTATCGAGCTTCCCAATCATCCATGCGGGCCAAGGCTCGTAAGGGCTCTTTGGCTTGTATGATGCCAACTTCTTCGCAGGGTTTGCGCCGAGGGGCCAGTCGAGTTCACTGAGCGCATAGTTCCAAAGGATGGAGATGGTTTGCGCATATTTGCTGGCTTTGCGCGGCTGGTCGGCCATCTTCGCCAGCGCGGCCTTTAGGCCGGGGCGGGTGGTTCGTGCCATCGTTTTGTCGCCGTTCTTCTCAAGGATGCGATCCATGTCGCGGCGATAACTCGTCTTGGTCGATGCGGCGAGGTCTTGTTGAACGGTTATGTCTGCGCGCCATGCCTCTATGCACTCGCGCCATGTCTGCTTGGCTGGCGTCTTCTGGCGCTGGTCGCGCCCGGTGTGAAGTTCCCAATAGATCGTATCGAGGGTGCGCGCATCGCCTTGCCAATCTATGAGCCAAGTCTTCTCAGTCTGCTTGCCTGCAACCGTGTGTGTCACCCGGTAGTACGGCATCCATGCCGCCCGGTGCCGGTCCCACTTCCAGACCAACCGTTTCTTTTTGATCTGGGGCTTGGCTGGCTTCAAAGCTCAAAGTCCTCGTCTGGTTGTGCGGCACTGCCGTTCAGTATGGCTTCAATATCGCTTACGCGCCATCGATCGTGCCCGCCTAATCGACAGGGGGGCGGCAGAGCACCCGCACCAACCAACCGCCGGAACTCCGATGCGGGCAGGTCCAGCATCTTCGCGGCGGTGGTTTCTTTGACCGCAAGGCGGGGTACCTCGACGTTCATGTCGAAAGCTCCGGCTTCCAATCCTTCAATAGCTTGTTCCCCTTGCTCGAATTGCACGTCTGACAAGCGACAGTAAGGTTGTGTGCCTCATTACCACCGCCTTTGGAAAAGGGGTAAATGTGGTCGATGGCGAACGGGCCTTCGGTGTTTTTGAAATAGGCGCATGTTGGCCCGTCACGCTCAAATATCTCTCTGCGCTTTGCGGCAGATAGGTAACGGTTTGGCGGAGCGTCGCGCGGCAGATTCTTGATATTTTTGAGCCAAAACGCGGCTCTTTCGGCGCGCTCACGCGATGATTTCGTCTCAATTTTGACGGGGTTCTCGCTTTGGATATGCGCCTCAACAGCCTCGGCCAACTCCGGGAGGCGGTCACGTTCGAGGCGAATAGCGCTGCCAATCCGCACAAGGAATCCGTGGTTCTCAGCGGCGGTGCGCAGGCTGGCTTTGGGAACGCCCAGTTCCTCCGCAACTTCGTCGATCTTGCAAAGCTGGCTCATGCGTCCTTCCCCTCCCTCATTGCGGCGGTGTCGATCCCAAACGCTGCCATGATCTGCGCCGTGTAGTGGGCTTGGGCTACGGCTTTGAGCGGCGTTACGTCCTCGTCATGGAAGCCCCCCTGCAATTCAACAGATGTTGAACGAACGTGCTGCCACCATTTGACATTATCGCATGACACGAACTCCAGATAAGCCCCGGTGAAGTCGTCCGTATCGTCACAGATGAAATACCCGCCGCCTTGTACGAACGCTTGAGATATTACGGGCGCGTCTTTCGGGTGATCCTCCCAGACAAGCGGCTTCACCAGCCCCGGCAGTGCGTCGAGGCGGTCGGCATATTCCGCCATCAACTCCGCTATCTCTGCACGGCTTGCCGCGTGTGTCGGTGGGGTCTCCGCGATTGCGTTGGCCGTATCGCGCATCTCTTGGATCAGGTCGTCTAGTGCGTTACTCATGGCTGTCCTCCCCGGTGTCGATCCCGGCCAGCTCGGCTAGAAATTCCTTCACTGGATAGAAACCTCCCGCTCCTTGTACGCGATCCCACAGCGCCTGCGCGGCGTCTTGGTCGATCTTCGGGATGCCATCCGACAGTTGCAGCATGTCCCACAGCACCTTCGCCGCCTCCTGCGGTGTCATGGCGTCACATCGCTGCCCCTCGGCTACTTCGATAAGGGCGAGAATGCGTTTCGGGGCCATATAGGGGTGGCCTTTGCCTTGATCGCCCATGCGCTGCACAAGTGCTGCCGCCTCCCGCAGCGCGTCATTGCGGGCAATCCCCACCTCTCGTCGCATCCGCTTTCCCTCGGCCCGCATACCTACAAGGTCGTCTTCCAACTCCTTGATCCGCTCGGCTTGGGCGCGGTGTTCCTCGTCCAGCGCGTACCATGCGGCCTTCCAATCAAACGCCTCGCTTGAAATATCCACGGTCACACCAGCCCCCTTTCCTCAAGGATGCGCTGAGGTGCGGTCAGCGTGACCACGCCCCCGCGTACCCGGTTGCCCTCGACCTCGCACAGAGCAAGCGGGATCCACTGGTCTTCGCCATCCTCGTCGGCGCGGACGCATACGGCGCGATCCGTGGCGTGTTGGAAGATCACATCGATGTCATGGAGATCGGATTTCACGCTACGCTACCTTTCAGAGATTGTGAGGCGATAAGCTGGCAGGAAGCCAGCGAGGGGTTCATCTTGATCGCAGCCATGCCGCCGCGCAGGGCTTCGATGCGGTCAGCAAGGCGCTGCACCATTTCGTCATTGCACCCGATCTCCCGGGCCATCGCGATCAGCTCGCGGTCTTCTATGTATTTGGCAGTCATATGCCCTCCCTGTGTCGGTTTGCCCCGCCGCTCCCTCATGTGGAGGTGGCGCGAACGGCGGGGCGGTCTGGGGGTCCGACTTCACAAAATGCCCGCGTGTATGCGCGGTCGTCGTATGCCACTGGGTCGCCGTGGCCGCGTTATCCCCGTGATGGGGAACTCAATTCCTTGGCACTACGGTGCCGTCGACCTTGCGCTTCCACTTGGTGCCCTTCGATCCCGGAAGTCGCTGCTTCTTCTTCTCGATTCCGAGGTGCTTTGCCTTGACGCGGCGATCTTTGGACTTGGTGGCAACGTCGATGTTGGTCTTCGCGCGGTGGCAGCCGCGGCAGAGGCACTGGAAGTTCGTTTCGCGATTTTCGCCACCGTTGATAAGCGCGACGATGTGATCGAACTCTGGGTCTTCTCCGGCGACACCCAGCTTGCGCCCGCACTCAGCGCACTTGCCGCCGCAGCGGTCGAAGATGCGAATTTTAACGCGGGGCGGAAGTGCGGTGTTGTTGGTCTTTCCGACCCACTCGGGAACTTCTCTACTCATGATGTCTCCCTCAATGCTTTGCGCGCGACCTTCTGGGCCTGCGCGACTGAGCTTGTCGTGGCGATGTGGTGGAGATAGCGGCGCGCGTTTTCGAGCTTCTGACCGGGTGTCGGCTCATTGCTCGCAGGCGCGCGGCGCACACGTCTCTTGTGGCCGATCAGGAATAGCCAGATCAGGAGGCCCAGCATGGCGCCGCTACCGACTACCGCTCCGAATAAGAAGTTCATGTCTCCCCCATCTTCCCCATCTTCGCCAGTTCGTCGGCGGTGACGCCGATCATGTCGGCCAAATACTCAAGCATGTCTTGCTTGCTGCGTTTGAAAGCCTCGCCGCCCATTGCCTTCATGCTTTGACTGTGTGGCGTGTGGCAGTAGACGACGGTGCCCTCGATGTTGGTCAGCGCATAGCCGTGCATCCTGACGGCCAGACGCTCGGTGAAGGACGCCACGCGCTCGGCCCGGCGTTCATCGCCCACGGCAATCATGTCTGTGTCGCAATAGCCGGTGGCGATCAGTGCGTGTTTGCGCAGCGCTTCCGTAGAGACTGCGTAGGATGTTCCAAGGTGATGCTCGGGCAGGTTCATCCACGCGGTACGGACGAAGGCAAACTGGTGCTTGTGGCTTTTAGCTGACCGCTCTGGGTCCAAGTCGATATTCACAACCTGACCTTCGCCCAAGCGGTCGCAAATCTGTGCCATCGCATAGTTTCCGTCAGGGATAAGCGATTTCCCCGTCCATACCGCGCGAATGAGATCCTGCTCGCGCATTAGCCTTCGTCGCCCTTCGGCAGTTCCGCGATGAAGGATTGCAGTTCATCATAGAGCTCGGGCGATTGAGCTTTGATTTGGTCGACCTGCGTCTTGTAGAAATCCAGCACTTCATCGGCATAGCCCGCGCCTGCGTCCATCAGGTCGCCTTTGATGGCGCTCATAACTTGGTCGAACTTGCCCGGTTCAGGTTCCACAGGAGCCTTTTCCTGCTTCTCTGCCTCTTTCTCGGCGGGCTTTTCGACAGGCTTTGTTTCCTGCTTGGGCGCGGGCTTCTTCTCAGCAGGCTTATCTTCCTGCTTCGGTTCTTCCTTGACCTCGCCGGTCTGCGGATCGTGGTCGACGGTTTCTCCGGCGCTTTGGGGTGTTCCGTCCAGGTTTTCGGGCTCTGGTACGTCGGCCTCGCCTTCTTGATACTCGCCGTCGATGGTCGCGCCTTCATTGGGGTTCATCGCAAACTTGGCGTAGTCGACATGGGCGCCACCGTCATTATCGACAGCCACCGCATCGCGGAACTCAACGGACAGGGGCAGGTACTTCGACAAGGCGCGGATCGCGGTCTTCTTCGCCATCGCGTCTTCATGAGTGTGCCATGGGCTTTTCTCGGTTTTCCCGAACTTGACGGCAGACTGCCAGCCCTGCGACCCGTTGCGGATCTTCATAACCTTGGCCCAAGGCAGCACGACATAGGCGTGACCACCTTCCACGAATTTGGCGATAGCGTAGGCATGGAGGGGCTTGCCGTCCTCGGGGCCCGGAACATGACGCAAGCGCGCCTCTGTGCCTTCCTCGTACTCCCAGACTTCATCATCATCGTAATGGATGTGGGCGGAAATGCTGGTGATATGGCCAGAGCGGCGGGCGAGGTCGATCAGACCCTTATAGCCGATGATAAGCTGCACCTCGGGCACCTTCACCCAACGGCCATCAATCTTGCGGTTGTTGTCGAAGGGGATCAGATAAGCATGGCCCAGCACGGTGTTCGGCTCGAGGCCAAGGGCCGCGCATTGCATCAGAGCGCCAAGGAAAGAGAGCGGGTTGCACTCTTGCAGCTTGGGCGTGGTGCGGATCGCGTTGGCTGTGACGCGCATAAGGCGTTCGGGGCTCATATGATTGGCCGCGACCGTGCCTAGCTGTTCGCGCGCCATGTCGTTCAATAGGAGTTTTTGAACGCTATCCACTTGGCGAAGGGGTATTTTTGCTACTTGGCTCATATCATACAGCTTTCTGGTCTGCGGTGATGTCAGCACCGGGGATTGTGTCTGTTTCGATGTTGAAGGAGGCTTGGCGGGCTTCGCGCGCTGCGAGGTTGCGCAGACATTCCAGCACTTCGGGGCGTTCCTGGTAGCGCATGAACAGCAGGCGCGGGTTTGTGACAGTCACCTCAATGACCGTTCGCAAGGACGCTGTGCGGCCGCCTCCGGTGGCGCTGCCTACGTTTGCGGACTTCTTTGCAAAGCGTTCGGCGTCCTTTGCCTGCTTCTCCGCTTCCTTCTGAGCGGCTTCGGCTTCGACTTCGCCGGAAATGTCGTTCCGGGCTGCTGCTGCGGCGGCCTTGCGGTTGGCTTCTTCCTGCGCGGCCTGTGCCTCTGCGCGCCGCCGCTCGGCCTCGGCGTCCTTCTTGGCTTGCTCCTTCTTGAGCCATTCGGTCAGAAGGGGCTGCACCTTGGTGTTCGCCTTCTCCATCTTCTCAATGACGGGTTTGAACGCGGCCTGGACGGCTTTGCCCGCGTCGTCGTGCGGCTTCTTGGCTTTCTTTCGGGCTTCCTCCGCGATCTTCGCGCGTTTTTTGACCCCATCCATGAAGTCATTCAGAAGGGCGGCGTCTTCCTCGGTTTCCAGATCGCCATTCTCAAGCCATTGCGCGGCAGCTTCGAGGAACTTCTCCCCCGCGGCGTCCAGCTTCGCGACTTCCTCAGCGTCGAAGGGCGGCGGATTGTTTCCGCCGATCTTCGCGCGGTCGTTGGTTTCATCAAGCATATGCTTTTCTCCTTGGCAGTATGGCGTGTTCACTCAGATCAATGCGGGCATGGGTGGCCTGCATGATCGCGTTGGTCTTGTGTTCTTCGGTCAGGGCTTGGAACTCCTGCCGGGAAATGGGCTTTAGATATGACCAGTGGTCAGCAGGATCGCGGCGCCGGGTTCCGTTGACCTCGATGCAAAGCACCTCGTCTGAGGCAAGCTCTCCCGTCTCCGGGTCAATCTCGCGCTCTACGAAGATCCGCACGGGCACCCATGGGCCGCCGCGCACTAGCTTGCGCTTGTAGTAACCGGCTTCCGGCACTCCCTCGTGCATGGGCGGGTTCAGACCTGCCATTGCGGCGTTGTGCCAGCGATACAGTTCCGCGAAGGAGGAGGGTTTTCTCATGCCGACCTCCCGTGGTTCACATGAAAGCCAAGCTCTTGTTCGGCCTTCTTGCGCGCAGCCACAGCCTGATCTAAGTCTTTGAAATACCCAAGACAGATAGTTTTCCTGTTCTTGGTTATTTGAGCGGTCCAGCGGCTAGTCTGAGCAAACCAGTAAACCCCTGTATGACCACTAGAATTGTCCGATGGGCGCTTCTGGTTTTTCATGTTCTCGGAACGTGAAACCGAACGTAGGTTTACAATACGGTTATCTGACCGAACCCCATTGATGTGGTCTATTTGGTCTGCGGGCCATTCGCCGTTAACTAGCGCCCAAATCACTCTGTGGGCGAGTAGGCGTTTCTTGAAGACGGTACCGCATAAGTACCCATGCTTGTGTCGGATAAGAAATGCTTCCTGTCCCGCGTGGTGAGCATTCCAGACGTTTTTGGCTCTCTCCGGGTTTTTCCCCGAGAACAGGTCCGCTTTGCGCTCACGCCAGTACAACTTTCCAGTTTCAGCCTCATATCGAAGCAGAACCCGAAGAATATGAGGGGAAACTGTACGCATCATGCCTGCGCCTCTCCAAGCCACTCAGCCTTTGTCTTGGCCGGAATGAGCTTGTCCTGACGGACCATTTCACGGCGCCAATCGTCGGCCTTCTTTCGGGCGCGCATGGGTGTCTCTGCGTGGAACAGCCACGGGCAACCGTCGATGATGGCCATAGGCTTGCGATCCGGTTGGGTCAGGCAGGTGTAAACGTGGATCTCGCGCTGCGTGATTGGGATTACTTTGGCCATTAGTATGCCCCCCGGATGGTGAACGGCATTTCCGTTGCGTTGAAGTGCGCCAAGTTCGCCACGCCCTTGCTGACGATGTGACCACCAATCAGCGCAGCGACGGAAAGCATGAGGCCAGCAATAAACATCTGGACGGGCAGGGGCTTGTAGGGCACCGGTTTGCGATCCTGCGCGCGAACCTCGCGGGACGGCTGGGACAGCGTGATGATGTCTTCTTTGCGGAGCGGGATCATTGGGCTGCCCTCGCTTCTTCGCGCAGATGGGGCAGGACACCGACGAACACCTTACGGCGGCCATCACAGCGAACGCACCAGTCGGTGTAGCTTTCGCCGCGAACAGCGTCATAGCGCCGGATACCAGCAGGCTTGCCGCGGCATTCATTGCAGTGGACGTAACCGCTCAGGATCATTTCCGCGCATTCGGCGCAGATCGGATAACCAAAACGGTGGTTGTCGGACATCTGCTCGGGCAGGAGATCGTTCTTGCCGCATTCTTCGCAGATGCAATCCCCTACAGGGGTGAACCCGGTAGATGGGTGGAAGGCGGTGAACAGGGTCATGACGCCACCTGCTGCGCCGGTGGGCAACCACCAGAGTTGCCGCCCTTGATGATGGTGAAGTCGATGGGGTCCAGGTCGAAAACGTCAAACGCATCGCGCTCTATGTCCTCGATCAGACGGTTAAGGCGAGCGGGCGTAAGGCCGCGCTTCAAGCCTTCGGGAGTTATGTGTGCCAAGATCATTTCTTCCTCCTGTGCCGGGATTGGCTACAGAAAGAAGGTAATTAGGAAACTTCCTATGGTCAAGAAGTTTTTCGGAAACTTCCTAATATACAGCCGCGTTTAGTTTATGCTAACCAAGTTAACATTAGGGGGAGAACCATGAACATATTACGTCAAAAAAGCGCCACCGAGGTTAACTCAATGACGCGCGGTCAGCTTATTTTGCTGAAGATTGAGGTTCTTCGAGCGCTTCAGACCAAGCCTGAGCAGTTTTCAGAAGAAGTTCCCTCTGAGGGGCCGGCAACCTCTCAAAGAGAGCAATGATATCCGATTTAAGCTCTAAGTCTGTTGCTGTCTCGAACAGCGCAGCCAGTGGAACGTTCAATCCTTTAGCAATTTTCGCAAGGGTAACGATCTTCGGGCTTTGGCTCTTGCCGGACAGGATGTCATAGATACCTGTCGGGTTGATCTCGGCTGCTCTTGCCAGCTTTGCAGCGTCCATATGTCTGGCTTGCATCAAGTCTTTGATGTTCTTGGCAACGAGCATGTTTATCGGATCTCTTTCCATGAATAGGACATAACCTATTTAGGCGCTATCCGTCTAATTGGAAGTGTCCTAGGAAAAATGGTTGCTTGTCGTTAGGAAGTTTCCTAATATAGCGGCATGAATGTACAAGCCAGAAACCCTGAAATCGATAGTCTGGTTGCGGAAATTAACCGCTACCGCAAAGAGCATGGCGTATCCAAGACCGCATTCGGGGCTTGGGCCGTCAAAGATCCCAACCTGCTTCGCGACCTTGAGGGTGGCCGTGAATTGCGCTGGTCAACGATCCAAGCGATCCGCGACAAAATGGCGGGAGTTGCGCAATGACCCCCGTTATTTCAGCAGGGGTAGGCGTCCAGCAGGGCGAGATAGATCACCGTGGACGCGCCCCAATCAGCCGTATTCTGGTTCGCTCTCAGGTATTGGCCGAACAGCCGCGGTATCTCTGCGTTGGGGGCGTCGGGCGGGGGGCAATACTTGTCCAACCCGCCGAGACGACCAGCATCAGAGAACGCTTCATGCGCGCCTGTGGCATAGGCATAGCACTCTGCAACCTCAACGTCCGTCGTCTGGGCGCAGATGTCGTAGAGTTCGTTCGCGGTTATCATCTGGGCCGCCGCAGGCCCGCCAGCAAGAGCCAGCATAAGAGCAAGTTTTTTCATGGGATCGACTACACTCGATTCCCGCGCTCTGCGCAAGGCGGTGCCGCATGAGCGCCCGGGCTAATGAGTTCTTGGTCTGGCGGGCGGGCACGTCCGTCAACTGGGATTGCACTCAGAAAGACATCGCCGCCGAGGTCGGTCTATCGGTTGGCGCGGTCAGGGCGATCATGAAGCGCCGGGGATGGTCGTGCAATCATGTGGGGCAGGACCAAGACCCCTACGCCTATGCTCACCTTCACACCAATGCGCGGCATCATCCAACCCTCCGCGAACTGGGGGTCGAGATATGATTGAGACGCAGAACGCCAAGATCCTCGCACACTTGCAGGCGGGTCGATCGATCACCTTCTGGGAGGCCGTCGAGAACTTCGGCGTGATGCACCTTCCGCGCCGCATCCTCGATCTCAAGGAAGCCGGTCACACCATCGGTGACGACTGGGTGAAGCAGAACGGCAAGCGGTTCAAACGCTGGTTTCTCATTAAATCCGCGCCCCAAAAGGCGCCAGAACAAGGGGCATTGCTATGACACCTGCTCAAGTCGCTGCGCGCGAGAACGATGCCGCGCGCCGTTTCTGGGGTTCTCAAGAGGCCGAGGCTACCCGCCCCAAAGGGGTCGCGGAAAAGATCGTCCCCCTTCTGGGTAGCGGCATCAGTCGCAAGGAGGCGGCCCGCATCATCGGTTGCACACCTCCGGCCATCACCAATGCCTTGCGTAAGATCGGGGGTGCGCTGTGAAAACAACCGCTCGGCGTGACGGTGACAACATCATCGTCACCATCCCGATAGACGAGGTGCAGGCACTTCGCGTGGCTCTACAGCCCTGCCAGTGCAAGCACGTCAAGTCGATTGCCACCGCTGAACTGCGCACTGCCTTCGTGAAGGGGTTGGGCCGCGCCATGTTCATCAAGCAGCGCCCAATGAGCGGAGCGTGAAGCATGGCGGCGAACAGGGCTCAGGATCAGCGCCTTCTTGAAATGGTCCGGGCCCGCGCCGCCGGAGCAACCATTCGCGGGATGGAAGAACGGTTCGGGGTTCCCGGTTCCGGCATCACCACCCGAACCAACAAGGTGATGGACGCCGATCTGGCGCACAGCACCGGAGAGAAACCAACCACCATCAAGGCGGCGTACTGGCCGCGCAGGGAGTGAATATGCTGGATACCATGGACTACGATCTGGAAAATCGGTGTTCAACTGTTGGTGTTGAACAGACCGCCAGCAAGTCGCCTCGCAAACCAACCGCGATGGATTGGTTCAAAGCAATCGGCCCCAAGGTCAACGAGGTGGTTAAACCGTTTCAGTGCGGTGCCCCTTGGACGGCCTTCGCCAGCGATCTCGAACTGCGCCGCCTTGCCCGCCTACAGGCACGGATCGAGCGAAAGCAAGCGGCGTTGTCAGAGCTTAAAGCAGACCGCCGTCAGATCATGGTTCGCTGCGTTCGTCGTATGCGTCGTGAGCGGGGCTTGTCGTCATGACCGAGCGCATCACCGCAGCAGATTACCGCAAGGAGCAAGCCGCCTCGCAGGGGGCGGATAAGGGACGGGTTCGCGGGACTAAGGCCGTCGTGGTGCAGGGGATCAAGTTCCATTCGCAGCGGGAGGCAAAACGCTTTGGCGAACTGCGCCACCTTGAGCGCGCCGGGATCATCGAAGACCTGCGCCTACAAGTCCCGTTTGAACTGCAAGGCAGGGATGGCCCCATTCTGACGCCCACGGGCCGGGTCATGATCTACAAGGCCGATTTCGTCTACTTCGACAAGCGTATCAATGCCGAGGTGATCGAAGACAGCAAAGGCCACCCGACCGACACCTTCATCATGAAAAAAGCGATCCTTGCCGCGCAGGGCGTGGAGGTGGTTGAGACATGAACGCCCCTTCCACAAAGTCCCTTTTCCGCGCAACCAAAGCGAAGCGCAAGATCCACCCCGCACAGATGCTTATCGGCGGGCTGCCTGAACAGCGGAAGCCGGACGCAATACGCGATCCGTTGGACTATGATCCGACCCCACGGGATGCCACGGCAGCTTTCCTAGCAGCCGAAGGGGACCGCCTGCGCGAGATTGGCGGCCCGATCTGGGAGAACGCCGTGGGCGGCGGCCACATGGCCCGTGAGATTGCCGCGCATGGGTTCGACGTGGTTGGCAGCGACATCGTTGACCGGGGCCACCCCGGGACCATCATACGCCCGTTCTATAGCTGGGACGGCACCTATGAGAACATGGGCCGCCCACCTGCGGACATCATCATCACCAACCCGCCGTATAACGAGGTATCGGCGCGCGACGGGCATGGCCGCTGGCTGGAACACATCGAGAAGCTGGGCGTCCGATACGCCGCCATGCTGCTCAACTGGGACTGGATTGCAGCCCGCATCAACGGGATGGACGAGCTTCACGCCCGGTTCCCGGTAAGCCGCGCGTATGTCTGCTGCTGGAAGATTGATTTCCGCGGGGGAGGATCACCCCCCCAACGCAATGGCTGGCTTGTCTGGGACCGTGATTGGCAGGGGGAAACCGTCCTGCGTCGTTTGTTCCGTGAGGGCGGCGAACCAACGCAGGAGCGGCTGCTATGAGCCAAGACGCTTTTCTCGCCCGTCGCATTGTACGCTTGATTGAAGGCGCGAAGATCAATGTCACGACCGAGGCCGCAAGCCATCAGGCTATCGCGCGCATACTTCGTGATAGCGGCCTAGATGTTTCGTGCGAGGTCCGGCTATCGGCCAAAGATCGCGTTGACCTTATGGCCGGAACTATCGCTATCGAAGTGAAAACTGGCCATCGGCGCCGGGACATCCTTCGACAGATACAACGGTACGCCAAGATTGATGGAGTGTCAGAAGTCATTCTGGCCACCGCAATCGCGTTCCCAAAATCCATCACCGATCTTAGCGGCAAGCGGCTGCACATCGCATCATTGAGCAGGGGCTGGCTATGAACCTTGGAAAACTTGATTATGACGGGAATAGCTGGGCTTTGATCGACCTAAAGCCGCATGTGTCTATGCGGTTCAAAGGGATGTTCAAGGGAATACCCGAAGGTCAAACGCCACCGTTTATTCTGCGGGACCGCCTTGACCGCGCAGCCGATCTTGATTGGTTCATGCAGCGATACCCGCTGGAAGTTACTGACCGCGCGGCGAAGCGTCTGGCGGAAGGTGTGGAAGCCTATAACGCGCAAAGGCAGCGTTTAGAGACATTGAAGCGCCCAGACTATCAGCCGCTGATTGATCCTGGCTTTAGAACTGGCGAGAAACCTTTCAAATACCAGCTTCGGGCCGCTGAAATGGCCCGCGCAAATGGCGGTTTGCTGCTGCTTGATGATGTTGGTCTCGGCAAGACCGTTTCGGCACTGGCGGCGGTATCTGATGGTTGGGGGTTGCCCGCTGCTGTAGTGGTACAGCCGCATTTGCAGCGTCAGTGGGTAGTTGACTACATCAATCGCTTCACAAACCTGCGGGCAGTGATGGTGAAGGATCGCAATGTGCGCGACCTTGAGCCTGCCGACATCTACCTATTCCGGTATTCAAATATCGCAGCGTGGGGCAACTACGCCGAGACACTAGGCTGTAAGACCGTGATCTTGGACGAGATCCAAGAACTGAGACATGGCACCAGTACCGATAAGGGGCGCGGCGCTAAGGCTTTCGCAGACGCTGCCGATGCTGTGATAGGTCTCACGGCTACGCCGATCTACAATTACGGCTCAGAAATCTTCAACGTGATCGAGTTTATCGCTCCGGGAGTTCTCGGCACTTGGAGCGAGTTCATCATCAACTGGTGCGTGTCCCATGGCGCGCATTGGGTAGTTAAAGACCCATCTGCCCTTGGCGCATACCTGCAAGGTGAAGGCGTGACCCTGCGCCGTACCAATGAGGATGAAGAAGTATCCGCAACGCTACCACCGGCGTCCAAAGTAATCTTCGAAGTTGATTGGAATGAGGGCGACGCGGAGACAAACCAAGAGCTGCAGCGCAAGTTGGCTATGCGGGTTTTGGGAGGTGGATGGCACGAACGTGGCCAAGCTGCCCGCGAACTCGATCTTCTTCTGCGCCAAGACACCGGTATCGCCAAGGCCCGGGCTGTGGCTGCCTACGCGAGAACACTGGTAGAAGCGGGTGAGCCCGTCGTTATAGCTGGCTGGCACCGTGAGGTTTACCGCATCTGGAATGAGGCGTTGGCTGACCTGAATCCGGTGATGTTTACCGGTAGCGAAACCCAAGCCGCGAAACAACGTGCCGTAAAGGCGTTCATGGCAGGCGACACCAAGCTGATGTTTATGTCGTTGCGGTCAGGTGCAGGTCTCGATGGTTTGCAGCGCGTTTGCCGACATATGATTTTCGGTGAAATGGATTGGTCTCCCCAAGTCCATGCGCAGGTAACTGGACGCTTGCGCCGTTTCGGTCAGAAGCATCCAGTAACATCCCACTACCTTTGGACAGACGGCGGGTCTGATCCGGTCATAATGTCTGTGCTTGGCCTGAAAGCATCCCAATCTCACGGCATTCTTGACCCTTACGGTGCAGATACGGAGGCTACTCCGGTTGATGAAACACGGGTCAAGCAATTGGCGAAGGCGGTTCTCGATCGATCCGAAGCCGTCAAGGAGCGGCTGCTATGACCCGCCGCCAGCGCCGCCGTAAGCCCCATCAGGTACACCCGAGCCGGAAGTGCTTTAGCCACTTCTCACGCCGCTTGGGAGAGCGCGTAGAGCCCAGCTTAGACGCCAAGGTGATATGGGACGGGATCATCGACGCCATAGAGCGCGGCGACACCCTCTACGTCTCATTCATCGCCCGCCTGAACAAGAAGGGGCGCCGCCTGTGGCGGGTAGGGGGCGGGCCCTGTGCCTACACCTTCTTCATTGTCTACGACCACGCCCTGAACTGCCCTGTGACGGTGCTGGACACAACCAAAGTTGCCGGATGCCACCCTGACCTGCGCAGAGGCAAAGTTATCACGCTTGAGGACCACATATGAGACACGGGAGCGATTGGTATAAGAGAGAGCCGATTGCCTATCTGGGCGGCGTCCAAGGCATGACGGCCAAGGAACATGCCGTCTATTCGGTGACGCTTGACCTGATCTATCAGCACGGTGGATCGGTGAATAATGACCCCGGCTGGATCTCTGGTTGGATCAAAGACATGGGTGCGGCATCCGTTCGCAAGACCATCGCAACGCTTGTGGAACGCAAGAAACTCTACATCGATGGCGATCAAATCTACCAAAAACGGGCGAAAACCGAAGCAAAAACCAAGGAAAACGTGAGTGAAACCGCGCGAGAAAACGGGAGAAAAGGCGGCAAAAAATCAGCGGAAAATAGGGCTGCCTCCAAGGAAAACAGTCACTTAAATGAAGCGCCCGCTTCAAGCGAAAACCAAGCAGAGAAGAGAAGAGAAGAGAAGATAGAAGTAGATAAATCTACTTCTACTCAAGAGGCGGAAAATTATCAGAGATTTTTGAAAGCCCATCCCAAGCCTGTTCGGACTGATGCGGGGGAGAACCTGTTCTCGGAGCTTGTGGCCGAAGGGGCGGAGCCAGAGCAGATCATCGCGTCAGCCGCAGCCTACGCAGAAACCGTCAAGGGTTGGTCCGCCGAAGCCAAGGTGCAGCAGTCGGATAACTTTTTGGACCCGGATCGAGGCAAGTGGCGCGAGTTCATTCCCAAGCCAAAGGCCGAACGCGCATCGGATTCCGAGATCCTGAATTTCTGGGCCGAGAAGATCAACAACTCGAAGTTTGTCGCGCCCAGTTCGGTCAATCCCAACATAGCGCGCGCCCTTGTCGACAAGGGCTTGGTCACAGCCGAAAAGCTGAAAGAGCGAGGTATCGCTGCATGATCGAGCCCATCACAGCAAAGGAAATGCAGCAGGCATATTTCTGGGCCGCTCAGTGCCACCCGGAGCTTGCCCAGGCCCGTAACCCGGAGGAATACGCCGCGGACTTCGCGCGCCGGCATGGCATCCGCCTGCCTGACTTCTTCGGCAAGACCCGGACCCATGATGTCGCCCACCGGCGTCAAGAGTGCATGGCCGATCTTCGCGATCAGGGCTTCACGCTTTCGCGGATCGCCCGGCTGTTCAAGCGCGACCACACGACCGTCCAGCACGGAATTGAAGCAGTTAAACGGAGGAAGGGACTATGACCATCTGGGACCGCATCAAGCGGGCGTGGTGCGAACGCTTTCACGCGGGCGGCTATGTCTGCCGGGACCGGCTCGGGCGCATCAACTGGAAGTGCGACACCTGTGGGCGGTTTGCTAACCCGGTGACGCATGAGGATGAGCGCCGCGTGGTGGATGCGAAGATCGAGGAATACCGCCGCGCCAGTGAAGTAGCAGAGCGGCACAAGGACTACGCCCGTTCGCGGGATCTATGTGGTCCACACCGCTTCAAGGCCAATCTGATCGAGACACTGGGCACCGATTGCGTCGTCTGCGGCCGTCCGATCTGGGACGGCATCCACGACACACGGAAGGAGAACGTCTAATGGTTTGGCGCGCACACGCTCAACAGAGCTACTTCACCGGAGGGGCTGCGCTTAGCCTCGCCAAAATCGGCAACGATCACGGTGTCAGCACTGTCACGGGTATGACCTTCACCGATACTGCTTACGGGGAATACGAGCCGAAGGAACCGATCATTGACGGCCCGGAAGCCGTGGAGTTCATGCAAGCCGTCATGGATGCCGCCTACGAGTATGGCTTGCGCCCCTCTCGCGCACAGGACGACACCGCGCAGGGAAGGCACCTCGAAGACATGCGCGACATCACCAAGCACCTTCTGAAGATGAACAAGGGGTAATCCACCATGCCAAGCAAGCAGGTCGAAGACGTTTACAACGCCGGGGGCTTCGATGGCGGCCCCCTTGGCCGTCCTGGACGAAAGGGGACGGACACCGCGAAACTGGACGTGCCGAAGGACGCCGCAGTGCGCGCCATGTGCCAAGAACTGTGGAAGATGCGCGAGGGGCTCGCAGCCATGGGCCTACACGCCCACATCCTCGACCAAGTAAGCAACAAGCTCAACGCACAGGCGTTGGAGATCGAGCGGTACAGGTCGGATCGCGCCTATGTCCTCGGCCACAACGATGGATGGGATGCAGCCATGGCAACAGGATTGCCGAAGGACGAGGTGAAGACATGACGACACCCAAGAAATTGCGTGATGTGGCGCGGGACGCTGAGAGCGATACCCATTCAGCCATATGGGATTACCCCGAAGTTTTGCGCGAAGCTGCCGAGAAGATAGACTACCTTACCGACCTACTGAACAAGATCGAAATACTAACCGCCACGGGCGAGGGGCTGACCCCGGAGGAATGTATGCACATTCATCTGATGGCAAATGTTCGGACGGAATAGGGGTTAAGCGTGGTGACACGCGAATCGGCCAGCGGTAATATTCTCGGGCAGGGTGGAGAAGCGGTATCTCGTCTGGCTCATAACCAGAAGGTCGGCGGTTCAAGTCCGCCCCTTGCAACCAAATTCAGATCGCCGGGAAGCCGGTGAAAGACGCATATATGTTCTGCCCGTTGGGACGATTGGCTTAATCGTAGATTGCAGCGGGGCCGTGGCTGGATTGGTCCGTGGGAGTCGGACAGAAAACGCCGCTCGATACTACCTCCCTGTTGAACTTGGCCCGCACCGAGAGGATCGCGGGCTACTTTTCACAAGGGACAAGGGGAACACCATGAACACCACTGGATACCGACCCGCCGAAGAATTTGCCCGCCAAGCCACCTGCACCGTCTGCAATGGCCGTGAGCGGGTATGCGAGAACCACCCGGGCAAGGCATGGCCACATGAGTGTGATTGCGGCGCCGGTATGCCCTGCGTCTGTAGCCCCCTCCACAAGCACCAGCCAAAGCAGGAACAGGAAGGCGTTATGCCCTTCATTGAATCCGCCCACACATCACTTGTCGGAGCTTTGCGCTCAGCTCCAAAGGTTATGCCGATCACTGTGGTATCTGTAGACGGCACGAACAAGGGCCAGCTTGTCATGTTCGACGGCGAAAAATGGTCCAAATCAGAAGTGGTGAAACGCCTGCGAGCCGCCGCCGACTTCCTAGAAGCGCATCTTTAACAAGCCCGCCATTTCAGGGGGGTTAAGCGCCTTTTTCCCGCTACATCCTGTGGGGTATCATTACACCGCGCCACAATGTAGCAGGATGCGGTTTCTTGGCACCGAAGACCCCACACGCAAACCACGACGAAGAACGAGAGTTCATTGAGCAGTATCTGAACGAAGGTTCGGAAGGGTACGGCGACATCAGCCACGTCTTGTCGTCAGGTATTAAGCCTGAAGGCTTCTATGTCTACTTGCTGATTGATCCGCGCGATCAAGCTATCTTCTACGTAGGGAAGGGTTCAGGTGGACGAGTGTATCAGCACGTCAAGTCTGCCCGCGCCCCAAAATCAAAAAATGGTGTCAAAGACTGCCGGATAATCGAAATCCAACGCGCAGGCGGAAAGGTGATCGAGGCCATCTACAAGAGCAACTTGTCGGAGGACGAGGCTTTTGGCGTTGAGCGGTACCTAATTGAGCGGCTTCGCAAGCATGGTTTGACCAACATAGCCGGAGGGGTTGTCACATCGCGGCAATCAAGTATGGCGCGCGCAGCCAAGCTCCTATCGCACCTGAAGTCATACGACGTGTGGTTCAACAACGCATCGCCTGAGACGCTAGAGCTTGTAAGCACGGTGTTCGGCAGTCCGCGAGACTTCTACGACACGTTGCGCGGAGAAATCGAGGAACTGACAAGGTTCCCGCAGGTGCTTGAGTTCGAATATTCAAATGCATTGAAAAATTTCAAAGGAAATCAAAATGCCTGCTGCTAGAGGGGGCGCGCGCAAGGGAGCGGGCCGCCCAAAGGGCAGCCGTTCCGCAGCGACCAAGGAACAGATCAAGACAATATCAGAGCTTGCGAAGGACCATGCGCCTGCAGCCCTCAAGGCTTTGGTTCAGGTTGCCACCAGAGGTAAGAGCGAGGCCGCACGGGTCAGTGCTGCGTCTGCCATCCTCGACCGAGGCTATGGCAAGCCTTCGCAGTCCCACGAGGTCACAGGTAAAGACGGCAAGCCGATCTCCCACGATATGAAGGTAAGCGCCAAGGTGGTCATGGTGCCCCCGAAGGATGAATCCGTAGTCGAGGTGAAGAAGATACCGAAGGGTGAAGGCGAATGAGCCTGCACGTTGACCCTACGGTGCTGGACGACCCGGACACGGAAGTGGTCTGGAAACCTACGCCGAAGCAGGCCGAGTTTCTGGCGTCTGACGACTTCGAGGTTCTCTATGGTGGCGCTGCTGGCGGCGGTAAAAGTGATGCCCTTCTGATAGACGCCCTGTGCCTCCAGCATGGCGGCTTGGAGAACGGCAACCACAGAGCGGTTCTATTCCGTCGCAGCTTTGTGGAGTTGCGGGATCTCATTGGCCGTTCCCTTGAGCTATACCGCGACATCGACCCTGACGCGACGTACAACCAGACAGACAAGGTTTGGACGTTCTCAAGCGGGGCCAAGGTAGAGTTTGGCTATCTCGCCAACGATAACGACCGCCTGAAGTATCGTGGCCGGGCTTGGAACTACATCGGCTTTGACGAACTGACCCTTTGGACCACCGATGTCTGCTATCTATACCTGTTCTCCCGCTGCCGATCGACAGACAAGACGCTGCCTCGCTACATCCGCGCGACCACGAACCCGGATGGCCCAGGCCAGAAGTGGGTCATGGAGCGTTGGGGTATTCAGGAGACCGGCGAAGAAACCTTTGTTCCCGTTGACATCGTGGATGAAGAACTTGGCACGATCACAAGCATGTATCGGCGGTTCATCCCGGCTCGCCTGTCGGAGAACACCTATCTGAGCTCAACAGGCTACCGTGAGGCACTGCTTCAGCTTGCGCCAGAGGAACGTGACGCGCTGCTTCAGGGCTTCTGGCGTCAGGGCAAGGTGCATGGTGCTTATTACACCAACGAGATGCAGCGCCTTCGCTCAGAGGGCCGCATTCGGCATGTACCCTACGTTTCATCAGCGCCGGTCAATACCTTCTGGGATTTGGGCTGGAATGACACCACAGCGATCTGGTTTCATCAGATCGTCGCTGGCGAACATCGTTTCATCAAATGCTACGAAAACAGCGGCGAGAAACTGGAACACTACGCTCAGTACCTTCTCTCAGCCGGTGTCAACCTGTCCGGGGTTCACTATCTGCCGCACGATGCTGAGAACAAGAGCCTTCAGACCGGTAAGAGCGCGGTCCAAATTTTGCGCGAGCTGCTGCCAGCCCTTTCTTTCCAAGTCGTGCCGCGCACCCCGCAAGTCCTAACCGGCATCAATCAGACGCGCCTTGCCATGGGCAGCAACGTCTACATTGACGACGTTGAGTGCGTCGATGGCGTTGCCGCGCTGGATAACTACCGCAAAACGTACAACCCGCGCCTCGATGCCTTCACCGACCAGCCCATGCACGACCGGTTCTCGAACTATGCCGATGCCTTCCGACAGTGGGGGCAGGTGTTTGAGGAAATCGTGCGCGGTCACGCCCACAAACCCACATCGAAACAGCGCCGCCGCGCAACAGGATTGACCGCATGACCTCTCTTATTCGCCCCGCCCTCAATCTCGCACAGCGCCACTTTGAGCGGACGCACCAAGGTATCACTTGCATTGGCACATGGCTGACGCACGACGACCAGAAGGGCCGCACAGAGCCGTGCCTTGTCCTCCTGGACGCATCCCGCCCCATCGCAGCAGGCCGCACCGTGCCGGTGGTAATCCCCATGCGTGAGGCTTGGCGCTATGCCGTGTCCGACGACAAGACTATTGGCGACCGCCAACACGCCAAGCGCGCCATCGTGGGCTGGATCGAAGAAGGCCTATTGCCCAACGGCTTCATCCCCATCCTCAGCGCCATCAACGATAGCCTGCGCGACCTCTACAACATGCCGCCTAAGCCGAACTTTGGAACCGAGGCCATAGGCGACCTTATCATCAAAGACCGTCTGTCAGGGTCGACCCTTAAAGAGACGGAGATCACGAACGATGTGTAATGTTGAACGAGCAGGGGGCCGCGCCAATGTTTAACCCTGATGAAAAGCGCAACCGGCCATCCGGTGACGATGTATCGGGCAGCTTGGTCTATCACGGCGGACGCAAGAAGGCCCCGGGTGACACGTTCCTGCCGGATGATACCCCGGACCCGAACCGCAATCTCAAGCGCAAGACCGCATGGCTGGACAGCCCGCAAGGCTGGAACCTGCACACGAACCTCATGGGCCACTACATCCGTGAGCTCGACCGGCAGGCAGAGAACCGCGTTCAGATGGCAATGGACGAGGACTTCTACGACCACATCCAATTCACCGAGGATGAACTTGAGATCCTAGCCGAGCGCGGGCAAGCGCCGCTGGTCTTCAACATGATCCATACCTCTGTGAACTGGGTTCTCGGATCGCAACGCCGCTCGACCATGGATTACCGCATCCTCGCGCGTAACGAGCGCGGTGTGCAGGCCGCAGAGCGCAAGACGCAATTGCTCAAGCACGTCTCAGACGCCTCTCACTTTGAAAGCGCAACCGCCGATGCCTTCCAATCCGCAGTGAAGGCCGGTGTAGGCTGGCTGGAAGCCTGTCAGGGCAGCGACGACGACCACGCCAAGGTTATCATGCGCTCCGAGAACTGGCGCTCCATGCTCTATGACAGCACCGCCGTTCGTTATGACCTTGAGGACGCCCGGTATCAGATGCGCGTCAAATGGCTGGACGTGGACATCGCTATGGGTCTCTGGCGCCACCGGGCCGGGATGATCGAACGCGCAGCCAATGAATCCGGCAGCGGCATGTTCATGTCTGACGATCTCGGCGACGACGCCATGGATTTTCAGGAGATCGAGCACTTCCACAGCTATGCGGGCGGCAACCGTCAGAACGCCGTGGCCAACCGCGACCGTGTGCGCGTCATTGAGTGCTGGTTCAAGCGAATGGTGCCCGATGCAGCCGTGATGAAGGGCGGCCAGTTCCACGGCGAGCTATTCGACCCATACAGCCCCGGCCATGTCGCAGAGTACAACGAGGGGCGCGCCTTCCTCTCCACTCGCCCGCGTCAGGTGGTTCACTGCGCCCTGTTGACCGATAGCGGCCTGCTGGACGTGCGCCGCAGCCCATACCGCCACAACCGCTTCCCCTTCACCCCTCTCTGGGGCTATCGCCGCGCCCGTGATGGGATGCCCTACGGCATGATCCGGGGCCTGCGCGACATTCAACGTGACCTTAACCGCCGCGCCGCCAAGTCGCTGCACCACCTCTCGACCACCCGTGTGACGGTCGAAGAAGGTGCGGTGGATGATCTGGAAGAACTGCGCAACGAGGCCGCGCGCCCTGACGCGGTGATCCAGTACAAGCAGGGCAAGCAGGCGCCCAAGATCGAAGCAGACCGGGACATTGCTGCCGCCCACGTCGACATGATGTCGCGCGATGCCCAGATGATCCAGCAGGTCAGCGGCGTGACCGACGAGAACCTTGGCCGCAAGACCAACGCCACCAGCGGCAAGGCCATTCTGGCACGTCAGGACCAAGGCCAGCTAACCACGTCGCTATTCTTCGACAACCTGCGCCTCTCTCGGGCCATCCATGGCGAGAAGTCCCTCATCATGGTGGAGCAATACTACACCGAGGAAGACGAGTTCCGTATCACGGACAGCCGCGGCAACCCGGACTTTGTGGCGATCAACAACGGCGACCCCGAGAACAGCATCGCAGAGTTCAAAGCCGACTTTGTGGTGTCTGAGGAAGACTGGCGCGCGACAGCCCGTCAGGCACAGGCCGAGCAGCTACTTGAACTAGCTGGCCGCCTATCCTCGACCGCGCCGCAGATGGTTGTGGGCATCATGGACCTCATTGTGGAAGCCCTCGACGTGCCGAAGCGTGATGAACTGGTGAAGCGCATCCGTGAGGTGACAGGCCAAGAGGATCCCGACGCCGATCCCGATAACCCGACACCGGAAGAAGCCGAGCGTATGGCCGCCAAACAGGCTCAGAACGAGCTTCAGCAGCGCGCAGCCATGGCCGAGCTTTCCGAGAAGGAAGCCGACGCCGCTAAGACCAAGGCAGAGGCCGAGAAGGCGAGCGCAGAGGCTCAGAAGATCCTCGCAGAGCTTCAAGGCGCCGGGCAGGGGGGCGAGAACGCCGCTCAGGGCGCAGAGATCGAGCGCCGGTTCATGGAGCAGCAGCAGGCGTTTGAGCGCGAGCTGATGAAGCTGCGTGAGCAGGCCATGGAGCAAACCGCCAAGTACGAGCAGAAGATCGCGGAAGCTGATGCCCGCGCCGATGCAGCGTACCGCGCCGTGGAGATCGAGAAGGCCCGGATCGCAGAGGAAGGCGACATCAAGATCGCTGAGATCGAAGCCCAAGCCAAGATCGCCATCGCCCAGATCAACGCCAACCACAAGGCCGAGACGGAAGAAGCGGCCCGCAAGCAAACCGACGACATGAACAACATCACCGACCGCGCCAAACGCCTGAAAGATCAGGCAGGCGCCGCAAACCAAGAGGACGCATGACATGACTACCGATGTGACCGCGAAAGACTTCAATCCCTCCAACAATGAATTGGTGGATCAAATCAAACAGAAGGCGAATGAGCTTGCGGAGGTGGTCAATCAGCTACCCGCAAGCCGCCGCCGGAGTATCGCACTCACGCACGTCGAAACGGCCAGCATGTTCGCTGTGAAAGCCGTCTTCTACGACGACGACAACCAGCGCACCGACGCCTGAACCACACAACCAAAGGAGACACGCCATGACCTTTCGCGTGAACGAAACCGACCATGATCACATCCCGGAAGAATTTACCGTGGAAAGCCTGAAGGAAGCGGGCTTCGAGGATGCCGAGATTGAGCTTTTGTCTCAGGGTGACGATCCCATCGTGACCATCGAAGACCCTGACGCCGAGGCGGGCAAGGCCGCCGCCGACGACCCGGCCAAGGGTGACGTGGGCGCACCACCCGCCGAGGAAGGCGACATCGCGGACCAAGCCACCGGGGATGATGACGCAGCAGCCCAACAGGCCGCAGCGGACGCCCAGAAGGCCGCTGATGATGCCGCAACAGCGGAGAAGGCCGCCGAGCCTACCGAGGTTGAAGACCCTCAGATGCCGCAAGTCCCCGACACCACCGAGGCAGAGGCGAAGCTGGCCGAGGCCGATCAGGCGCTTGAGGCACTTCTGTCGAAGTATGACGATGGGGAACTGACCTCAGAGGAATACCGCGAGCAGCAGAAGGCTATCGTGGCCGAACAGGCGCAAGCTCAGGCGGCCATCGCACAGGCCGAGAACGTGGTGCAGAACGCCGCTCAACAGCAGCAACAGCACTGGTTCAACCGTCTTGAAGCCTACAAGGAAGCCGCGCCCGAGCTTTGGAGCGACGACCACCTTGCAGGCTGGGACCGCCAGTTGCGCGCCGTCACAGGCAATCAGGCCTATGCCGACATGAGCCGCGATGCCCAGATCAAGATGGCGCACCGCCTCTACGCTGCCGAATACGAGGCCCGCAACGGTACGCCGCTTGAGATCGCCCCACCGGCGGCCAAAGGCGAGGCGAAGGCCGAGGACAAGGGCCCCGAGGAAAAGCTGGAAGTGAAGAAGGGCGAGAAGCCCAAGGCACCGCAGACGCTGGCCGACTTCAACAGCGACACCAGCGCCGAGGTGGAAGACAGCCGCTTCGCCGCCATCGATCGGCAGATCATGAAAGACCCGATTGCGGCTGAGACTGCATTCGCAAGCATGACGCCCGAGCAGCAAGAACGCTTCTTGGAAGAAGTCTGAGGGGGCTAGTACCATGTGGAAGACCAAACTGACCGCCAAAGACAATCACATCCCGCATGAGATTGCCGTAGGCGATGATACGATCATCCGCATGGTCCGGTCGGGCGAGGGGGTATTGAGCATCGTGGTCGATGCCCCCCGTCACAAGACCATCGTGAGGCGCGCGGGCAGCATCGTTCAGACCCCCGCCCAAGAAGGTTGATAAGATCGCCTAAAGCGTGGTAAACACCGTTCATATACCAAGCGCAGGACGTGCCTGGGTCATTCTCAAGTTTGACTCTAAGGAGACGTTCTAATGCAAACTGTGGTTGGGGTTAACGACCCGAAAGCAGTCCGTCGCTGGGCTACTTCGCTCGCAACAGATACCGAAAAGCAGTCCTACTGGACCAAATTCATCGGCAAAGGTGAAAACAACATCATCGAGCGCAAGGTTGAGCTCGAAGATGAAGCCGGTGACACCATCCAGTTCGACCTGTCCATGCGCCTGCGCGGTGGCATGACACTGGGTGATAACCGCGTCGAAGGTTCCGCCGAAAGCCTGACCTTCTACACCGACGAGGTGAAGATCGACCAAGCCCGTAAGGGTGCATCGGCTGCCGGTCGCATGTCGCGCAAGCGCACCCTGCACAACCTGCGCCGCATCGCCCGCGACCGTACCTCTGAGTACGTCGCTCAGTGGATGGATGAAGGATATTTCGTCTATCTCTCTGGTGATGCTGGCTTCCAAGCGATCAACCAAGACGGCGTTTTCGATAAGGCATTCGCCGGCAACCCGATCAAAGCCCCTGACGCGGATCACATCCTCTACGCCGGTTCAGCCACGTCGAAGGCGACCATCACCGCCAACGACAAGATGAACGTCGCGTTCCTTGAGCGTGTGGCCGTGAAGCCAACCATGATGAACGCGGTGAACCCGAATGTGGTTCGCATGAGCCCGGTCAACGTGGAAGGCGGCAAGCGGTTCGTGGTGCTGATGTCGCCCTTCCAAGCCTACGACATGCGCGTGGAGACCGGTGATCTCTCTTGGTCGAAGATCAGCCAAGCCCTCGCCACCTCGGAAGGCCGCAACTCGCCCATCTGCAAAGGTGGTTTGGGCATGATCAACAACATGGTCCTGCATGAGCATGAATCGGTTCGCCGCTTCAATGACTACGGTGCTGGTGGTGATGTTGACGCGGGCCGCGCGCTCCTGCTGGGCCGTCAGGCCGGTGTGGTTGCATACGGCTCCGGTGGCAACGGTGCCCGGATGTCGTGGGTCGAGAAAATGACCGACGCCGACAACCAGATCGAAATCTACTGCGGCTTGATCGCGGGCATCAAGAAGACGCGGTTCAACGACCTCGACTTCGGTGTCTGCGCGCTCGACACCGCCTGTAAGAACCCGAACTGAGCCATTGATGGGGCGCCCTAGCGGCGCCTCTCACCCTTTCAACGCCAGAACGGAGACAGTCCAATGGCTATCAAGCAATCGCAATACTTCGTAGGGAACGCCCGCACACCGGTGCCGCACCCTCACCGCAAAGGTGAAGTGATCAAGTATATGTTCACTCACACCTTCACCGAAGGCCTCGACACCGGCGACATCCTCGAACTGTTCCCGCTGTTCCCCTATGGCCGCATCACCGGCTTCCAGTTCATCGGTGAGAACATCGGCACCAACGCCCTCGACATCGGCCTGATGTCCGGCAACCCCGGCTCGCTGGATGCCGCGCGCACCAGTGACGACGCGCTGATCGATGGCGTAGCAGCCAACACCGGCGGCTCTACCGGCCTGATCGCCCTCTCCGCGCTTGCTGAGAACGGTGAAACACCCGTTTCCATCGGCGTGAAGACCGCGACCGAGATCACGGCAGGCGCAACCAAGAAGCTGCACGTCCTGATCGAAGCGACCTCGTAAGGCCGCTCATTGTCCGGTTAGCCCGCGCCTCACCATAAGTGCGGGCTGATCGTAACCCCTCTCAGAAAGGCACCTGCCATGTCTACCGAAACAGCCGCAATCATCCATTCGATCCTCTACCGCAAGGGCGGTACGCATGTGACGCTGGACGGGGCCAAGTACCACTTCATTGACGACGACAAAGGCCGTCAGGTCGCGCCGGTGGTGAACCCCGACCACATTGAGCGGTTCTTGCAGATCCCCGAGGGCTACAAGCTGCTGCGTGGCGATACCGCGGCCTCCGCACCGGCTACGCCCATGGGGGCCACTGGTGGCGCGGAGATCAAGAGCGCAAGTGTTGATGGCCTCAAGATCGAAAAGGGTGACGGGCAGGCCAAGGCACCGCAGCAGGAACAGGGACAGCAGACCGAGCCGGAAGCAGGCAACAGCGAGCCGAAAGCGCCCGAGAAGGACACAGCGCCGCAGCAGCCCGCCAAGACCGCAGGCGATACCGCGCTTGACGACATGGACACCGACCAGCTGCGCGCCGCATTCGAGACCGAAGTAGGCCGCAAGCCTCACCCACAAGCCAAAGACGACACCATGCGCGCCCAGATCAAGGCCGCGCGCGAAGACAAGGCCGGGGCCGCATAAAACCCGGCCTCCTTTACTGACGGAGATACCGGGTGACATTCCAGACCAAAGACGTAATGGCGCGCGCAGCGACCACGCTACAAGACGCCAGCAACATCAGGTGGCCCGTGACAGAGCTTCACGGCTACCTGAACGACGGTCTGCGCGAGATCGTGACCATCAAGCCAAACGCTGTTTCCAAGACCGTGAACCTTGAGCTTGATGAAGGCACTCTGCAAACCCTCCCGGCTGAATACACGGTTCTCTCCCGCGTATCCCGCAACATGGTCGATGCCAACACGGGCGGCGGCGCGATCCGCCGTCTCGACTCGCGTTCGATCATGGATAGCCACATGCCAGGGTGGCAAGACCCAGCAGTGATCCCCTTCGCCAAGAAGGTGGTGCATGTGATCCACGACATCGCGGACCCCAACCAGTTCTATGTCGCCCCCGGAAACGACGGCACAGGGATCATTGAGGCGGTAGTGGGCGCATACCCCACCAAAAGCCCTGTGCCCGGTGCGGATGCGGACGACATCGCCAGCTATGCCGATGCTGTGGACGTGCCTGACATCTACATGAACGCGCTTGTCGATTATGTGATCTACCGCGCCTACTCGAAAGACGCCCGTATTGCTGGCTCTGCGGCCCGCGCCGCCGCGCATTACACGCTGTTCCGCGATTCCGTGACCAATTTCTCGCAATCTGAAAACGGCATGTCGCTGGCAGCCGCAAATTCGGGGGAATAACCCATGTCTTTTGCCATGACTGCCAGCGTTGACGAGCTCATGCCCTACATCTTGCCCAAGGTGCCAACCGTACCGCTGCCCTATGCGCAGTTTCAGGCGCGGCTGGCCGCAATTGAGTTTTGCGAGCGGACCCGGTGCTGGCGGCAGGTGCTGACCTCGAACCTCAACAGCAGCAAGGGCTGTATGCTGGCCCCATTCAACGCGACCATCCATGAGTTTGAGGAAGCCACGTTGGACGGCAACCTTCTGACGCCGACGCAGTTCACTGATGTGGAGCCTGACGAGCTTACCGGGGGCGAAAACGAGGGACCGGCCAAATACATCACTCAGATCAGCCCTGGCACCGTGTCCGTTTATCCATTCGAGCGCGGTAAACTTCGCGTCTCATGCTTCCTCAAGCCTCGCCATGGTCAGGCGGTAGGGTTGGATGAAGATAACCCGCTGGATGATGCCTACAACGTCCTGCCTGAGTTCATGGTGACGCAATACGCCGAGAAGCTGGCCGACGGCGCGCTCTGGCGCATCATGTCGACCAACAACCAGCCGTTCACCGACTTGGAGATGGCCGCAGTACACCGGCAGGCCTTTGAAGACGCCTGCAACACGCACTTCGGGTCCAACCTACGCGGCCAGCAGCGCGCCCCCGTGCGCGTCAAGCCACGCTGGATGTGAGGTAAGCCATGCTCATTCGCTCTGCCGACCTGAAAGGCTCCATTCCACGGCTGCACCCGCGCCTGTTGCCAGGCAACTATGCGCAGATCGCGCGCAACACCCGGCTGGAAGACGGCTCAATCGGCCCGATCAAAGCGCCTGTCACCGCCCACACCTTCGCAACAGCCCCGGCCACCTTCCTCAAGTGGAACGGTAACTTTGTCAGCTTCGATCAGGAGGACGTATATGCAACGCCCGGACCCGTGGCGCAGGACCGCTTGTACTTCATGGGCGATGGCGGCGCGCCTAAGATGCGCGTCGGCGGGACAGACTACGCGCTGGCACTCTATGCGCCCAGCTTGGCCGCCACGGTCACACGGGTAACGCAGGACGTTGGAAACGCGCCATCGCTGGCCACAGTCTATGTAAACCCACCAGACCCGGAGCTACCGCCCGAGACGTTCGACTATCGATACAGCGCCATCACGGAGAAGGGCGAGACCATCGCCTCACCTTCAGCGGACATCGTGCGCGTCGACGGCGAGCGGGTGGTCCTGAGCAACATGGTCCTGCCGGAAGGCACGTTGAAGATCCGCGTCTATCGCCTCGACCGCAGCCGACCATCGGGCGCAGCGGGGCGCTTCGGCTTGCTTCTTGAGCAAAACTACGTTGCTGGCACCCATGGTCCCCTCAACAGCGCGTCTATCACGGACTTCTTCTCGGTGTTTCCTGATGTCAGTAAGGCACCGTTCGAGGATGGCGACTATGCGGCGACTGAGGAAGTCGTCACCTACACCTACACCTATGTGACCGAGTTCGATGAAGAAAGCGCACCGGCCCCAGCCTCGGCCCTTTTGAAGATCGGCAAAACCGACGCCGCCACCTTCAGCGTATCGGCGCCGGGGCAAAGCGGGCGCGGTATTGACCGGATCAGGGTCTACCGGTCCAAGACCAGCCTTGCAGGCACGACAGACTTCTATTTCCTCACTGAATTGACCGTTGGGCAAGCTGGAAGCGTTCAAGAGGACGACTTCAACCAACTCTTGAATGAGCCCATCCCCAGCACGGACTATAACCCGCCCGAGGACGACGCGCGCGGCCTGATACCTCTCCCCAATGGACTTATGGCGGCATTCCGTGGGCGCGAGCTTATGTTTTGCGAACCGTACAAGCCCCATGCCTGGCCGATCAAATACCGCATGACGACAGACACCGACATCGTGGGCCTTGGCGCATTCGGTACATTCGTGGCCGTCCTGACCAAAGGGACGCCGTTCATGGTGCAGGGTTCCGACCCTTCGCTTATGATTATGGAGAAGCTGGAAAGCACCCTGCCATGCCTTAATGACGCGAGTATCGTGGATATGGGCTACTCCGTCGCCTATGCGTCCTATGAGGGGCTTGTGGTGGTCAGCCAGCGCGGGGCCGAGGTGGTGAGCCGCCGTCTATTCACGGAAGAACAGTGGCGCGCCATGCGGCCGCAGAGCATCCGGGCATCACAGCGCGGCGGGCGGTATCATTTTACCTATCAGCCTGTAGCGAACGGGCCGCGCAAGTTCGGCATCATCGATCTGAGCGGCGAGCAGCCTTTCTTCATCGAAGCCGACATCGAACCGACCTTGCTTTACTTCGATCCAGACACGGGCTCGCTCTACTACATCGAAGGCGATGCCGTGGTGAAAGAGTTCGACCCGCGCAATGGGGCCACCATCGAGAAGCAGTCATGGCGTGGGCGTCGTATCGTGCTGCCGGGATATGACAACTTCGGTGCCATCTTTGTCGAGACAGACGACGTGGCCGGCACAAAGGCGACCCCAACCGATCCTGACTGCACCATCCGTATCTATGCCGATGGCAATTTGGTCCACACCACTACGGACATCAACTTTGCTACGAGGCTGCCCAGTGGGTTTACCGCGGACAAGTGGGAGATCGAGATCGAAGGCTATGCCGCGGTAACGGGCATTAGCCTTGCAAGCGACATTGCCGAATTGGTGGGGAACTGATGGCTGATGAAAGCAACCCTTGGCAGGGCGTTGCCCTTGTTCCTGAGCAGCCCCGGGCAACACAGCCTCCGGTGGAGCGCCGCAGCCCATTGGATGAACGCACCCTCAACCAAGCCGAGGTGCTGGCGGGGTTGCGCGGCGACAAGTCCGAACACGCCGTGCGGTTCAAAGACCTCGAAAACCTCAAACGAGAGGTCGCGAAGGAGGTTGCTGGGGTTGGGAAGTATGGCGACACAGGAAGCGGTCGAACGGGTAGTGTAGGAGAGCAGATCGCCGCACAGTTTGCAGCGATCGATACCGAGTCCAAGGCTCTGCTGAAGGACTATAACAAGCTGTTCGATCAGGCCATGGAAGGCATTGAGACGCTTGGCACAGAAGTAGACGGGAAGTTCGACACCTTCCAGACTGAACTAGACGGCAACTCCACCGCCATATCATCGCTGATTGTCTCCGTGGATGGTGTGAAGGCGCAGTATGGCATCAGGATCAACAATAACGGCCACATCTCAGGCTTCGGTCTGCTATCCCGCCTTATCAACGGCCAGCCCGTCAGCGACTTCATCATCAACGATGCTACGTTCCGTATTGTAAACAGCAGTGGTCAGGGAAACTTCACACCTTTCGCGGTCTACCCGACCGGGCGATATGTCGGGGGGGAATACATCCCCGCCGGTGTCCATGCTCAAGACCTTTATGTCACCAACGCAAACATTGGTGATGCTCAGATTGACACGGCTAAGATCAAAGATCTTTCCGTTGATACCCTGAAAATTGCGGGCAACGCGGTAACTGGTGCTTCATACACCAAACGAACGACCTCTTTGGCTGGTAACGGTTCACTAAGACCAGCCATTTCTGGCGCCGTTGACATCCCACCAAACACCTATGGTGATGTTGTGGTCGTCTGTAGCTTGGCGCAAGGTTATACCTCGGGGCCAAAAACATGGGGTTTTCGGCTTGAAACACAGTACGGATTGATCATTGAGCGTTTCAATATGGAGGCGATCAACGACTATCCAACCATCAGTGCAATCGCATCATTCAACAATACTACCAGCAACGCGATTACCTTGATCGTTGCCCTTCTATGGAACGGTGAAGATAGCACCGTAGAACTAGGTGCTCAGACCACCATGAACCTTATCGGGAGGTGGAAATGATACTGATCGTATACCGCCTTGAAGATGGTGAAATCCAATCAGTGATGAAACCCGCGCCACCCGTTGGGGCAGTGCCGCAAGGCCTTATTCCAGAGGGGCATTCCTGCATTCATCGTGAAGATGATGTGGCAAATGACCTCAACGCCGATACGCACCGTGTTTCTGCCGATGGCCGCATCATACGAAAGCCTATGGGCGTGATCGAGGCGCAGGCTTATGCTGCGGCCATGCGTGAGGTTAGGAGCCGTCGGAACCGCCTTTTAGCGACATCAGACTGGACCCAGGTTCCCGACAGCCCACACACAGCAGAGCAGCGTCAAGCATGGGCCTCGTACCGACAAGCCTTGCGCGATCTGCCCGAGAACATTGAAGACTTTGCGGAAATCGTTTGGCCGCAACCACCAACTTGAGATCAAAAGGGGCTCTGCCATGCCTTTGAAACTGACCAAAGCCAACCAAGACGCCATGCTGGAAGCCGCTATGAACCTGACGGGCACACCAGGATGGCACAAAGATGCTATCGCGTTCGGAGCAATGGAGGACAGCGGCGAGGTTTCGTGCATTGCCGTGTTTCAAAACTTCGCCGGTGGCGTGGCTGAGGTGCATCTCGCCCCTATTGGCGCCCCAATGCGGCCCGAGGTGATCGACGGATACAAGCAGCTCGCCTTTCACCCGAAGATGCTGGACCTGAAAGCGATCAATGCGACCTTGCCCGAACGCAACGTGGCCGGTCAGGTGGCTTGCCTCCAAGCGGGCTTCGCTTTCGAGTATCGCAAACGCCCTAGCGTAACAGGCGGTGAAGATGCTATTGTCCTATCATTGACCGCCGATTAGGTCATATCGCGCAGGACGTGCGGCCCAAGTCTATCCACGGAGACTATGATGGCACAGCCTGACACGATACCCACGCGCCCCGCGTTCGACACACCCGAATGGCGCGACATCCGAGACGGAAAACTGCGCGAGTGGGTTGGCAATGACCAAGCCGTCGGCTTCCTGCTGCAATTCTTCGACCTTTGCGAAGTGATTGACGACCTTTGGGATGGCGACAAGGAGGTCACAAAGGCCGACCTGACGCGCATCCTGTTCGCAGTTATGACCGAATTGCCGCTCAACCCCTTCTTTGCCAATTACCGCAACGAGCTTGCGGCGGTGATGATTACTGGCATCAACGCTTGGCTCGATGCCAACGAGCTTGAGCAGGGTAGCGAGAACGACAAGGTGTTCAGCTATGTCCTGCGCGACTGGTACGCTGAGCTTATCGCCTTCGTGATCTACCTCACGCGCGGGCGGGACTACATGCGCTCTGTTAGCATGGATGTCCGTCAGTTCTTCACCCACCACGAAACCCTTGAGCAGTACAAGGAGGACTTGGCATGAGCGGGGGTGGCGCACCGAAACCTGATCCGCAGATGGGCGAAGCGGCGCGGATGTCAGCGGAAACCGGCCAGGAAATGATGGCCTTCATGAAAGATCAGGCAGAGATCACTAATAAGTGGGCCGCCGATGATCGGGCGCGGTATGAGCGGGACTTTGTGCCGTTGGAGGCCGAATATGCCGCCGACGCGCTGGCCGCCCAGGACAAAGAAAAGATCGGGCTTAACGCGGATCAACGCGCCTCTGAGGCCGTTGCCGACGTGCGTCAGCAGTTCTCCATGCAACGGGACGCGGACAACCGCCGCTTGCGCTCTATGGGCGTTCGACCCGATTCCGGTCGCGATGCTGCCCTTGCATCTTCGCGTGGCTCTGCCGAGGCACTGGCCACCGCCGGTGCGGCCAACATGGGCCGCCGACAGTCCATCCTGCAAGATGAAGCCAAAGCAGACGGTATGCGCGCCAATGCCATCAACATGGGTAAGGGCATGGCGGTCAACCCTGGCACAGCTATGGGGATCTCGAACGGTGCTGCTCAGGCCGGGTTTGGTGGGGCTATGTCCGGGTATGGGCAGCAGGCAAGCATTCTGGGCAAGCAGCACGACGCGCAAATGCAGGCGTGGAGCGCCGATCAGAACATGATGGGCGGTTTTGGTAGCGCGCTTGGGTCCGTTGTCGGCGCGCTGCCCATGATGTCCTCGAAGGATGTAAAAGAGGACAAGCGGCCCGCCAAGGGCAGCTTGGGCGCGATCCGCAAGATGCCTGTCGAGAAGTGGAAGTACAAGGACGGGGTTGCCGACAGCGGCGAGCATATCGGCCCCTACGCGGAAGACTTCGCCAAGGCCACGGGCAAGGGGGATGGCAAGACCATCGACCCCATTAGCATGATGGGCGTGACACTTGGCGCCGTTCAGGAGCTTGATAAGAAGGTCTCCAAGATGGCCGGAGGTAAATCGGCATGAGCGGGGGGTTCTTCGGAGGGTTCAGTCAAGGCTTCGACCGGGCAAAGGCGCGGAAAGAGGACAGCAAGCTGCGCTCGGAGGAAAACGCGCGTCAGGATAAATACCTCGACGTGCTTCAAAGTATGGGCGCAATACCGCCCGTGGTTCCCTCGGGAAGCGGATACGATGGTACAGGCACACCGCCGTTCATCCCCATGGGTGACGAGGAGCTTGCGGGCGGTGCTGGTAACGATAACTTGGCGCGCGCATCCACAAATTCCCGCCCAATGTCTTTGGGGGCTCGCCCGGGTGGCGGTCCTGTCGGGAAATAAGACTTTATTGAAGCAATGATGCCCCACGCTCTTCGCGTCTCAGAAGAAACAGGGTTGGACCCGCGCCTAATCATAGCGCAAGCGGCGCAGGAAACTGGCTGGGGCAAGTCTGCTCCGGGCAATAACTACTTCGGTATCAAGTCGCACGGAAAGGCTGGCGGTAACACCATGGCGACGAACGAGGTTATCGACGGAAAAACCGTGCGTATCAATGACAGCTTCCGTGGCTATCAAAACATGGGCGAGAGTGTCGACGGATACGGCTCTTTTCTGAAAGAAAATCCGCGATACAAGCCTATGCTGGCCGCTAAGGACTTGGATGGACAGTTGGTCGCACTGGGACGCTCAGGATACGCCACAGACCCAAATTACGAGCGTAGCGTAGGCTTAATCGCGAGATCCATTGAGTTGCCGCAGCGGCAAGCGGAACCACCCAAAGCCACCGCACCTGATCGAGCCGCCATGCGGGCACAGTGGCCAGAATTTGCAAGTGTTCCCGACGCGCAATTGGACGCGCTTTTAGGGAACGAGAAATTAGGTTTTGGCGCAAAGCTGCGCCCCATGGGCGTCGGCCCGGTGTAAGGAGATTGTCCCATGGTTTCGATAGTATCAGGCTTCGTTGATGGATATTTCAAAGGCAGAGATTGGCGCGATGAGAAAGAAGATCGCGAACTAGATCGCGCTCGCCAAGAGCGCTTAGACGCCCTCAACGAAGAAAAGCACGGCGCGCAGATGGCTGAGTATGAGCAGATGTCTGGGCTGCGCAACAGCCGAGAAGCTCGTGCCTCCGCCACTCACGGCAACCAGATGGATGAGTATGAGTACGCGGCCGCAAAGCGCGCAGAGAAAGACGCACGGGAGGCTCAGGAACGGGAGTTCTTGCGGGGTCAGGCCGAGATGCTTGAACAGGCAAGAGAGCTAGGCGCTGTTCCACCTAATCCAGCCGCGGCTCAGGGTGGGCGCGCGGTTAACCCTAGGGTGGATCCAAGATCCTACCCGCTCGGGGTTGTCGAGCGTGGCGCTGATGGGTCTCCGTCCCAACGCCATCCGTCTGTATCTGCGCGGCATGAATTGAGCCTCGGTGCACTTGCCCCATCAGTTGCACCACAGCCCACAGCACCTGCCAATGCTGTGCCGCCAACCGCGTCTGGCGAAAGCGATGCAGACTTTGCAACGCGCGTTGCTGAGGCACGTGAACGCACTAATCAGGTGCTACGCAACACCGCGCCCGGTAGCGCGCCCTCTGGCGGAAATATTGCTGCTCCGCAAGCTGCACAACAGCCGACAGGAAGCACCGTCGGCTCTCCTTCAACATCCATGGGGGCTATTCCAGAGGAACCGCTTCAGCCGCTGGCCGGAGGTGAGGGGAGCGATAATCTCGCAGGCGACACTGCTATCGGGGCCGCCACAATCGAAGCGCAACAAACGCTAGAGTTGGCTCACAAGTCTGGCGCCGTCCTTGGCCTGCCAGCCGGGCAAAACTACACCCCGAAGCAAATGAAACGCGCGGAAACCGAGTACGTCGATCGTTATCGTGAGATTTCGCGAAACGCCGTGAAATTCTACATGAAGCGAGGCGAGCCTGAAAAAGCCAAAGCCTACGTGGAGTTCGTGGATAGCCAGATCGGGCGTGAAGTTATTCTGGACAACGCCCGAGCCGCAGCCGCTTATCACCTGGGTGATTTTGATGGAGTGATTAAACACTCGCTTTCAGCCGCGAAGCGGGCAGGGACGATGGACCCAAGCCTAACCGTGGATGAAGAGGCAACGAGGTTCATCACCGATGCCCAAGGCAACCCCATTGGCGGTATAGCCGTGTACAGCGATGGCGGCGGAAACGTGTTCGAAAAAAGGTTCGATGACGTCGATGAGATCATGCGGGAGCTCACTCTGCTAGCTTCGCCCAGTATGGCTGTTGAGAAGATGGTTGCCGGAAAGCCTGCGCCTCTCTCGACGCAGGGTAAGGTGGCGCGCGATGTGGAAGCTGGGCACTTGACAGAAGAGCAGGCGGCGTCTGTTCTTGACCCTGCACCCGATGAGTATGCTCGTTACGTTAGGGATGAGGTGGAGGCCGGTCGCGAACCTCTTAGCCGGATTGATTATGCTCAGGCAAAAAAGGGCAACGGCGTTTCGGTAACCTCGCCAGATGGCTCAATCATCAGGGTTGGAGGTAAGCAGGAAAAGCTGAACGAAGGCGAGAGCAAGACCCTCGTCTATGCGACAAGAGCGAAGGGCGCAATCAAGTCCCTTGATCAATACGACAAGGCACTTTCTAACCGCTGGGAACGTTTGGCTGAATTGGATCCGACAGGCTTTGCCCGGGAGTTTCAAAGTGAAGACTTCCAGCTGGCTAAGCAGGCCGGTGATGAGTTCCTGCAGGCCATTTTGCGCAAGGACACCGGCGCCGCGATTACCGAACAAGAGCAGGAACTTTACGGGAAAACATATCTTCCACAACCGGGAGACAGTGAAGCGCTACTGCGACAAAAAAGAGAATCTCGCCAACGGGCAATCATCGCTCTCGAGTCTGGCATGACGAGAGATATGCTCGATCGCCTCGCCGAGACAGAGAAGGCAAGTCTGTATGCCGATGTCGCAGATGGTGGTGCTGGGGGTGGGGGGCAAACACAACCAGCAACGCAAAATGAACCCGAAGCTGCTGTCATCAACAGCGACGAAGAGTATGACGCCCTTCCATCAGGTGCGATGTTCACCGGCCCGGACGGGTCAACACGGAGGAAGCCATAATGGCTGGTTGGAAAGACGCTGAAATGGTTCAGAACACAATGCCGCCGGCTGAGCCGACTGACGAACCGAAACCTCGCTGGATGAGCGCGCCGATTGTGGAAAGGGCAGAGGTATCTGCGGCTAAGCCCGAGGCATCTAAGCCTCGTTGGATGGAAGCCCCTGTGGTTGAGAAGCCTCCAGCCGCTAGACGTGAGGCAATGATCGAACGTGCGCAAGCTGCAAAAGCAGGGGTGCTCGAACCTTCACCTGAAAGTTTGCAGCGCGCAGAACATGCGAATCGCATAGCTTCGCCTGGCATCCCGAAGCCTGACTTGGCGCAAATTCAGTCTCAAATTGACGCAAGCCAAGACCGTGACGCTACGGCTGCTGCACTGTTGAACAAAGCGGGTGAGAGTTTGACGCTCGGAATCGTTGGGGACGAAGCGGCTGGAGCCTTTGACGCTGCTATAGGGCGTGGTGATCGAGACGAAAGAACGAAGTTCTATCGCGACCAAGAATCGAAGCTTGAAGAGGACCATCCCGGCCTGTCGCTGGCCGCAGACGTCGCGCCGGCCTTCATCCCCGGCTTAGCGGCAGCTGGTGCTGTAAAGAAACTGGGCAACATCACAGGCAGAACTGTCGCGGGGGGCATCGCCGGCGCTGCTGCTGGCGGCACCATAGGATATATGGAGGGCGAGGGTGACGATCGCGCCAAAAGCGCAGCAACAAGTGCTATGTTAGGTGGGTTGTTCGGGTCTGCTGCGCCAAAGGTCACCGACCTCGCTGCCTCTCTACCTGGAAGGGTGAAGAACCTCTTTGTGCGAGGCGCACAGCGACCCACAGTCGATATTCTCAAAGCATCTAAAAACGCGGCATATAAGGCGGCAGACGACGCTGGGGAGGTATTTGATGGAGAGACAATGGAGCAACTTGCCATTCACGTCCGCAAGATGTTTGAGGAAAATAACTACGTTGAAGAGACAGACAGCGCTCTTAGGGCGACCTTAGAACTTCTTGGTCGAAGGTCGGGAAAAGATACCACGCTTACGCAGCTTGATCGTATCAGAAAGAACCTTTGGAAGCGGTACAGTAACGCTAAAGATCAGCCGCAAATATTGGATGCTATTGCGTCTATTGATCATGTGATCGACAAAAAGGGAAACGCTAGCGATCTTATGGGAGTCGCCCGCGCTGCAAACGCGAAATATGCCAAAGCACAGCTCTTGGAGGATGCATTTACGAAAGCGCGAGATCAAACGGCGGCATCCGGTTCTGGCGGGAATATTGTTAACAAATATCGTCAGGCAGTCACGTCAATTATCAACAACGAGCGTAAATCGAAGTTCTTCAGTCAAGGCGAGATCGAGATGATGCGCGCTTTTGTCAGGGGGAATAACGCGGAGAACGCCAAGCGTTTATTGGGCAAGCTATCCCCTTCTGGGAATGGGTTGATGATGGCGCTACATGTCGTCGGCGGTGTGGCCAGCAGCGGGGCTACAGTGCCGCTCATGGTTGCGGGTTCTGCCGCGAAGGTAGCGGCGGACAAGTCCGTGATACGTGGGGCAAACGAAATTCAGGATTTCGTAGCTGGTATGCCTCGAATCGCACCGAGGAACTCTACTGGCGCCGCTTTGGCGTTTGGTGCCGCCCCCGCCGTAGAAGAACTAGGAACCGAGACGCGAAGTAGGCTGTCCCGAGGCCAATAAGTGCCCCGACAAGATCAAGGCTAAGGTTATAGAAGAATGGTGAGCCAAAATCTTGAGCTAGGTATCCGAGACCAAAAAGGCTGCTAAACACCACCGCGAACCAAGTGGAACCCTTTGGTTCCACCCCACTATCGCATTCTTTCCGATACAGATTCACACCCCACATCGACATGACGATGATGATCCATGCAGCTACGATAGCGGCGGGAAATGCTATAGGGTCCAACACTTATCCTTTTTACTACGCCTAGAAAGGTAAGGTTGGTGTGACGAAAGATCAAGATTGTTGATCGTAGCCAAGGGCCATCTTGTGCTGGGCTGCTTACCTTTCCGGTTTTATGCGGTGGGCGACGGTGCTTCGGTCACCAACAGTATCGGGGCTGGGATCGCTGGCTTCACTGAAGGAATCCAGCAGCAACTTATGTTTTTTGCTTAACGCGGCAAAACGACTGGATAGGTCGTCAATATTAGCCTCGGGATCTTTGTACCCTGCGATTAGTACATCCATCTCATCCAAGATTTTCTTTGATCGTTCCCAGATATAACTCCAATCATCGACAGGAGGAGGGGGAAACTTCTCCTCAAGCGCCGCGACGATTTCGGCAGTTGTTGATCGATTGCTTTCGTCAGCTGCTGCCTCAATCCGCGCTTTAAGGTCAGAAGGCATCCTGAAATTTACCTGGACTTGCTTAGAGGCTGGTGGCCGGGCCATGCGATTCTCCTACTCGCAAGCAACATGCTTTATTTTTCTCTTGACGCAAGGCGTAGCATAATGCTTTATAGCTATATGCTTTATGAAAGGACGAAGCGATGCAGACGATAATGCCAGCAAGCGGAGGAGAGGGGGTGGTTCAGACAAGTATCAGGATGCCGCTATCCCTGCGGGAGTTCCTACGTGATGAGGCAAGAACGAAAGGTCGTTCACTCAATACGCACATTATCATGTGCTTGAATGAGCGGAGAGCGGAGGGCGATCAAGCCACCTCTCAAAAATAAAGGCCGCTGGAGCGGGAACTCCGGCGACCTTCGATGAAAACTCAACCTATCAAAATTGGAGTTCAGCAATGGACATAGCATCACAGACGAAGAAAATCAACCGCCGTTCGTTATTCGCGGCAATCCCAGCCCTTGCAGCCACAGCCACAGCAGCCCACGCGCTTGAGGTGGCTCAGGCCCCAGTTCATGATGAACCCATCATTGAATGGTGCGAGCAGTGGAAAGCGCTTCGAGGCCAAATCAACGAGACAGAGGGTGATCCCGACACTGAGTTGCTGGCCCTGCAAAAGCTTGAAGAGAAAATCTGCACAGCAAAGCCCACATCAATGGCAGGTGCTGTTGCGCAGCTTGAACACGCCTTGGACAACTTTGGTGAGTACGTGACCGGCAATGTCTGGAAGGATTTGGACAACCAGTTGTTCAACAACCTGTTGGGCGCTCTTAAAGCGGGGGTGGCATAATGGGTATGCAGATTATGCCGTTCGAGTTTAAGGGCAACCCGGTTCGCGTTCTTGAGATCGACAGCGACCCATGGTTTGTGGCTAAGGACGTGGCCGATGCTCTTGGTTACGCCAATAGTCGGAAGGCCGTACAGGACCACTGCCGCAAAGCGCAAGCGGTGGGGTCCCTAAATCAGGGACCCCTAGATGTAGGGGGGTCACGTTTCGTTACCCCCTCCGATCTGGACCCTCAGACTAAGATCATTCCAGAGGGTGACGTGTATCGCCTCATCATCCGGTCAAATCGACCAGAGGCGGAACCGTTCGAAACACTTGTCATGGAGGAAATTCTACCCACGATCCGCAAGACGGGATCGTACGGCTCGCCAGCTAAGGTGGACTATAACGACCCGGCTTTGCAGCTAGGTATGATCGAGCATTTGAGGGTGGAGGCTGAAACAGCAAAGGCAAAGGTGCTTGAACTGACGCCAAAGGCGGCGGGTTACGACAAGTTAATGAGCGCTGACGGCCTGTATGGCTTGCAGAATGCGGCCCGCGCACTTTCGGCACGGCCAAACTTGTTCATTCGATGGCTCAAACAGACCTACTTGTTCTATCAGGGTCAGGCTTTGGTCCCGCGCGTCCAGTACACGCAGCGCGGTCTGTTCGAAGTTAAGACCGTCATTGTGGAAGATAAGGCCCGTCCGACAACGTACATCACGCCGAAGGGGCTGGACTTCTTCCGCGGGAATATTCCGGGTGATTTGCTGATCGGGGGTGCGTCATGAAGCGCCGCAAGTTCATGGCCGCGACTTCTGCGGCATCGCTACTACCAGTCACTGCCAACGCCACGCAGGCAGAGGATCTGACCGTGGGTCAGCAGGTTCAGCACCATATGCAGGCTATCACTGACCTGATCGGGCAGGGCGCGGAAGATATCGAGATTGATGGCGTGTGCTGGTTCGTATGTGAGGGACGAGCACATAGCTTCTGGGCAAGCGGCCGTTCCGGTCACAACCGAGCGAACTTCCGCCCCGACATGTTTGATGGGTGGAAGGTTACAGAGCTCAAATTCGTGGAGGCAGGTTGATGGCTGTCGCAAAAAAGAACGAGGAACTTTCAATCGACGCGCTCAAGCAAGGGCGCGTCACTCTAAGGCTAATCGGCACGACGCCATTCTACTTCAACGCAATGAGCGCCAAGGCGAAGCGATCCCTACTGATCGGTGGGGGCAAGAAAACCGCAGCCGAGCGGAAGCAATTAAAACACGATCCTGAACAAGAGTTTCGGGACAGCGTTTATCGCCAACCAACGGGAGATACCCTTTTGTGCTTTCCTGCTCCGGGCATCAAGGCGGCCATGGCGACGGCGGCACTGGAAACGCCAGGTGTTACAAAGACGAGCGTTCAGCGACTGATTTTTCTGCCCCAACAGAAAGTTAGTATCTGGGGCAAACCTCTGCTGAAGATGGATGTGGTGCGATCCGCCGATATGAACAAAACGCCCGATGTTAGGACACGGGCTTTCCTTCCACGCTGGTGCGCCGAAGTAGATATCGCGTTCGTTACGCCGACGCTGAGCGTTCACTCTATCGTGTCGCTGTTGTCAAACGCTGGCGTTGTCTGCGGGATCGGCGACTTTCGCCAAGAAAAGGGCAAGGGTTCGTTCGGCACGTTCGCTGTATCCGGCGAGGACATGGGCGACTGGCAGGAAGCATGGGACGAAATTACACAAGAGGGCCGCGACGTTCAGCAAACCGCTTTGGATGATCCTGAGTTTGCAGATCAAGACACTGCGGACCTGATGGAAGTCCTCGAAGATGAAAGGCTTATTCGCAGAGGATGATCGACACAGACGTTCGGCGGTCTCTAAATTAGTCGTACACGGTAAGGCGGTCATGGCGTGGCGGGGTGAGTAGTGGAAAGGCATGGCGTGGCAGGGCTCGGCGGTCGAGATACGGTTTGTTGAGGCAAGTTACGGTTTGTTGGGGCAGGGCGCACCCGTCATTCAGCATAAAGGAGAAGGCAATGGCTCAGTTCACATCAAAGGACCGGCAGCGCATCATTGATGAATATCTGGCGGCAACCGGCAGAAACATGTTTGTTCCCTCAGAGTTTATTGACTGGCTGGAGATTAATCCAAACCACGAAGCTTATCCTTGGTTTTTTGCAAAAGACGACGCCGAGGCGGCGCGCGAATACCGCATCGGTTTGGCCAGACAGATGGCAAGCGGATTGCGGATCATTTCCAAGGTTCAGGTGCCAGAAAGTAAATCGGTCACCGTTCGGGTTCGGGAATATCCTGCGATGGTTTCACCAATATCGGGTCGCAAGTCTGGGGGCGGATATGAACCGTTCCACCCCGACGATCCGGTTATGGTGCAAGAACTGCGCAGGCAGGGCGCTCAGGCGCTACGGGCGTGGCTCAACCGCTACCGAGGGGTAATGGAGGATAGTGGGACCAATCTATCGTCGGTAGAAAAAGTCGTTGCCCAAATTGAAAGCAGCGTGGGGGATGCAGCCTAGCACATGAACCCGGCGCCAGCGATGAATGGTAGGAGGACGAACTTGCGTTTGTTTCGTTCCCACCACTTGTCGAGGGGGTGCTGGGGGTTCTTTGGGTCATAATCCATGAGAGTATATAAAGGCGCTCAGGGGCGTTCTGGCAAGGTTGAAATGATCAACTGTTCTTTTGACTCAACCCACATAAGTCGCGCAGGCTTGAATTCTATTACAAAGGGATTCGATTTATGGCTTGCTACATTGTCACGTATGACTTGAACAAAGAAACAAAACGACCAAATATATTGAAAGATATTAAAGGATTAGGTGGTTGGGCTAAGCTTTCTGAAAGCTCCTATGCCGTCAGCACTTCGAAGACACCATCGGAGGTATTCAATCACCTGAAGAAACACATCGACGGAAACGATAATCTCTACATCATCAGCCTATCGAGGCCGTTTTTCGGACAGGGGCCGACGGATGTGAATGAGTGGTTGGAACGGAACTTGCCTTGGTGATATCGACCAAGGTTCCATCCAGCGTATCCAATCGCCGCTGTTCCTCATCTGTATCTGGGATGAGGAGCGCGGCTCCGTCATGTATCATTACTCTCATAGGTGTTATGATACCCCACGCGTCGGGGAAATCAACGCTTTTGCGTTTTGGCTAGAGTGCAGGACGAAGGTTTCTGACTGAAAAAAGGCGCAACAGTCAGAAAATCTTTGGGGGAGTTTAGCTGCCGCGCATAAAGCTTGCAGCGCCAGCTATACCACTACTCATTGTATCAATATCTTTGTCTTCGAACTTTCGGAACGCTCCAACGAAAAGTGCGACAGTGATCGTAGTTATTGAAAGAATAGGGGTAACAAGCATCGCAACTGAAAAAGCCGGTCCCACTAACACAAATGGGCCCCAGAACACGATGTGCGCAAGGTGCCAAAGCAGGCTTGCCATACCTACAATAACGAGACAGCCTGCGCCGACTGCAATCCAGCGCAACCAATATCGTTGCCCGGCCTCGCGGGTAAGGAGTTTCCGTAGCGCTCTTTCCGCCTCAAGAAGCTCAAATTCAAAGTCCTCTCGCCTGCCATTCTCGGGGCCATTTGAAGGAGGTACTACATCCGCTGCGTTGGGTGGGATCTTAGTCATGCGCAGCTGCTTCAGCCTTCTTTCGTAGCTCGACGTAATGACCCTGAATGAGCTCGTCAGGGATCTTAGCGTAGCTTCCGCCCATACGACTAGCGACATCCCAAGGCCCATTAGCTACATGAGTCATGTCAGATAGTCGGAAGGCGGGTAATTTTCCGTATATCTCCCATATTTGGTCAAGCAGAGCTTCATCATTTGGGTGAAACATACAATTTGGAACTGTGGTTACGGGAGATTTAACCGCCACTCCTTGTTTTCGGAAGTCGCTGTACACTTCAGGGATCACGGGGCCGTATTGCCAAGCTTCAATGCGATTTGAGAACAAAGGCGTTCCCTGTGTCTCCAGATGCCAGCCGTGAGCGATATAGGTTAGCTTGAGTAGGGACATGATGGACAGAGTTTTACCCTCCCGCTGGGCGCGGGTGACAAACCAGTTTGCGATTTGGCGAGCGTCATAAGTCATAACAACCTCCTAGCTCATCATATATAGGCATAGTCAACGGAATGCTAATGCAAGAAGGACCACAATGTTTGCCAGTTAAGGGCAAAGCGTTCCAACAACGACTGCTACAGATTTAAGTCCCGTAGTGTGCTAAACTTGTCTGACGAGCCAAGCCTCCTCTGGTGCATGTCCCGCTCGGGTAGCGTCACTGTAGTAATCGGTAATGCTCGATATAGCTTGGTGCAGCGCATAAGGCACATCATCCCAGGTCGATCGGCTCTGGTGATACGGCGTTGCTTGGATAGGCGTATGTATCGCATGGCTGCGATAGTATATCGCCCTCTCACTGGTCGGGAGGCGAGACACTTGTACCGTGACAATTGCTTGCAACTCTCCCACGCGAAATTCGTAGACACCCAAGTCGTCGTCACGATGAACGATAGTAATCAGATCGTCGTCTAGTGCATCCTCAATATCCCAGCCCAAAATACTCACCTTCAAATGCTTTGGATCAACAAACAATATGGAGGTCAAAGCATCCAAGTCGCGATTCCCACACCACCGCACTAAAGCCTTTTGTCCCACCTTGCTCAAGTCCCACAAAATGGTACACTTAATGACTGATAGGCGGCGCAGGATGTGGCTGCCATAGACCCCCAGAACCAGAGGGAAGCTATGGCTAAGGACATCATGACGCCCGATATACCGACGATTGAGAACATCCGGGGCAGTGCCGCCGCCCTCAGAGGTCTCCCCCAAGATGAGCCCCCTGATATTGATGGCGTTGCGCTGAAATGGGATGCCACGGTTGATGGGTTCATCTTCCCGCGGCGCCATGCAGCTAAGGTGCTGGCCGCTTTGGATGTGTCATCGTATGGGGAGGCGAGCAACCTTGCGCGCGAGATTGACGGAGCGGCAGCTCAAGTCAACGCCAATCCTTCCACCGCTCAGGCTGAAGCCGGAAATTACCGCAAGGGGCGATTCAAGTGGAACGGTTTGGATTTGGTTATCGAAACGGCCAAAGGCGGCGAGCGCCGCGGTATCGGTCCAGACGGTAAAGAATGGTCTGTCACAATGCCGGCGCATTATGGGGATGTGAAGCTCACCACCGGCGCCGACGGTGATCCGCTGGACTTTTATATGGGCGATCATCCTGAGAGCGACATCGTCGTAATCGTAAATCAAATCGACCTTCCTGATGGTGCCTTCGATGAGCACAAGCTGGTGCTGGGCGCTTTCGACGAAGATGAAGCCCTGAAGATCTATGAAGACGGGTTTTCTGACGGGAAGGGTTCGGATCGCATAGGTTCCTTTACCACGTTGAACGTCGCCGCATTGAAGGAATGGATTGCCTCTGCTGACATGTCCAAGCCGACGCAGCCGGTCAAATGGCGATCGACAGACGACAAGGCCACAATGAGTGACGAGGGTTCACTCTTGCCCATGCATAAGCTCGTCGACGCCATGCGAGATCAACGCATTTGGGGAAGTGAATACGGGCTTTTCTCACGCGACCAATGGCGTGAGCTCGTCAGTAAAGCGCGGAAGCGCGCAGACCTAATGGGAGAGGGCATCGCAGGCGATGGTGCTCGACTGACAACACGTGATCAAGTGAATGGCGCGGTCGGAAAGATACTCCGAGAGCAAGGTGGAGCGATCACTATCGGTAAGAAGGATTGACCTCGCCGTAGGGGGGGAACCCATCGGTGTAGGCAACGCAATCCGGCGGCGATGGCAGCGCGGCCGGTTAGGGGGTTGGATCGGTTGGTTCGATGGTGCGGTCCAACCCCCACCAAAATCAATTTCCACTCAATCCTGTTTATCAGTTGGTGGCGCTATCTGTTTCGGTTTTTCGTCGGCTTCGATCTGATTCACAGTCACGTTGCGTCTTGTCGCGGTGCGAACCATCTGCACAAGATTGGCGAGCGGTTTGCCTTTTTCACCAGCTTCTTCGGCTAATGAGAGCACTTCACTTGTTGCTGCAACAAAGGTAGCGAACCTGCCTTTTTCCTTTAGGGCTTCATTCTCAGCCCTCGCCAGCCAGTATAGGACGCGGCGCTTGTGGTGGTCGTCAAATCCGGATGAGTCCGTCACCGCTCTGCGCGCGTTCGACAGGTGGTCAAGAACCAACGCCCTATCATCTCCACTCCATTTCACTTCATTGAACAAGGCCTCCTCTTCTTCATCAATGAAGTGGTTATCGAGGCTGTTTGAAAGATAGAGTTGCTGTAGGAGATCGAGCGATTTCTTCACAGTCGCTGCGCCATTGCTTATGGCTTGCCTGTGAATTTGCTCTAGTAGTTCTTCATAGTCTTCCGATTGCGGAAGCCTTCTACTAATAGCCTGAAGCGCTCGTATATAGATTACGGCTTGAGTTTTGGTCTCGGCATTTAGGGCCCCGTTTGGGTACGCGTCTGCTGCGTTCTGGAGTTCAATCAACGTAAATTGGAACGCCGAATCCGCGTCTTTGGGCAGCCTGTCAAAAAAGCTCATTTCGATGCTCCTGCAGCAGGAGTCTCTAGATCAGGATCATCATGGGGGCGGTAGGTGTTAATATTATCGATCTGGTACAAATTGACTATCCTTTAATGGGGGCTGCGTTTTTCAGAGAGAATATAGTTATGTCGGATCTCAAATATGCATTTGAGAATATGATCGGAGGATCGTCTTTGACAATCGGGCTACTACTTCCGTGGCGGGGTATCTGAGGGATCTTTGGCCCCTTTGGGCCGCGTATCTGCGTCGGGGGAAGGTATTTTTACGGTATATTCGAACGGCGAAGCAGTATCGGGGTGGCTAACTGGATCACCTTCCCGGGGGATTTTCTGTTCCAACGACTTTATAAAAGATACGAGTGCTTGGGATGTTTCAAACCACTCCTGAGTCTGCTCCATTTCCGCTAACCTGTCGGCGGTTTGTTCAATCAACTCTGCGAGTTCTGAGAATGTCGGTAGCGCAGGGTACTTTTCTTGCAATGCGGACACGATTTCGCTGTTCATGCTGCGCCCCTCCGCATCAGCAGATTTCTTGATACGGTCACGCAGATCAGCGGGCATTCGGACCATCGTTCCCACTGTATCGCCATCACCGATTCTGCCAGCCACCATCTTCAACTCCTTTTTTGACACTACTGTGTTTTTTTGGGTTGACGGTCAAATGATTTACTGTAGTGTCATTACTACGGTAGTTGCATAGGATCGATTATGGCAAACATACAAGGGAAAGTAGGGCAGGGGGTTGTGCCCGTGACTTTGCGTCTCCCCGTTGACCTTAGAGATGAGGTTAAAGCGCAAGCGGATGAAATGGGTCGTAGCATGAATACCCATATTCTTATGACTCTGAAGCAATCTCTATCGGCGGAAAAGCCCGCCACCGCCTAGAAACGAAAAAGACCGCTCGGGACTGCAATCCCATGTGAGCGGCCTTTGAACCCAAACTTGCTAGAAAGGATGTTCAGCAATGAATATACGCACACATACCACCAAAATCAACCGCCGTTCGTTATTCGCGGCAATCCCGGCCCTTGCAGCCACAGCTACAGCAGCCCACGCGCTTGAGGTGGTTCAAACCCCCGTTCATGATGAACCCATCATTAAATGGTGCGAGCAGTGGAAAGCGCTTCGAGGCCACATCAACGAGACAGAGGGTGATCCCGACACTGAGTTGCTGGCCCTGCAGGAACTCGAAGAGAAGATCTGCACGGCAAAGCCCGCCTCAATGGCTGGCGCAGTGGCCCAGCTTGAACATGCCCTGGACAACTTCGGTGAGTACGTGACCGGCAACGTCTGGAAGGATTTGGACAACAAGCTGTTCAACAACCTGTTGGGCGCTCTCAAAGCGGGGGTGGCATAATGGGTATGCAGATTATGCCGTTCGAGTTTAAGGGCAACCCGGTTCGCGTTCTTGAGATCGACAGCGACCCATGGTTTGTGGCTAAGGACGTGGCCGATGCTCTTGGTTACGCCAATAGTCGGAAGGCCGTACAGGACCACTGCCGCAAAGCGCAAGCGGTGGGGTCCCTGAATCAGGGACCCCTAGATGTAGGGGGGTCACGTTTCGTTACCCCCTCCGATCTGGACCCTCAGACTAAGATCATTCCAGAGGGTGACGTGTATCGCCTCATCATCCGGTCAAATCGACCAGAGGCGGAACCGTTCGAAACACTTGTCATGGAGGAAATTCTACCCACGATCCGCAAGACGGGATCGTACGGCTCGCCAGCTAAGGTGGACTATAACGACCCGGCTTTGCAGCTAGGTATGATCGAGCATTTGAGGGTGGAGGCTGAAACAGCAAAGGCAAAGGTGCTTGAACTGACGCCAAAGGCGGCGGGTTACGACAAGTTAATGAGAGCTGACGGCCTGTATGGCTTGCAGAATGCGGCCCGCGCACTTTCGGCACGGCCAAACCTGTTCATTCGATGGCTCAAACAGACCTACTTGTTCTATCAGGGTCAGGCTTTGGTGCCGCGTGTCCAGTACACGCAGCGCGGTCTATTCGAGGTCAAGACCGTCATTGTGGAAGATAAGGCCCGTCCGACAACGTACATCACGCCGAAGGGGCTGGATTTCTTTCGCGGAAAAATTCCGGGTGATCTGCTGATCGGGGGTGCTGCATGAGCAATACACCTAAACGCACAGTGCAGATGTCTCAGAATGATTATGTTTTGTTCGGCCTAATCTCTGAAATATTAAATGATGATGAGCGGACCGAATTGATTGAAATGCTGACCGACTATCAAAATGCAGAAATCGAAATGAAGGATGTCTTTCGTAAGGTCATGCTGAACCATGAGGCGAGGTGGGAAGCATTTCACAAGGTTAAGTCTGCAAGTAAGTCGGGAGGTGTATCATGAAGCGCCGTAAGTTCATGGCCACTACCTCGGCCGCATCGCTACTACCAGTCACTGCCAACGCCACGCAGGCAGAGGATCTGACCGTGGGTCAGCAGGTTCAGCACCATATGCAGGCTATCACTGACCTGATCGGGCAGGGCGCGGAAGGCATCGATATTGATGGCGTGTGCTGGTTCGTATGTGAGGGGCGGGCGCATAGCTTTTGGGCAAGCGGTCGGGCCGGTCACAACCGAGCGAACTTCCGTCCCGACATGTTTGATGGGTGGAAAGTTTCAGAGCTCAAATTCGTGGAGGTAGGATGATGGCTGTCGCAAAAAAGAACGAGGAACTTTCAATCGACGCGCTCAAGCAAGGGCGCGTCACCCTTCGAATTAGCGGCAACGATAGCAGTAGCGGTAACTACCCCGCCATAGGGTAGTAATGCGGCCTTGATCCGCCGCGCGCTCATAGCTGTCTGACCTCCGGAAGTAAGCAAAGGATATCCCGTGACCAAGAATAAACTCACCGACCTCAACGATCACCTTTTCGCGCAGCTTGAACGTCTGTCAGATGAAGACATGGATGAAAAAGCAATCGCCAAGGAGGTTCAGCGCGCCAGTGCAATGGTTTCTGTCGCCGACAAAATCACCAGCAACGCCGACTTGCAACTAAAAGCTGCGAAGCTCTTTGCGGAGCACGGCGAGAAGGTACTGGGGCACCTTCCTCAGATTGGAGGACCGAGACAATGAAAGGCCGCACTATTCCATACAGTGCAACCGAACTGGCGTGGATCAAGGCCAACAGCAAGCGATTACGCCCAGAGGCTCACTCCGAGTTCTGTGACCGCTTTGATCGTCAGGACGTGTCTTTGTCCAACTTCAATTCGCTCTGCAAGCGCAAGGGCTGGATGACAGGCCGGACGGGGAATTTTGTGAAGGGGCAGGCACCACACAACAAGGGTAGGAAGATGCCCTTCAATGCGAATAGCGCAAAGCACCGGTTCAAGAAGGGGAACCTGCCCCATAACACGAAATACCTCGGACATGAGCGTTTGAGCAAAGAGGGTTACGTCGAGATCAGCGTGGACGAACCCAATCCGCATACGGGCTTTGAGCGGCGCTACGTTCTGAAACATCGCCACCTTTGGGAAAAGAAGCACGGCCCAGTGCCGGAAGGCCATGTGCTCAAAAGCATCGATGGCGACAAGGCTAACACCGACCCAGCGAACTGGAAGCCGATCCCCCGAGCGCTGCTGCCGCGGCTGAGCGGTGGGCGTTGGTACAAGCCATATGACCAGTATGATCCGGAGGTTCGCCCTACGGTTCTAGCTTTGGCGCAGTTGGATCACGCAGCGCGGAGAGCGTCGAAGCGGGGTAGTGGGAGAGGTTCGACATGACCAGAACCCACTTCACACCCCGAAGCATTATCAATCTGGCTTTGAGAGAGGCCCTTGATAGCATTGCGTCCGCTCAGATCGATCCATGCGCCGGCACAGCCGTATTTAACATCATGGCGATTAATCCACGACCATCTACAGCCTCCAATAGTAGATGAGCCTAACCGCAACAGATCGTGTGAGGATCATGTTATGGCTGAGTGCCAACTACCGCCCCCAGGGTTAATCCGTCAACTACTCAATTATGACCCCGACACCGGAGTTTTGACTTGGAGATACCGGCCGGTTTCATTCTTCAGAGGTGATACTAGTGCTCTGAGTCTGACACTTCCTACCTGTTTCCGCGAGTTTCATCGAGCTTGTCCAGCGCGCGACGTTCCCGGGTGAGGATATCCTCTGCGGTTTTGGTCCATTTGAAGGGCCTTGGCTTCTCGTTGTGGTGGGCCAGATAGTCGTAGATCGCGGCCTCAAGATCATCGACGCTGGAATAGCTGCCGCGCCGGATGCGCCTTGATGTGATCTCGGCAAAGAAGCGCTCCACCAGGTTCAGCCATGACGCGCTGGTGGGCGTGAAGTGCAGCTTGAAGCGCGGATGCTTTTCGAGCCAGGCCTTTACCTCAGGCGTCTTGTGGGTGGCGTAGTTGTCGAGCACCAGATGCACATCGCGCCGCGTGGGCACAGCCTTGTCGATCTGTCGGAGGAATTTCAGGAACTCCTGCGCACGATGGCGTGGCATGCAATCGCCAATGACGGTGCCTGATTTCACATCCAGCGCAGCAAACAGCGTGGTCGTGCCATGGCGTTTGTAATCGTGCGTTACGGTCGCGGCACGGCCCTTCTTGAGCGGCAGTCCGGGCTGGGTGCGATCCAGCGCCTGGATCTGGGATTTCTCATCGACGCAGAGCACCACGGCACGGTCTGGCGGGTCGAGGTAGAGCCCGACGATATCGGTGACCTTCTCCTCGAACTTTGGGTCGTTCGAGACCTTGAACCCCTTCGTGAGATGCGGCTTCAAGCCAGCTTCTGCCCAGATGCGGCCGACGCTCGACGGCGAGATGCCCATGGCTTCGGCCATTAGCGCGCGGCTCCAGTGCGTTGCATTGGGCGGGGTTTCCTGCACCGTCTTGGCGATCACCTTCAGCCTTGTTTCCACGGGCAAAGGCGGCACCCGCGAGGGTCGCGTCTTGTCACGCTTGAGACCGGCCACGCCCTCATCGAGATACCGCTGCTGCCAGCGCCAGACCGTGGGTTTCGACGTGCCCGCGCGTCGCATAATCTCGAACGTGCCATGACCGTCCGCTGTGGCCAGGACGATCTCGGCCCGCCAGACAAGCTTGCGCGCAGTGTTGCGGTTGCTGATCAGGGCTTGAAGCTCAGTACGGTCGGCGGGGCCAAGGTAAAGGCAGATGTCATGGCGTCTCATGCCTCAAATATGGCACATCACGTTGCCGATGGGAATCTCCTGTCAGGTGGAGAACACTAGGTGGACTGCTGATCAGACCTGCAAGCGATGGAATACAAGATATGCCCAAAAAGAAGCATTCACCGCGCTAAACAAGGGCTACAGATATGGCCGCATCTTCATGAAAAACCATCTTGCCCACCGGGTTATTTGGGCCATCGTTCATGACCAATGGCCAGATTCAGAGATCGATCACATAGACAGGGATCGTCAGAACAACAGGATATGCAATCTCCGGCTAGCAACGAGGTCTGAGAATGCTGCCAACCAATGCATGAGATCCAACAACCGGAGCGGCTTCAAGGGGGTAACTTGGAGCAAGGTTGCTAAAAAATGGACGGCTGAAATTTCCTTTAACAATAAGAGAAACTACTTGGGCTTATTTGAGACCAAGGAAGAGGCCGCTTTGGCCTACAAGAATGCCTCTGAAAGGCTGCACAAAGAGTTCTCAGGAATCATGGGTCGATAATCCCAAGCTCAACGCGCGCCTGCGTTCAGAAGTGACCCAGCCTGTCTACAACTAATCTAGTCAAGACGGGGCTTATGGTGTAATTACAAGGGCAACAGACGCGCAGGACGTGCGGCAATCAGGTGGGTTCTACCCACGAAACGGTTGGAACACGTCGCATGTCTTATCTTCCTGACCTTAAATATCGGCCAAGCGTGGTATCGCCATGATCCCGGGGTGCTTTGATTGGCCGGAACAGTATGCCGGTGACACTGCGCCGTGGCAGAAGTTCACGCTGCGCGAAAAAGGCGAACCAATTTCATTGGTCGACGCCGTGATCGTGATGCAGGTGCGGAAGCACCCCAAGAAAGCCCCGATCTTAGAGAACACCTCGGTCGCATCAGCCGGTATCGAGATCCTTGATGCAGTAGAGGGAGTATTCCGGGTCGGGGGATACGAGAACCCCGATGTGAACGACGTGTATGTCTATGACATCCAGCTCACCTATCCGAGCGGCGAGGTTAAGACCCCCTTGCGCGGCCAATATCCAATCCTAGGACAAGTAACGAAGCAGGGAACGCCATGACAGGCTCGGTAGAAGTATTTGTTGAACAGTCTGGCGATGTGATCGTTGATGTGAGCCCCGTCGGGTCCAAGGGCGACATCGGGATCGGTATCAAAAGCATCGTATTTGACGAGGTAACGGGACGTTGGACTGTCACGCTCACCAACGATGTGGAATACGAGACAGCGAGCGTCACTGAGGCTCTGGAAACCTATGAGTTAAATGCTGCGAACAGCGCCAGTGCGGCGGCCACTCAGGCGGGGGTTGCGACGACGCAGGCAGGCATTGCCACTACAAGGGCTGGCGAAGCCGCCGGAAGCGCCAGCACAGCAACCACGCAAGCTGGTATTGCCACAGGCGCTGCTGGGACCGCAACGGCGCAAGCAGGGATTGCAACCACACAAGCCGGTGTTGCTACAACGAAGGCCACCGAGGCAGATGGTAGCGCCCAGCTATCGCGAGACTGGGCCGAGAAAACCTCTGAGCCAGCTGGTCCTGATACGATGTCCTCTCGGACTGCCGCTGAGATCGCTATTTATTCTGCATTGTCTTCCCAAGATTGGGCAGAAGGCACGGAACCCGGCGACCCAGGCACGAAGTCTTCTAAAGTGTGGGCGCTAGAGTCCTCTGATAGCGCAGACGCAGCAGCAGCGTCCGCAGCACAGGCGGCGCTTTATGACGGGCCGAAGTTCAACACAATCGCGCTCATGGCGGCAAACGATGCGCTGACAGACGGCAAGCAGTGCGTCGTATGGGATGGCTTCAACGGCGAGCCTGAGACGTTCGTTTACGACGCGGCCAGCACGGTCACGGCTGACGGGGCGCTTGTTGTGGATGCAGCAGGCATGGGCGCGGGGCGGCTGGTATCCAAGCGAACGGTCTATGCAGGTTACGCCGAATTTGACGCCGACGTGCGCGACATGCCTGACGGTACATTTCTCCAAATCCCGAGCCTAAATGTGGCTTACGAGGCGTTGTCTTCTGGCGGGAACCTTACCACATCATCCGGAAAGCAGCGCCGCTATATTAATAATGGATATATCAACGTGCGCGGTTTTGGTGCCGACCCATATGCAAGTGAGGCGGTGAACACGGCGGCATTCCAGGCTGCCATTGACGCCGCGTTGTCTGACCGGACAGGCTTTACAGGGTATGTTGCGTCTTCTGCCGCCTACGGAAATGCGCAGGTTTTCATCCCCAAAGGTCGGTATTCCGTGGGGGAGTTGGTTTTCGGTTCGTCGGCAATAGGATTTTCATTCGTCGGAGAGGGAAAGTTCGCTTCGACTATCGAATACAGCAGCGATAGCGGGTCATTCATTTCATCCTGCATTCCCCAGGTGGCGTGTCGTTTGAGGTGAAGATCGCCTGTATCCGATCGCTAGACAAGGATTTTCTGCCGCAAGCGGCACCTGCGGTCGCGCAGACTGCTGGATCTGGACGGATCAGACCGCGAAGCCGCTGTTTCCTTGCCCAGGGGCGGCGTTTTTCAGCGCAGCGGACAGATCTGTCCAGCCGCTTTCGTTCAGTTTGAGCGTGGATCGCGATCATGCGCATAGCGGTGGCGCTCGCAATCGGCGGATAGCGGCGAGGATGGCGCGTACCATCGTGCCGGTGACAGCGACCTCGGCCAGCTGGAAGGTGATGGTGCGGGCGTGACGGACCACACGTGCCCCGATCTTGATCAGCTTCAGTTGCAGGCTGGTCAACGACCAGTCGGCCATGGCTTCGGGCAGCTCGATGCAGCGCAAGAAGGTGGCCAGGTTGTACGCCAGGGCGTGCAGTTGCAGCCGCACCTCATTGTCGCGGAACTTCCGGCACGACAGCCGCGTCCAGCGAAAGGCGTATTTGCCCTCTTTGATGTGCTGCTCGGCGGTGCCGCGCTGGTTGTAGAACCGCACCACCCAGTCCGGCTCCATCGGCAGGTTGGTGACGATGAAGCCGACACGCGGGAACAGTTCGCCCGGATGCCATTCGATCTTGGCGATCACCCGGCGTTCCTTGTCCCAGGACGCCGCCTGATACTCGAATTCCTCGAAGAACCGCTTGACCTTGGTCAGTGACGGCCGCCCGACAGGGCGCGTTAGCCGATGCGCGATCTTGTCCTTGAGGACCGCGTTTGCGGGCAGCCGGATGGCGTAGAAGAACCGCGCTTCTTCCAATCGCTCATAGATCGCCGGGATCGCGTAGGCAGCATCGGCCCGGAAGAACCTGCCACCAAGGTCGCGCTCCGCGTAGCGCGCAATGACGGGGTCGAGAACATCACGCCAGCCATCGGCGCTGTGGACGTTGCCATGGCGCAGGGCGCAGCGTTCCAGCATCCCGAACTGGTTGAACAGAAAGTTGGGGTGATAGCAGCTACAGTCGAAATGGCCATTCCAGGCGGACCCTTCCTGGTCGCCATGGGTCGGGCTGACCGAGCTGTCCATGTCCAGAACGATGTACTTCAGCCCGTTACGGTCATGGAACCGGTCGATCCATTGCCCGTTCAGGTCGGCCAGCGCGGCACGGTTCCCGGCCAGAGCCAGCGTCTCGGTCTCGAACCGTCCCATCTGCGATGCCGAGGCCGCTTGTGCATCGACCGCTCTGCCGCCGACAACTTGGCGCATGACCGGATCGCAGGCGAGACGGTTGGCGTCGTTGACATCCTCGTATCCGGCCAGCCGCCCAAAGACTGATTGCCGGAACAGGCCGTCGAGCCGATGGACCGTGTTCTTGCCAGAGCGAGTATCGCGCAGCGCCGCTGACGCCAAATCGGACAACCCGAGCGCGTCATCAAGCTCGCGCATCACCAGAAGGCCGCCGTCGGAACTGAGCTGCGTGCCGCGAAATTCCAGCCGCACGCGAGGGTCGAAATCCACCCGATCTGCCCGTTGCAAGCCCGCACCCTCTGGGTGATCCATGAAACGCGCCCCTCGCAGCCTTCAACACCATGTTTTATATAGGAAATATAATGGTCAGGACAGCGAAATCAGCGCCTTACTTGGGAAATGTGGGTTCATGTAACACTTTCATTTCCTTTGAGTTTCGCGACTTAACTGTGGTTCATGTGTACCAAGACAGTGACAAGACAACGTGGGAAAACGCATTTTTCACCGGGACAGGCGATGGCGGCGGCAGGAAACTCATGCTGGTTAATGTTGCTGTTTATGGCTTCGACAGAATTATTAATAACATTGGGACCGTGAACTTTGACACCACAAGAGCAGAGCGGTGTGATTTCCTTTATGGAGGTACATTCTACTATGGCCGTAGCAGTCAGTCAGTGAACAACAGCTTTGAACATTGCTCTTTCTTCCAACTTGATGCGCTCGTTGATGGCGCGGGACTAGGGAATACAAGTTTCATTGTCTGCAACATCGTAATTGATGGGCCTTGGCTTAAACTGTATGGCGCAAACGGCCTATTTGGGCCAAATTCGACGTATATTTTTGATGGGTGTAAGGGAGAGCCTTGGAATAACGGGCATTCCTATGCGGGGGGCGCGCGGTCGTCCTTGGTGAAATTGTATGGGGACACGGTGTACATCCGCGCCTTGATCAAGTTTCGCGACTGCGGGTTCACCAGTTCGCTCGGGTTCGACACCTCGACTGATTATCCACAGATCGAAATGACACCTAAGATGCGTATCGAGTGGGACGGCGGTATGCTGGACAGTGATGCCAAGATCAAGCTGCACCCGATTGCAATATCTGCCACGGGGAATAAAGACTCACACTTTGGTTTATTCTTCAAAGGGCTGCGCCAAGCACCTGATCCTGACCAGATTACTTATGCGGGTACACCGACAAACTCGGCTACATATCCTCAAGTCACATGGGAATGGTGCAATGATCTGCCGAATATGACGGTGCTGTATAAAGGTGTAACAGCTTCAACATTGTCGTTTGCGCCAACCGTTGACCGTGCCGAGCATACAAATTGCATGAACAGCGGGTCACACTCTTACGGCATCCTAACCTTCGGCTCCGACCTTGTTCATGAGCTTGATTTTTTCGGCCACGGGCAAGAGGTCGTAGATGTTGCCGTTTCAGTGACCTACAAAGGCGGCGCGGACGATCTCAAAATAGAAACGTCTTTGGATGGCTTTTCTACAGTATTGGACACATTCTATGTGAGTGGGGCAAATGGCTCGTACCGGATGCCGATTTCCAAGGCCAGCGCCCCCGTTTCTGGGGGCAAAGTTCACGATTGGGCAAGCCTCGCTGACGGATCGCAACAATCAACCACTGTTACCGTTCTAGGGGCAGAGGTTGGCGACGAGGTTCTGGCTGTTAGCATAGACAGCGCGCTGAGCGGCACACGCATGTGGGGTGAAGTTACGGCCACGGATACCGTTACTGTTTACCATCGAAACGACACAGGGGCGGCAGTCGATGTGTCTAGCGGGACTATCTCAGCTACGGTGCGTCGAGCATCTACCGTAGTTGGTAAGGTCGGTGACGATACACTGTCAGTCCGTTGCTCTGGCCCGCAAGCGAGGGGGCATATTTATGCGACGATAAGGTCAGCATAATGCTCCCCCTCTGCGAAGCCGTCAGCCGCCGCCTCTGCCGCTGGCTGACGGGCTGGGATATGACGCTCTGCGCGTTTGCGTGGTGGCGTCGTGACAAGCACCGCAGGCTCTACCGCGTCCTAAAGTGGGGGCTGTGGTGGGTCGAGCAAGACCATCCGCGCCAAAGCTATGAGCGGCGCTGGCTCACACCCGATATTCCCAAAGGCGAGTAAACGGGTTATACATCACAGCATAGACGCGCAGGACGTGCGGCAATCACAGCGGTATTTACCCGCGCAACGGTTGGAACGTCCTATGCCTGCTCAAGAGTACAACATCAATGTAACCGCCGATGATGGTGACGTGGATGCGATGCGCAGCCTCATCGATCGGTTTAAGCCTCTCGCAATTCAAGAAGCGACAGACCAAGCCACCGCAGCAGCCACAAGCGCAGCACAGGCAGCGCTGTATGATGGGCCGAAGGTGGACACGTTTGCGGAGCTGGCAAGCGTTACTCCCGAGATGCTGAGTGTTGGCGAGTATATCCGCTGCATTTCTGGCGGGTGGGTTTACCAGCGAGCGGACGATGGCGCTACTGATCCGGGGCTGCTGGACTACACCGGAGCGGGCGGGGTGAAGCTGCGGGTGCTGGACCGGGACGCCGAAATTTCTCAGAAGGAGTTCGGGAATGATCATGACAACGCAACAGCCGCCGCCGCTCTTTCGGCCCCTGCAATTGGCCGGTTCAAAAAACTAAACCTTGGCTCAAACATCATTGAACTCACCAGCAAAATAGACCTTACGCTGACGCAACACACAGTCATCACGGCAAACGGCGGCGGATATATGGCGGCAAATGCGGGGGCGGTGAGCCGCCTTCTGCATATCGACACAGCGGGATATGATCTAACAATAGAAGGTTTACTATGGGACGGTGACAACAAAGTTCCGCAACTCTACCGCATCGACAACACGTCAGGCTTTGCTGGAGAAATCCAGCTTTTGCACAACAAGCATCTGAACGTGTTTCGAGAACTAGCGCGTGATGGGCAGGGCGGTACAGACGCCGTTTATGTGCGTGGCGGGTTTGAAAAGGTTTTGGCTGATGACAACCTGTTTAAGAATGTTTCGCGCGAAGCTGGGGTAGGGATTCCGGGATCGGCAGGGTCAACAGGATTGGCCGTGGGGCATGACGTTACGACAGGCTCCACACTGTTTGCCAAGTCTTTCATCCATAAGTGCAACCAATACGACACCATCGACACAGAAGACACCGGGGCTGACCGTGCCGACTGTGACGGCGTGAAATACTTCACCGGCGAGGTTGCGGACGGAGACACTACGTTCATTCCGACCCGATTTGTCTCGACCGGGAACGAGTACAAGGACTGTGCGGGGCGTGGAATTAAGGGTCAGGTTTCTCATGGCCTTGTTTCCAATGAAACGATTATCCGTGAAAATGTTCTATCAATCCATAACGGGTTTTCTGACATCAATCTGCAAATGGGATCAGGGACGGTTGCGAATATTGACGCATTCTATAACGAGGTAGGCGGGTTGTCGCCGTTCACTGCTGACGGATCGGCGGGGTCCGGCAGTTCGGTTGTCAGCTTTTACAGCACTCCAAGAGCGCGCGAAAGTGGTTCCCCAACGGTGCACGGCGTTACCGTTTACAACAATGTCCCCAAGCCCACTGGGCAGCTATCTGAAATCTGTAGCTTTACAACAGCAGGAGAGGACACGAGCAACCCGGCTATATTTAGTATGTCGAACTGCAAAGTAGTCGGGGGCGCAGTTAAATACTTTGCCACGGCTCCGGTAAAGGGTACGGGATCGCCAAGAGCCGTTGTGAATATGACTGGATGCTATGCATCCGACCTAACAAATGCGTTTATCGGCGTAGCGTCGGGCCACGAGCAGCAGCTTTTCTTGGAAGCAAACGGAAACATAAACGCATCAGGGTCAGACGTTCTCGCAGCCGAAGTGACATACGCAGCCGGGACCGCTGCGAAATGCAATGTTTCGGGCTTGGGTAACTCTGGTGTTGATATGGACCCACGGCGGCTGTCAGGGGGCACCATTGGCGGCACTGTACCGCTTCGCACCAATACGATTTTCCCCCGAAATGATAGTACAGACGCCACAGCGGGTTTCAGCTTTGAAAACGCTTTCCTTGCCGACGATGAAACATATACTTTCCGCGCTATGGGGTACAACAGTCACGGCCTTTTCATGGTCTCAGCGAATTATACCCACGATGCACAGGCTGTATTTGGCATTTCTGGAAGTGGATACGCAGACCTAACCGGAGGGGCAGCATCATCCTTCGCGTTTGGCTCTGGCTCCAACCCTGACACTGATGGCAAGATCAATGTTTGGCACGATGGGCTTAACCTGCATATTAAAAACCGCTTGGGGTCGGCCCGCAACTTTCTTGTTGGGTGTTTTGGCTAATGCTCCCCCTCTGCGAGTCCGTTAGCCGCCGCCTCTGCCGCTGGCTGACGGGCTGGGACATGACGCTATGCGCCTATGCGTGGTGGCGTCGTGACCGGGGCTATAGAAGCGATCTAGGCAAAGCGCCCTATATAGGGTAAATATCTACATATCGACGCGCAGGACGTGCGGCAATCAAGATGGGCTCCGGCTCATAGGCAGATTGGAAAGCGCGTCCACAGATGAACCCCATCGACATACCACAACTGGCCGAGCAGTACGGCCCCTTCATCGCCCTTCTGGTGGCGGTGATCGTTGCGTTGGGGTGGACGATCCGCGCGCTATGGAAGCGGCTTAACGAGCAGATCGACGCGCGGTTCAAGGACCATAAAGAGCATTCAAGCCAGATGGCTGAGAACACCAAGACACTCGACCAAGCCCTCCGGTTCATTGAGGGGAGTGGCCGTGGTTAAGTTTTGGCAGACGCTTAGGGGCAAACCCACGCCACCATCCCGTGAAGAAGTGGATTCCGTGCAGGCGCGGGAGGTCAGTGAGGCCGCCCGCCAGCGTCTCGAACGGGCAATCAAGTATCGCAAAAGAGAAGTTAACGGCCTTGTGGAAGGGGTCTTACCGAAACGAGGTATTGAACAGTGACGATTTTGATTTGGGCAAACGTGGTGACGGCGATCATCGCCTTTCTGCTGATGGGACTGGTGACTATCGGATTCGCCCCACACCTGCGGCTCCGGCTGAAGGACCACGACGCTAACAGCCTTATGAGCGCGTTCGTTGCGCTGACATCCAGCTTGGTCTGGGTGCGCCTTCTCTGGTGGTCCCTGCTGCGCCCTCTGGCCGGGGCTTGGGGGTGGTTGCCGCCCGGAGTTTTCACACTTTCGGGGCAGGCGATCAACACTGGCTTCAATATCTGGGCAATCGCCGCGGCACTGGCCGCCCTGGGGGCGCTGCACCGCAGTCTTCCCCAACCCGAGCGAGATCACTATAACTGGCTGACCGTGCCGTTCTATCCGCGCCGTTTCAGCATCGTATGGAGATGGTAGGATGAAACGCATCGCGATTGTGATCGGCCATAACGCAGGCGCGCAGGGCGCTGTCCGCTGCACTGACGGACGCACCGAGTACGACTGGAACAGTGACCTCGCCAAGATGATCGAGGCGCACGATCCGGACCACATCAAGGTATTCCGGCGCAAACCCTGGGGCGGGTACAGTACCGAGATTGATCGGGTGTATGCCGAGGTCGACGCATGGGGCGCCGATGTGAGCGTTGAGCTCCATTTCAACGGCTCGACCAACCCCGCGGCAAATGGGTGCCTGATGCTGTCCAGCGGGACAAGCGGATCCCGCGCTTTGGCTGCAAATGTGCAGAAAGCATGTGTTGCGGCTCTGGGGAACAAGGATCGCGGGGTTCGCTTCGTCGGCAAGGGGGATCGCGGCGGGCGTTCGCTCTGGGCCGGTCGCGCCCCGGCAATCCTGACCGAGCCCTACTTCGGGTCGAACAAGGCGGAGTGCGAAGCCGCAGACGCGCGCAAGGCCGCGCTGGCTAAGGCCATCTACGACGGGGCCCGGGCCTGATGCACGATCTGGTTCTCATAGCCGTAACCTTGGCTGTCATGGCTCTGACGTGGTGGATGCTGCGGTGATCTCCCGTCTAGGGTCATACGCGCTTATCGCGGCTCTGCTGGCCTGTCTGGGGCTCGCCGCCGCCCTCTGGTGGCAGGCAGGCGACCTACAGCGCCTAGAGGACGAAAACGCGCGCCTCACGCGCAACGCCAACGTGATGCGCGGCCAGATCGAGCAAGCCCGCCAGTCCGCCGCCGTCGCCGCCGCCCACGCGCAGCGAGAACGCCGCCTGAATGTCGAAGCCTCGAAAACCATAGAGGCCATACAAACCATGAAACTGGGAGATTGCGCCGATGCGCCGCTGGATCCTGCCCTTATCGATCTTCTTAGCCGCCGGGATGTGCGACCCGAAGATTGAGTATGTGCCCGTGAAACCGGAGGTGCCGGCTGATCTGCTGGTGCAGGTGCCGATCTCTAACCGGCGCGCGGAAACCTACCGCGATCTGGCGGTCTTGGCCACCGAACATCTCAACAGCGCACAGCTTGCAAACGCGAAGATCGGGGCGATTGCCGAGGTGCTGGGCCCGCAGTAGCGGCATCCTGCCTTCTTTGCATGTAGCCGACAGTCATGTATGCGCTCTCCCGTCTATATCTGGTGGAGCGCAGGCGTTGGACGATCAGCTATTCAGGGCCGGGGTCACGCATATCGAGGTGAAATGCTGGTCCTGCGGTCACAGCGTCACGCTCAAGCCGGAAGACGTGCCGGAGGGCATCACAGATTACGATTTTGAGAAGCGGGCGACCTGCCGCTGCGGCACTGGCTGGCCCTATGTCACCAAGTTCCCAAAGAAGAAGCCGCTGACGATGTGAGGGGCTAGCTTGCTTGCTGTTTCAGTTCGGTAATCCGTCGCCGCAGTTCGCGGTTTCGGATCGACATGCGCACGTTCTGTTCTCGCAGGCTTTGAGCGGATTGTAGGTAGGATTCGGCGCGGCGTTGCGCCCTATCTCTCTCAAGTACCGCTTGCTCCAAATCAGACCCCCTCACTTCGCATGTGCATCCGTCTGGATCATGGATTGCGCCGTAGCACTCAGGGATGTGCGCCCATAGTCCGGTTTCAGGGTCTTTGACGTGATGGCAAGCCATGCGGCCTCCAGTGGGGTTTTAGGACTGGGTTTGGCGTGAGGCTTCCGCCGCTGTATTCAGGCAAGCGCCGCACACGGCATCGCTCGGACTGGGCAACGCTGCGCCGCACTCGATGCAGCCAGCGGCATCAAAGAAGTACGGCCCGTGATCCTCGCCCGTCATTTGGCGCAGATATTCACCATCTGCCTCAAGAGCCTTCATCATTTCATCGTCAAATACGGTCATTGGTTCCTCCGGGATTAAGTGGATGGGGTGAGGATGCGGGCGAAAAGGCCCCACGCCTTCGGCTTCTTCGCAGCTTCTTCGCGAGCACGTTCCCGCTCGGCCAGCTTATCCAGGCACTTGCGCTCGGACCACGAAGCGGGCCAGCCAGCCGGATCGAGAGTGATGTTCTCCGGGTGTATACTGCTGACTTCGCCGCCTTCCCACTTCACGGTGATGATCGGCTCGCCGGTGGCATTGCGGTCGAAGCCTTCCACGTGACCTAGACGTTCGTCGCCGTCGAAGCCTCGATGAAAAACGACCGCGCCAAGGCGGAAGTCCATGGGGGAATAGGTGCGTTTCATATCGGCCTCCGGGGTTTTTAGGACTTGTTAAATTCGAGGCGACAAACGGCGTGAGGATAGCGCCCTCGCCACTGGCCTAAGAGGTGGTCGTCGTCCGCGAGTTCATACATCGGAAGCCAATCGTATTCGTCCCACAGCCTATGCTTTGTCCGGTAGGCAACGCCCAACTCGGCGCAATCTGTATGAGCCTTAAATGTCCAAACCTGCGCTCCGTCCGCGTTGACTTGGCGCAGATAAACCTCGCCCTTTGGGATCGTGCGCCCGCATTCCTCGCAGCGATGCGGCTTTCGTGCTGGCCCTATCTTCTCGCTGATATTTGAAATCATTTCGGCCTCCGGGGGGTTTGCTGGATTCAGTCGTCAAAGGGTTCGCATGTCCAAGAGTGAGAGACATAGACCGACATTTTAAAGTCCCTGTCGCAGCTTTCGCATGTGCTGCTGTCATTACCCTCGTTGTAATAGTGGGCGGGGTCTTCGCTCGGCTGGTGTTCGTGGCCGCAGTAGGGGCATTCTGGCCCGTCTGTGCTGTAGGTTTCCTCTGCCATGGTGCCTCCGGGGGTTTTAGGATTGGTTAAATTCGAGGCGGCAAACGGCGTGAGGGTAGTGTCCTCGCCACTGGCCTAAGAGATGGTCACCGTCTGCGAGTTCATACATCGGAAGCCAATCGTATTCGTCCCACAGCCTGTGTTTTGTCCGGTAGGCAACGCCCAAAGCGGCGCAATCTGTATGAGCCTTAAACGTCCAAACCTGCGATCCATCCGCGTTGACTTGGCGCAGGTAAACCTCGCCCTTCGGGATCGTTCGCCCGCATTCTTCGCAGCGGTGCGGCTTGCGCGCTGGCCCTATCTTCTCGCTGATATTTGAAATCATTTCGGCCTCTGGGGTTAGCTGGACTGGTTGCCGGGCCAACGGATCACGTCCGCGCGCCCTGTGAAGACTTCCCAAGCGAGCCGTAGTCGCGATCGGAAAGAGCGCAGCCCCTCGGGGCGGGCCGGATACCAGTTTTCCCCGTCATCGCATACTGTGGTGCTGCCATCCGCCGCTCTGGCAAGGCTGGATAAGGTATAGGCGTTTGGTGCCCGTTTCATCGCTTTTCCTTTCGGGGGATTGGTGGATTTGCACCCTTTCTAGCCGATGTGTGCGCACTCGTCAACCAAAAAATGGTTGACATGGTTGTGCAGATGGTTCAGGAATGGCACATGGATTTCATGGCACGAGAACCAGCAGAATGGCGTTCCCACATGCGGGACGATGAGCGCGAGGAACTAGATCGCGCCGAGCGGATGCGAGATGTCGCGGCGGAAAATCTGCGCGTGACGGTTAAGCGCATCAAGGATCGGGTGATTAAGCGAATGCGGAGGGCAGGCGGGAATGAATGACGTCGCAAAGGATTTTTGCGTTTACGTCCACTCAAGGCGGGACAACGGCCTTCCGTTTTATGTGGGTAAGGGGCGGCGGAATCGTCCGCATGAGGCATCTGGTCGATCCCAAAAGTGGTGCGACTTGGTTCTGGATGCCGGAGGCTTCGACGTTGAGATTGTGGCGAAAGGCTTGCCTGATAGCGCCGCGAAAGCTTTGGAGGCCAACCTTATCAGCCGCATGGATGGCTTGGTAAATGTTTCCCCGCGTGACAATAGGCCCGACGTTACGACGCTCGCCCCGGTCGTTAAGCAAATCACGCCACCGCCCGATCTGCTTGCGGATTTGGACGCATGGATCGCCCAGCAACCCGTGCCGCCTTCGCGGTCTGCGGTGATCGTCGCCGCGCTTCGCCAGTTCTTGGCGGGGCAAAATGGCCCGATGAAAGAAGGTGATCAGACACCCCCCGACGCCGAGGGGTGTTAAGAAGATGGTCGGTGAATCCATAAAGTGGGGCTACATCCTCGCCGCGCCGGGGCGTCCTTCTCGCAAGGATCAGATAGCGCATTTGGTCGCTTCCGGCGTCTCTGACGACCAGTTCGGGCCGATCTGGGAAGATCAAGCCTTTGTCTGATGTGAAGGTCAGCCGGGCGGCTTACTTCGCTTGGCAGAAGCTATGGGATGCTGGTGAGGTCAAAGACCTGCCCGGCGATGATGAAGTCTAAACAGGAGGTGCAGTATGATTGAGCGAGGCGATGAGGTCCATCACAAGCCGACAGGTGAGGACTGGGTTGTTCTGCGTGCAGGAACCGATGGGGCCGGCGAATTTGTTGAGCCTGCGGGGTGGCCACCGTGCCGCGCGCGGGCTTCGGATTGCGTGGTGACGAAGAAGGGCGCGCACGTCGATTTTCTCGACAGCGCCGAGTCCAGATAGGAGCGAAATACGACCCCTCCCAGTTTCACGAGTCGTTCACGCAATGTCTCTGTGAGTAGTCTGGTGTTAACATCTTGATAAGATTTTAATTCCGAAGAATTCAAAATCCCCCGCCGCAAGGCGTGCCGGTTCGAGTCCGGCCTTGGGTACCAATGGCTTACGCCATGCTCCGCATCCCCTGATATGCTCCACTCACAGTGGCCACTCACAGTTTCTGGGTTCGTTCACCCCCTGTTCGTTCCGATTCCTGCGGGCCTATTCACGGCGTTCCTGAGCGGCTTTCGATAGCTTCAAGCGGTTCGCTCGCTTGCGATAATAAACAACCATTTCCGCGCTCTGGTTTGTCACTGCTTGGATCTCAGCGTCACTCGCTCCGGCTTCTGCCAGTTCGATGATTGCCAGCTTGCGCAGGCCATGAAGTGTGAACGGCTTGGCATTGGGTCCGAGCGTTTCCCTCCAAGCTCTGAATGCTTTTTCGATGGCGCTGTATCCAACCGGCTCGCGTAGGTTCTTGGCCAGTAGGTATTCCCCTCGGCGGGGTAGCCCTGCGACAAATTCGCGGAGCCGCTTAGGACAGAAGGTTTCAAACAGTTCGCCGCCTTTTTCGTCCAGGACGAACATCGTTTCGCCTTTGAATTGATCGTGCGTCATGCAGATCGCGGCGTTCGGGCGTTGGCCGGTGCCAAGGATCAAGTGTGCAGCAGTCTGCACGTTGTCCGGCGCTGTATCGAGCTTCCCAATCATCCATGCGGGCCAAGGCTCGTAAGGGCTCTTTGGCTTGTATGATGCCAACTTCTTCGCAGGGTTTGCGCCGAGGGGCCAGTCGAGTTCACTGAGCGCATAGTTCCAAAGGATGGAGATGGTTTGCGCATATTTGCTGGCTTTGCGCGGCTGGTCGGCCATCTTCGCCAGCGCGGCCTTTAGGCCGGGGCGGGTGGTTCGTGCCATCGTTTTGTCGCCGTTCTTCTCAAGGATGCGATCCATGTCGCGGCGATAACTCGTCTTGGTCGATGCGGCGAGGTCTTGTTGAACGGTTATGTCTGCGCGCCATGCCTCTATGCACTCGCGCCATGTCTGCTTGGCTGGCGTCTTCTGGCGCTGGTCGCGCCCGGTGTGAAGTTCCCAATAGATCGTATCGAGGGTGCGCGCATCGCCTTGCCAATCTATGAGCCAAGTCTTCTCAGTCTGCTTGCCTGCAACCGTGTGTGTCACCCGGTAGTACGGCATCCATGCCGCCCGGTGCCGGTCCCACTTCCAGACCAACCGTTTCTTTTTGATCTGGGGCTTGGCTGGCTTCAAAGCTCAAAGTCCTCGTCTGGTTGTGCGGCACTGCCGTTCAGTATGGCTTCAATATCGCTTACGCGCCATCGATCGTGCCCGCCTAATCGACAGGGGGGCGGCAGAGCACCCGCACCAACCAACCGCCGGAACTCCGATGCGGGCAGGTCCAGCATCTTCGCGGCGGTGGTTTCTTTGACCGCAAGGCGGGGTACCTCGACGTTCATGTCGAAAGCTCCGGCTTCCAATCCTTCAATAGCTTGTTCCCCTTGCTCGAATTGCACGTCTGACAAGCGACAGTAAGGTTGTGTGCCTCATTACCACCGCCTTTGGAAAAGGGGTAAATGTGGTCGATGGCGAACGGGCCTTCGGTGTTTTTGAAATAGGCGCATGTTGGCCCGTCACGCTCAAATATCTCTCTGCGCTTTGCGGCAGATAGGTAACGGTTTGGCGGAGCGTCGCGCGGCAGATTCTTGATATTTTTGAGCCAAAACGCGGCTCTTTCGGCGCGCTCACGCGATGATTTCGTCTCAATTTTGACGGGGTTCTCGCTTTGGATATGCGCCTCAACAGCCTCGGCCAACTCCGGGAGGCGGTCACGTTCGAGGCGAATAGCGCTGCCAATCCGCACAAGGAATCCGTGGTTCTCAGCGGCGGTGCGCAGGCTGGCTTTGGGAACGCCCAGTTCCTCCGCAACTTCGTCGATCTTGCAAAGCTGGCTCATGCGTCCTTCCCCTCCCTCATTGCGGCGGTGTCGATCCCAAACGCTGCCATGATCTGCGCCGTGTAGTGGGCTTGGGCTACGGCTTTGAGCGGCGTTACGTCCTCGTCATGGAAGCCCCCCTGCAATTCAACAGATGTTGAACGAACGTGCTGCCACCATTTGACATTATCGCATGACACGAACTCCAGATAAGCCCCGGTGAAGTCGTCCGTATCGTCACAGATGAAATACCCGCCGCCTTGTACGAACGCTTGAGATATTACGGGCGCGTCTTTCGGGTGATCCTCCCAGACAAGCGGCTTCACCAGCCCCGGCAGTGCGTCGAGGCGGTCGGCATATTCCGCCATCAACTCCGCTATCTCTGCACGGCTTGCCGCGTGTGTCGGTGGGGTCTCCGCGATTGCGTTGGCCGTATCGCGCATCTCTTGGATCAGGTCGTCTAGTGCGTTACTCATGGCTGTCCTCCCCGGTGTCGATCCCGGCCAGCTCGGCTAGAAATTCCTTCACTGGATAGAAACCTCCCGCTCCTTGTACGCGATCCCACAGCGCCTGCGCGGCGTCTTGGTCGATCTTCGGGATGCCATCCGACAGTTGCAGCATGTCCCACAGCACCTTCGCCGCCTCCTGCGGTGTCATGGCGTCACATCGCTGCCCCTCGGCTACTTCGATAAGGGCGAGAATGCGTTTCGGGGCCATATAGGGGTGGCCTTTGCCTTGATCGCCCATGCGCTGCACAAGTGCTGCCGCCTCCCGCAGCGCGTCATTGCGGGCAATCCCCACCTCTCGTCGCATCCGCTTTCCCTCGGCCCGCATACCTACAAGGTCGTCTTCCAACTCCTTGATCCGCTCGGCTTGGGCGCGGTGTTCCTCGTCCAGCGCGTACCATGCGGCCTTCCAATCAAACGCCTCGCTTGAAATATCCACGGTCACACCAGCCCCCTTTCCTCAAGGATGCGCTGAGGTGCGGTCAGCGTGACCACGCCCCCGCGTACCCGGTTGCCCTCGACCTCGCACAGAGCAAGCGGGATCCACTGGTCTTCGCCATCCTCGTCGGCGCGGACGCATACGGCGCGATCCGTGGCGTGTTGGAAGATCACATCGATGTCATGGAGATCGGATTTCACGCTACGCTACCTTTCAGAGATTGTGAGGCGATAAGCTGGCAGGAAGCCAGCGAGGGGTTCATCTTGATCGCAGCCATGCCGCCGCGCAGGGCTTCGATGCGGTCAGCAAGGCGCTGCACCATTTCGTCATTGCACCCGATCTCCCGGGCCATCGCGATCAGCTCGCGGTCTTCTATGTATTTGGCAGTCATATGCCCTCCCTGTGTCGGTTTGCCCCGCCGCTCCCTCATGTGGAGGTGGCGCGAACGGCGGGGCGGTCTGGGGGTCCGACTTCACAAAATGCCCGCGTGTATGCGCGGTCGTCGTATGCCACTGGGTCGCCGTGGCCGCGTTATCCCCGTGATGGGGAACTCAATTCCTTGGCACTACGGTGCCGTCGACCTTGCGCTTCCACTTGGTGCCCTTCGATCCCGGAAGTCGCTGCTTCTTCTTCTCGATTCCGAGGTGCTTTGCCTTGACGCGGCGATCTTTGGACTTGGTGGCAACGTCGATGTTGGTCTTCGCGCGGTGGCAGCCGCGGCAGAGGCACTGGAAGTTCGTTTCGCGATTTTCGCCACCGTTGATAAGCGCGACGATGTGATCGAACTCTGGGTCTTCTCCGGCGACACCCAGCTTGCGCCCGCACTCAGCGCACTTGCCGCCGCAGCGGTCGAAGATGCGAATTTTAACGCGGGGCGGAAGTGCGGTGTTGTTGGTCTTTCCGACCCACTCGGGAACTTCTCTACTCATGATGTCTCCCTCAATGCTTTGCGCGCGACCTTCTGGGCCTGCGCGACTGAGCTTGTCGTGGCGATGTGGTGGAGATAGCGGCGCGCGTTTTCGAGCTTCTGACCGGGTGTCGGCTCATTGCTCGCAGGCGCGCGGCGCACACGTCTCTTGTGGCCGATCAGGAATAGCCAGATCAGGAGGCCCAGCATGGCGCCGCTACCGACTACCGCTCCGAATAAGAAGTTCATGTCTCCCCCATCTTCCCCATCTTCGCCAGTTCGTCGGCGGTGACGCCGATCATGTCGGCCAAATACTCAAGCATGTCTTGCTTGCTGCGTTTGAAAGCCTCGCCGCCCATTGCCTTCATGCTTTGACTGTGTGGCGTGTGGCAGTAGACGACGGTGCCCTCGATGTTGGTCAGCGCATAGCCGTGCATCCTGACGGCCAGACGCTCGGTGAAGGACGCCACGCGCTCGGCCCGGCGTTCATCGCCCACGGCAATCATGTCTGTGTCGCAATAGCCGGTGGCGATCAGTGCGTGTTTGCGCAGCGCTTCCGTAGAGACTGCGTAGGATGTTCCAAGGTGATGCTCGGGCAGGTTCATCCACGCGGTACGGACGAAGGCAAACTGGTGCTTGTGGCTTTTAGCTGACCGCTCTGGGTCCAAGTCGATATTCACAACCTGACCTTCGCCCAAGCGGTCGCAAATCTGTGCCATCGCATAGTTTCCGTCAGGGATAAGCGATTTCCCCGTCCATACCGCGCGAATGAGATCCTGCTCGCGCATTAGCCTTCGTCGCCCTTCGGCAGTTCCGCGATGAAGGATTGCAGTTCATCATAGAGCTCGGGCGATTGAGCTTTGATTTGGTCGACCTGCGTCTTGTAGAAATCCAGCACTTCATCGGCATAGCCCGCGCCTGCGTCCATCAGGTCGCCTTTGATGGCGCTCATAACTTGGTCGAACTTGCCCGGTTCAGGTTCCACAGGAGCCTTTTCCTGCTTCTCTGCCTCTTTCTCGGCGGGCTTTTCGACAGGCTTTGTTTCCTGCTTGGGCGCGGGCTTCTTCTCAGCAGGCTTATCTTCCTGCTTCGGTTCTTCCTTGACCTCGCCGGTCTGCGGATCGTGGTCGACGGTTTCTCCGGCGCTTTGGGGTGTTCCGTCCAGGTTTTCGGGCTCTGGTACGTCGGCCTCGCCTTCTTGATACTCGCCGTCGATGGTCGCGCCTTCATTGGGGTTCATCGCAAACTTGGCGTAGTCGACATGGGCGCCACCGTCATTATCGACAGCCACCGCATCGCGGAACTCAACGGACAGGGGCAGGTACTTCGACAAGGCGCGGATCGCGGTCTTCTTCGCCATCGCGTCTTCATGAGTGTGCCATGGGCTTTTCTCGGTTTTCCCGAACTTGACGGCAGACTGCCAGCCCTGCGACCCGTTGCGGATCTTCATAACCTTGGCCCAAGGCAGCACGACATAGGCGTGACCACCTTCCACGAATTTGGCGATAGCGTAGGCATGGAGGGGCTTGCCGTCCTCGGGGCCCGGAACATGACGCAAGCGCGCCTCTGTGCCTTCCTCGTACTCCCAGACTTCATCATCATCGTAATGGATGTGGGCGGAAATGCTGGTGATATGGCCAGAGCGGCGGGCGAGGTCGATCAGACCCTTATAGCCGATGATAAGCTGCACCTCGGGCACCTTCACCCAACGGCCATCAATCTTGCGGTTGTTGTCGAAGGGGATCAGATAAGCATGGCCCAGCACGGTGTTCGGCTCGAGGCCAAGGGCCGCGCATTGCATCAGAGCGCCAAGGAAAGAGAGCGGGTTGCACTCTTGCAGCTTGGGCGTGGTGCGGATCGCGTTGGCTGTGACGCGCATAAGGCGTTCGGGGCTCATATGATTGGCCGCGACCGTGCCTAGCTGTTCGCGCGCCATGTCGTTCAATAGGAGTTTTTGAACGCTATCCACTTGGCGAAGGGGTATTTTTGCTACTTGGCTCATATCATACAGCTTTCTGGTCTGCGGTGATGTCAGCACCGGGGATTGTGTCTGTTTCGATGTTGAAGGAGGCTTGGCGGGCTTCGCGCGCTGCGAGGTTGCGCAGACATTCCAGCACTTCGGGGCGTTCCTGGTAGCGCATGAACAGCAGGCGCGGGTTTGTGACAGTCACCTCAATGACCGTTCGCAAGGACGCTGTGCGGCCGCCTCCGGTGGCGCTGCCTACGTTTGCGGACTTCTTTGCAAAGCGTTCGGCGTCCTTTGCCTGCTTCTCCGCTTCCTTCTGAGCGGCTTCGGCTTCGACTTCGCCGGAAATGTCGTTCCGGGCTGCTGCTGCGGCGGCCTTGCGGTTGGCTTCTTCCTGCGCGGCCTGTGCCTCTGCGCGCCGCCGCTCGGCCTCGGCGTCCTTCTTGGCTTGCTCCTTCTTGAGCCATTCGGTCAGAAGGGGCTGCACCTTGGTGTTCGCCTTCTCCATCTTCTCAATGACGGGTTTGAACGCGGCCTGGACGGCTTTGCCCGCGTCGTCGTGCGGCTTCTTGGCTTTCTTTCGGGCTTCCTCCGCGATCTTCGCGCGTTTTTTGACCCCATCCATGAAGTCATTCAGAAGGGCGGCGTCTTCCTCGGTTTCCAGATCGCCATTCTCAAGCCATTGCGCGGCAGCTTCGAGGAACTTCTCCCCCGCGGCGTCCAGCTTCGCGACTTCCTCAGCGTCGAAGGGCGGCGGATTGTTTCCGCCGATCTTCGCGCGGTCGTTGGTTTCATCAAGCATATGCTTTTCTCCTTGGCAGTATGGCGTGTTCACTCAGATCAATGCGGGCATGGGTGGCCTGCATGATCGCGTTGGTCTTGTGTTCTTCGGTCAGGGCTTGGAACTCCTGCCGGGAAATGGGCTTTAGATATGACCAGTGGTCAGCAGGATCGCGGCGCCGGGTTCCGTTGACCTCGATGCAAAGCACCTCGTCTGAGGCAAGCTCTCCCGTCTCCGGGTCAATCTCGCGCTCTACGAAGATCCGCACGGGCACCCATGGGCCGCCGCGCACTAGCTTGCGCTTGTAGTAACCGGCTTCCGGCACTCCCTCGTGCATGGGCGGGTTCAGACCTGCCATTGCGGCGTTGTGCCAGCGATACAGTTCCGCGAAGGAGGAGGGTTTTCTCATGCCGACCTCCCGTGGTTCACATGAAAGCCAAGCTCTTGTTCGGCCTTCTTGCGCGCAGCCACAGCCTGATCTAAGTCTTTGAAATACCCAAGACAGATAGTTTTCCTGTTCTTGGTTATTTGAGCGGTCCAGCGGCTAGTCTGAGCAAACCAGTAAACCCCTGTATGACCACTAGAATTGTCCGATGGGCGCTTCTGGTTTTTCATGTTCTCGGAACGTGAAACCGAACGTAGGTTTACAATACGGTTATCTGACCGAACCCCATTGATGTGGTCTATTTGGTCTGCGGGCCATTCGCCGTTAACTAGCGCCCAAATCACTCTGTGGGCGAGTAGGCGTTTCTTGAAGACGGTACCGCATAAGTACCCATGCTTGTGTCGGATAAGAAATGCTTCCTGTCCCGCGTGGTGAGCATTCCAGACGTTTTTGGCTCTCTCCGGGTTTTTCCCCGAGAACAGGTCCGCTTTGCGCTCACGCCAGTACAACTTTCCAGTTTCAGCCTCATATCGAAGCAGAACCCGAAGAATATGAGGGGAAACTGTACGCATCATGCCTGCGCCTCTCCAAGCCACTCAGCCTTTGTCTTGGCCGGAATGAGCTTGTCCTGACGGACCATTTCACGGCGCCAATCGTCGGCCTTCTTTCGGGCGCGCATGGGTGTCTCTGCGTGGAACAGCCACGGGCAACCGTCGATGATGGCCATAGGCTTGCGATCCGGTTGGGTCAGGCAGGTGTAAACGTGGATCTCGCGCTGCGTGATTGGGATTACTTTGGCCATTAGTATGCCCCCCGGATGGTGAACGGCATTTCCGTTGCGTTGAAGTGCGCCAAGTTCGCCACGCCCTTGCTGACGATGTGACCACCAATCAGCGCAGCGACGGAAAGCATGAGGCCAGCAATAAACATCTGGACGGGCAGGGGCTTGTAGGGCACCGGTTTGCGATCCTGCGCGCGAACCTCGCGGGACGGCTGGGACAGCGTGATGATGTCTTCTTTGCGGAGCGGGATCATTGGGCTGCCCTCGCTTCTTCGCGCAGATGGGGCAGGACACCGACGAACACCTTACGGCGGCCATCACAGCGAACGCACCAGTCGGTGTAGCTTTCGCCGCGAACAGCGTCATAGCGCCGGATACCAGCAGGCTTGCCGCGGCATTCATTGCAGTGGACGTAACCGCTCAGGATCATTTCCGCGCATTCGGCGCAGATCGGATAACCAAAACGGTGGTTGTCGGACATCTGCTCGGGCAGGAGATCGTTCTTGCCGCATTCTTCGCAGATGCAATCCCCTACAGGGGTGAACCCGGTAGATGGGTGGAAGGCGGTGAACAGGGTCATGACGCCACCTGCTGCGCCGGTGGGCAACCACCAGAGTTGCCGCCCTTGATGATGGTGAAGTCGATGGGGTCCAGGTCGAAAACGTCAAACGCATCGCGCTCTATGTCCTCGATCAGACGGTTAAGGCGAGCGGGCGTAAGGCCGCGCTTCAAGCCTTCGGGAGTTATGTGTGCCAAGATCATTTCTTCCTCCTGTGCCGGGATTGGCTACAGAAAGAAGGTAATTAGGAAACTTCCTATGGTCAAGAAGTTTTTCGGAAACTTCCTAATATACAGCCGCGTTTAGTTTATGCTAACCAAGTTAACATTAGGGGGAGAACCATGAACATATTACGTCAAAAAAGCGCCACCGAGGTTAACTCAATGACGCGCGGTCAGCTTATTTTGCTGAAGATTGAGGTTCTTCGAGCGCTTCAGACCAAGCCTGAGCAGTTTTCAGAAGAAGTTCCCTCTGAGGGGCCGGCAACCTCTCAAAGAGAGCAATGATATCCGATTTAAGCTCTAAGTCTGTTGCTGTCTCGAACAGCGCAGCCAGTGGAACGTTCAATCCTTTAGCAATTTTCGCAAGGGTAACGATCTTCGGGCTTTGGCTCTTGCCGGACAGGATGTCATAGATACCTGTCGGGTTGATCTCGGCTGCTCTTGCCAGCTTTGCAGCGTCCATATGTCTGGCTTGCATCAAGTCTTTGATGTTCTTGGCAACGAGCATGTTTATCGGATCTCTTTCCATGAATAGGACATAACCTATTTAGGCGCTATCCGTCTAATTGGAAGTGTCCTAGGAAAAATGGTTGCTTGTCGTTAGGAAGTTTCCTAATATAGCGGCATGAATGTACAAGCCAGAAACCCTGAAATCGATAGTCTGGTTGCGGAAATTAACCGCTACCGCAAAGAGCATGGCGTATCCAAGACCGCATTCGGGGCTTGGGCCGTCAAAGATCCCAACCTGCTTCGCGACCTTGAGGGTGGCCGTGAATTGCGCTGGTCAACGATCCAAGCGATCCGCGACAAAATGGCGGGAGTTGCGCAATGACCCCCGTTATTTCAGCAGGGGTAGGCGTCCAGCAGGGCGAGATAGATCACCGTGGACGCGCCCCAATCAGCCGTATTCTGGTTCGCTCTCAGGTATTGGCCGAACAGCCGCGGTATCTCTGCGTTGGGGGCGTCGGGCGGGGGGCAATACTTGTCCAACCCGCCGAGACGACCAGCATCAGAGAACGCTTCATGCGCGCCTGTGGCATAGGCATAGCACTCTGCAACCTCAACGTCCGTCGTCTGGGCGCAGATGTCGTAGAGTTCGTTCGCGGTTATCATCTGGGCCGCCGCAGGCCCGCCAGCAAGAGCCAGCATAAGAGCAAGTTTTTTCATGGGATCGACTACACTCGATTCCCGCGCTCTGCGCAAGGCGGTGCCGCATGAGCGCCCGGGCTAATGAGTTCTTGGTCTGGCGGGCGGGCACGTCCGTCAACTGGGATTGCACTCAGAAAGACATCGCCGCCGAGGTCGGTCTATCGGTTGGCGCGGTCAGGGCGATCATGAAGCGCCGGGGATGGTCGTGCAATCATGTGGGGCAGGACCAAGACCCCTACGCCTATGCTCACCTTCACACCAATGCGCGGCATCATCCAACCCTCCGCGAACTGGGGGTCGAGATATGATTGAGACGCAGAACGCCAAGATCCTCGCACACTTGCAGGCGGGTCGATCGATCACCTTCTGGGAGGCCGTCGAGAACTTCGGCGTGATGCACCTTCCGCGCCGCATCCTCGATCTCAAGGAAGCCGGTCACACCATCGGTGACGACTGGGTGAAGCAGAACGGCAAGCGGTTCAAACGCTGGTTTCTCATTAAATCCGCGCCCCAAAAGGCGCCAGAACAAGGGGCATTGCTATGACACCTGCTCAAGTCGCTGCGCGCGAGAACGATGCCGCGCGCCGTTTCTGGGGTTCTCAAGAGGCCGAGGCTACCCGCCCCAAAGGGGTCGCGGAAAAGATCGTCCCCCTTCTGGGTAGCGGCATCAGTCGCAAGGAGGCGGCCCGCATCATCGGTTGCACACCTCCGGCCATCACCAATGCCTTGCGTAAGATCGGGGGTGCGCTGTGAAAACAACCGCTCGGCGTGACGGTGACAACATCATCGTCACCATCCCGATAGACGAGGTGCAGGCACTTCGCGTGGCTCTACAGCCCTGCCAGTGCAAGCACGTCAAGTCGATTGCCACCGCTGAACTGCGCACTGCCTTCGTGAAGGGGTTGGGCCGCGCCATGTTCATCAAGCAGCGCCCAATGAGCGGAGCGTGAAGCATGGCGGCGAACAGGGCTCAGGATCAGCGCCTTCTTGAAATGGTCCGGGCCCGCGCCGCCGGAGCAACCATTCGCGGGATGGAAGAACGGTTCGGGGTTCCCGGTTCCGGCATCACCACCCGAACCAACAAGGTGATGGACGCCGATCTGGCGCACAGCACCGGAGAGAAACCAACCACCATCAAGGCGGCGTACTGGCCGCGCAGGGAGTGAATATGCTGGATACCATGGACTACGATCTGGAAAATCGGTGTTCAACTGTTGGTGTTGAACAGACCGCCAGCAAGTCGCCTCGCAAACCAACCGCGATGGATTGGTTCAAAGCAATCGGCCCCAAGGTCAACGAGGTGGTTAAACCGTTTCAGTGCGGTGCCCCTTGGACGGCCTTCGCCAGCGATCTCGAACTGCGCCGCCTTGCCCGCCTACAGGCACGGATCGAGCGAAAGCAAGCGGCGTTGTCAGAGCTTAAAGCAGACCGCCGTCAGATCATGGTTCGCTGCGTTCGTCGTATGCGTCGTGAGCGGGGCTTGTCGTCATGACCGAGCGCATCACCGCAGCAGATTACCGCAAGGAGCAAGCCGCCTCGCAGGGGGCGGATAAGGGACGGGTTCGCGGGACTAAGGCCGTCGTGGTGCAGGGGATCAAGTTCCATTCGCAGCGGGAGGCAAAACGCTTTGGCGAACTGCGCCACCTTGAGCGCGCCGGGATCATCGAAGACCTGCGCCTACAAGTCCCGTTTGAACTGCAAGGCAGGGATGGCCCCATTCTGACGCCCACGGGCCGGGTCATGATCTACAAGGCCGATTTCGTCTACTTCGACAAGCGTATCAATGCCGAGGTGATCGAAGACAGCAAAGGCCACCCGACCGACACCTTCATCATGAAAAAAGCGATCCTTGCCGCGCAGGGCGTGGAGGTGGTTGAGACATGAACGCCCCTTCCACAAAGTCCCTTTTCCGCGCAACCAAAGCGAAGCGCAAGATCCACCCCGCACAGATGCTTATCGGCGGGCTGCCTGAACAGCGGAAGCCGGACGCAATACGCGATCCGTTGGACTATGATCCGACCCCACGGGATGCCACGGCAGCTTTCCTAGCAGCCGAAGGGGACCGCCTGCGCGAGATTGGCGGCCCGATCTGGGAGAACGCCGTGGGCGGCGGCCACATGGCCCGTGAGATTGCCGCGCATGGGTTCGACGTGGTTGGCAGCGACATCGTTGACCGGGGCCACCCCGGGACCATCATACGCCCGTTCTATAGCTGGGACGGCACCTATGAGAACATGGGCCGCCCACCTGCGGACATCATCATCACCAACCCGCCGTATAACGAGGTATCGGCGCGCGACGGGCATGGCCGCTGGCTGGAACACATCGAGAAGCTGGGCGTCCGATACGCCGCCATGCTGCTCAACTGGGACTGGATTGCAGCCCGCATCAACGGGATGGACGAGCTTCACGCCCGGTTCCCGGTAAGCCGCGCGTATGTCTGCTGCTGGAAGATTGATTTCCGCGGGGGAGGATCACCCCCCCAACGCAATGGCTGGCTTGTCTGGGACCGTGATTGGCAGGGGGAAACCGTCCTGCGTCGTTTGTTCCGTGAGGGCGGCGAACCAACGCAGGAGCGGCTGCTATGAGCCAAGACGCTTTTCTCGCCCGTCGCATTGTACGCTTGATTGAAGGCGCGAAGATCAATGTCACGACCGAGGCCGCAAGCCATCAGGCTATCGCGCGCATACTTCGTGATAGCGGCCTAGATGTTTCGTGCGAGGTCCGGCTATCGGCCAAAGATCGCGTTGACCTTATGGCCGGAACTATCGCTATCGAAGTGAAAACTGGCCATCGGCGCCGGGACATCCTTCGACAGATACAACGGTACGCCAAGATTGATGGAGTGTCAGAAGTCATTCTGGCCACCGCAATCGCGTTCCCAAAATCCATCACCGATCTTAGCGGCAAGCGGCTGCACATCGCATCATTGAGCAGGGGCTGGCTATGAACCTTGGAAAACTTGATTATGACGGGAATAGCTGGGCTTTGATCGACCTAAAGCCGCATGTGTCTATGCGGTTCAAAGGGATGTTCAAGGGAATACCCGAAGGTCAAACGCCACCGTTTATTCTGCGGGACCGCCTTGACCGCGCAGCCGATCTTGATTGGTTCATGCAGCGATACCCGCTGGAAGTTACTGACCGCGCGGCGAAGCGTCTGGCGGAAGGTGTGGAAGCCTATAACGCGCAAAGGCAGCGTTTAGAGACATTGAAGCGCCCAGACTATCAGCCGCTGATTGATCCTGGCTTTAGAACTGGCGAGAAACCTTTCAAATACCAGCTTCGGGCCGCTGAAATGGCCCGCGCAAATGGCGGTTTGCTGCTGCTTGATGATGTTGGTCTCGGCAAGACCGTTTCGGCACTGGCGGCGGTATCTGATGGTTGGGGGTTGCCCGCTGCTGTAGTGGTACAGCCGCATTTGCAGCGTCAGTGGGTAGTTGACTACATCAATCGCTTCACAAACCTGCGGGCAGTGATGGTGAAGGATCGCAATGTGCGCGACCTTGAGCCTGCCGACATCTACCTATTCCGGTATTCAAATATCGCAGCGTGGGGCAACTACGCCGAGACACTAGGCTGTAAGACCGTGATCTTGGACGAGATCCAAGAACTGAGACATGGCACCAGTACCGATAAGGGGCGCGGCGCTAAGGCTTTCGCAGACGCTGCCGATGCTGTGATAGGTCTCACGGCTACGCCGATCTACAATTACGGCTCAGAAATCTTCAACGTGATCGAGTTTATCGCTCCGGGAGTTCTCGGCACTTGGAGCGAGTTCATCATCAACTGGTGCGTGTCCCATGGCGCGCATTGGGTAGTTAAAGACCCATCTGCCCTTGGCGCATACCTGCAAGGTGAAGGCGTGACCCTGCGCCGTACCAATGAGGATGAAGAAGTATCCGCAACGCTACCACCGGCGTCCAAAGTAATCTTCGAAGTTGATTGGAATGAGGGCGACGCGGAGACAAACCAAGAGCTGCAGCGCAAGTTGGCTATGCGGGTTTTGGGAGGTGGATGGCACGAACGTGGCCAAGCTGCCCGCGAACTCGATCTTCTTCTGCGCCAAGACACCGGTATCGCCAAGGCCCGGGCTGTGGCTGCCTACGCGAGAACACTGGTAGAAGCGGGTGAGCCCGTCGTTATAGCTGGCTGGCACCGTGAGGTTTACCGCATCTGGAATGAGGCGTTGGCTGACCTGAATCCGGTGATGTTTACCGGTAGCGAAACCCAAGCCGCGAAACAACGTGCCGTAAAGGCGTTCATGGCAGGCGACACCAAGCTGATGTTTATGTCGTTGCGGTCAGGTGCAGGTCTCGATGGTTTGCAGCGCGTTTGCCGACATATGATTTTCGGTGAAATGGATTGGTCTCCCCAAGTCCATGCGCAGGTAACTGGACGCTTGCGCCGTTTCGGTCAGAAGCATCCAGTAACATCCCACTACCTTTGGACAGACGGCGGGTCTGATCCGGTCATAATGTCTGTGCTTGGCCTGAAAGCATCCCAATCTCACGGCATTCTTGACCCTTACGGTGCAGATACGGAGGCTACTCCGGTTGATGAAACACGGGTCAAGCAATTGGCGAAGGCGGTTCTCGATCGATCCGAAGCCGTCAAGGAGCGGCTGCTATGACCCGCCGCCAGCGCCGCCGTAAGCCCCATCAGGTACACCCGAGCCGGAAGTGCTTTAGCCACTTCTCACGCCGCTTGGGAGAGCGCGTAGAGCCCAGCTTAGACGCCAAGGTGATATGGGACGGGATCATCGACGCCATAGAGCGCGGCGACACCCTCTACGTCTCATTCATCGCCCGCCTGAACAAGAAGGGGCGCCGCCTGTGGCGGGTAGGGGGCGGGCCCTGTGCCTACACCTTCTTCATTGTCTACGACCACGCCCTGAACTGCCCTGTGACGGTGCTGGACACAACCAAAGTTGCCGGATGCCACCCTGACCTGCGCAGAGGCAAAGTTATCACGCTTGAGGACCACATATGAGACACGGGAGCGATTGGTATAAGAGAGAGCCGATTGCCTATCTGGGCGGCGTCCAAGGCATGACGGCCAAGGAACATGCCGTCTATTCGGTGACGCTTGACCTGATCTATCAGCACGGTGGATCGGTGAATAATGACCCCGGCTGGATCTCTGGTTGGATCAAAGACATGGGTGCGGCATCCGTTCGCAAGACCATCGCAACGCTTGTGGAACGCAAGAAACTCTACATCGATGGCGATCAAATCTACCAAAAACGGGCGAAAACCGAAGCAAAAACCAAGGAAAACGTGAGTGAAACCGCGCGAGAAAACGGGAGAAAAGGCGGCAAAAAATCAGCGGAAAATAGGGCTGCCTCCAAGGAAAACAGTCACTTAAATGAAGCGCCCGCTTCAAGCGAAAACCAAGCAGAGAAGAGAAGAGAAGAGAAGATAGAAGTAGATAAATCTACTTCTACTCAAGAGGCGGAAAATTATCAGAGATTTTTGAAAGCCCATCCCAAGCCTGTTCGGACTGATGCGGGGGAGAACCTGTTCTCGGAGCTTGTGGCCGAAGGGGCGGAGCCAGAGCAGATCATCGCGTCAGCCGCAGCCTACGCAGAAACCGTCAAGGGTTGGTCCGCCGAAGCCAAGGTGCAGCAGTCGGATAACTTTTTGGACCCGGATCGAGGCAAGTGGCGCGAGTTCATTCCCAAGCCAAAGGCCGAACGCGCATCGGATTCCGAGATCCTGAATTTCTGGGCCGAGAAGATCAACAACTCGAAGTTTGTCGCGCCCAGTTCGGTCAATCCCAACATAGCGCGCGCCCTTGTCGACAAGGGCTTGGTCACAGCCGAAAAGCTGAAAGAGCGAGGTATCGCTGCATGATCGAGCCCATCACAGCAAAGGAAATGCAGCAGGCATATTTCTGGGCCGCTCAGTGCCACCCGGAGCTTGCCCAGGCCCGTAACCCGGAGGAATACGCCGCGGACTTCGCGCGCCGGCATGGCATCCGCCTGCCTGACTTCTTCGGCAAGACCCGGACCCATGATGTCGCCCACCGGCGTCAAGAGTGCATGGCCGATCTTCGCGATCAGGGCTTCACGCTTTCGCGGATCGCCCGGCTGTTCAAGCGCGACCACACGACCGTCCAGCACGGAATTGAAGCAGTTAAACGGAGGAAGGGACTATGACCATCTGGGACCGCATCAAGCGGGCGTGGTGCGAACGCTTTCACGCGGGCGGCTATGTCTGCCGGGACCGGCTCGGGCGCATCAACTGGAAGTGCGACACCTGTGGGCGGTTTGCTAACCCGGTGACGCATGAGGATGAGCGCCGCGTGGTGGATGCGAAGATCGAGGAATACCGCCGCGCCAGTGAAGTAGCAGAGCGGCACAAGGACTACGCCCGTTCGCGGGATCTATGTGGTCCACACCGCTTCAAGGCCAATCTGATCGAGACACTGGGCACCGATTGCGTCGTCTGCGGCCGTCCGATCTGGGACGGCATCCACGACACACGGAAGGAGAACGTCTAATGGTTTGGCGCGCACACGCTCAACAGAGCTACTTCACCGGAGGGGCTGCGCTTAGCCTCGCCAAAATCGGCAACGATCACGGTGTCAGCACTGTCACGGGTATGACCTTCACCGATACTGCTTACGGGGAATACGAGCCGAAGGAACCGATCATTGACGGCCCGGAAGCCGTGGAGTTCATGCAAGCCGTCATGGATGCCGCCTACGAGTATGGCTTGCGCCCCTCTCGCGCACAGGACGACACCGCGCAGGGAAGGCACCTCGAAGACATGCGCGACATCACCAAGCACCTTCTGAAGATGAACAAGGGGTAATCCACCATGCCAAGCAAGCAGGTCGAAGACGTTTACAACGCCGGGGGCTTCGATGGCGGCCCCCTTGGCCGTCCTGGACGAAAGGGGACGGACACCGCGAAACTGGACGTGCCGAAGGACGCCGCAGTGCGCGCCATGTGCCAAGAACTGTGGAAGATGCGCGAGGGGCTCGCAGCCATGGGCCTACACGCCCACATCCTCGACCAAGTAAGCAACAAGCTCAACGCACAGGCGTTGGAGATCGAGCGGTACAGGTCGGATCGCGCCTATGTCCTCGGCCACAACGATGGATGGGATGCAGCCATGGCAACAGGATTGCCGAAGGACGAGGTGAAGACATGACGACACCCAAGAAATTGCGTGATGTGGCGCGGGACGCTGAGAGCGATACCCATTCAGCCATATGGGATTACCCCGAAGTTTTGCGCGAAGCTGCCGAGAAGATAGACTACCTTACCGACCTACTGAACAAGATCGAAATACTAACCGCCACGGGCGAGGGGCTGACCCCGGAGGAATGTATGCACATTCATCTGATGGCAAATGTTCGGACGGAATAGGGGTTAAGCGTGGTGACACGCGAATCGGCCAGCGGTAATATTCTCGGGCAGGGTGGAGAAGCGGTATCTCGTCTGGCTCATAACCAGAAGGTCGGCGGTTCAAGTCCGCCCCTTGCAACCAAATTCAGATCGCCGGGAAGCCGGTGAAAGACGCATATATGTTCTGCCCGTTGGGACGATTGGCTTAATCGTAGATTGCAGCGGGGCCGTGGCTGGATTGGTCCGTGGGAGTCGGACAGAAAACGCCGCTCGATACTACCTCCCTGTTGAACTTGGCCCGCACCGAGAGGATCGCGGGCTACTTTTCACAAGGGACAAGGGGAACACCATGAACACCACTGGATACCGACCCGCCGAAGAATTTGCCCGCCAAGCCACCTGCACCGTCTGCAATGGCCGTGAGCGGGTATGCGAGAACCACCCGGGCAAGGCATGGCCACATGAGTGTGATTGCGGCGCCGGTATGCCCTGCGTCTGTAGCCCCCTCCACAAGCACCAGCCAAAGCAGGAACAGGAAGGCGTTATGCCCTTCATTGAATCCGCCCACACATCACTTGTCGGAGCTTTGCGCTCAGCTCCAAAGGTTATGCCGATCACTGTGGTATCTGTAGACGGCACGAACAAGGGCCAGCTTGTCATGTTCGACGGCGAAAAATGGTCCAAATCAGAAGTGGTGAAACGCCTGCGAGCCGCCGCCGACTTCCTAGAAGCGCATCTTTAACAAGCCCGCCATTTCAGGGGGGTTAAGCGCCTTTTTCCCGCTACATCCTGTGGGGTATCATTACACCGCGCCACAATGTAGCAGGATGCGGTTTCTTGGCACCGAAGACCCCACACGCAAACCACGACGAAGAACGAGAGTTCATTGAGCAGTATCTGAACGAAGGTTCGGAAGGGTACGGCGACATCAGCCACGTCTTGTCGTCAGGTATTAAGCCTGAAGGCTTCTATGTCTACTTGCTGATTGATCCGCGCGATCAAGCTATCTTCTACGTAGGGAAGGGTTCAGGTGGACGAGTGTATCAGCACGTCAAGTCTGCCCGCGCCCCAAAATCAAAAAATGGTGTCAAAGACTGCCGGATAATCGAAATCCAACGCGCAGGCGGAAAGGTGATCGAGGCCATCTACAAGAGCAACTTGTCGGAGGACGAGGCTTTTGGCGTTGAGCGGTACCTAATTGAGCGGCTTCGCAAGCATGGTTTGACCAACATAGCCGGAGGGGTTGTCACATCGCGGCAATCAAGTATGGCGCGCGCAGCCAAGCTCCTATCGCACCTGAAGTCATACGACGTGTGGTTCAACAACGCATCGCCTGAGACGCTAGAGCTTGTAAGCACGGTGTTCGGCAGTCCGCGAGACTTCTACGACACGTTGCGCGGAGAAATCGAGGAACTGACAAGGTTCCCGCAGGTGCTTGAGTTCGAATATTCAAATGCATTGAAAAATTTCAAAGGAAATCAAAATGCCTGCTGCTAGAGGGGGCGCGCGCAAGGGAGCGGGCCGCCCAAAGGGCAGCCGTTCCGCAGCGACCAAGGAACAGATCAAGACAATATCAGAGCTTGCGAAGGACCATGCGCCTGCAGCCCTCAAGGCTTTGGTTCAGGTTGCCACCAGAGGTAAGAGCGAGGCCGCACGGGTCAGTGCTGCGTCTGCCATCCTCGACCGAGGCTATGGCAAGCCTTCGCAGTCCCACGAGGTCACAGGTAAAGACGGCAAGCCGATCTCCCACGATATGAAGGTAAGCGCCAAGGTGGTCATGGTGCCCCCGAAGGATGAATCCGTAGTCGAGGTGAAGAAGATACCGAAGGGTGAAGGCGAATGAGCCTGCACGTTGACCCTACGGTGCTGGACGACCCGGACACGGAAGTGGTCTGGAAACCTACGCCGAAGCAGGCCGAGTTTCTGGCGTCTGACGACTTCGAGGTTCTCTATGGTGGCGCTGCTGGCGGCGGTAAAAGTGATGCCCTTCTGATAGACGCCCTGTGCCTCCAGCATGGCGGCTTGGAGAACGGCAACCACAGAGCGGTTCTATTCCGTCGCAGCTTTGTGGAGTTGCGGGATCTCATTGGCCGTTCCCTTGAGCTATACCGCGACATCGACCCTGACGCGACGTACAACCAGACAGACAAGGTTTGGACGTTCTCAAGCGGGGCCAAGGTAGAGTTTGGCTATCTCGCCAACGATAACGACCGCCTGAAGTATCGTGGCCGGGCTTGGAACTACATCGGCTTTGACGAACTGACCCTTTGGACCACCGATGTCTGCTATCTATACCTGTTCTCCCGCTGCCGATCGACAGACAAGACGCTGCCTCGCTACATCCGCGCGACCACGAACCCGGATGGCCCAGGCCAGAAGTGGGTCATGGAGCGTTGGGGTATTCAGGAGACCGGCGAAGAAACCTTTGTTCCCGTTGACATCGTGGATGAAGAACTTGGCACGATCACAAGCATGTATCGGCGGTTCATCCCGGCTCGCCTGTCGGAGAACACCTATCTGAGCTCAACAGGCTACCGTGAGGCACTGCTTCAGCTTGCGCCAGAGGAACGTGACGCGCTGCTTCAGGGCTTCTGGCGTCAGGGCAAGGTGCATGGTGCTTATTACACCAACGAGATGCAGCGCCTTCGCTCAGAGGGCCGCATTCGGCATGTACCCTACGTTTCATCAGCGCCGGTCAATACCTTCTGGGATTTGGGCTGGAATGACACCACAGCGATCTGGTTTCATCAGATCGTCGCTGGCGAACATCGTTTCATCAAATGCTACGAAAACAGCGGCGAGAAACTGGAACACTACGCTCAGTACCTTCTCTCAGCCGGTGTCAACCTGTCCGGGGTTCACTATCTGCCGCACGATGCTGAGAACAAGAGCCTTCAGACCGGTAAGAGCGCGGTCCAAATTTTGCGCGAGCTGCTGCCAGCCCTTTCTTTCCAAGTCGTGCCGCGCACCCCGCAAGTCCTAACCGGCATCAATCAGACGCGCCTTGCCATGGGCAGCAACGTCTACATTGACGACGTTGAGTGCGTCGATGGCGTTGCCGCGCTGGATAACTACCGCAAAACGTACAACCCGCGCCTCGATGCCTTCACCGACCAGCCCATGCACGACCGGTTCTCGAACTATGCCGATGCCTTCCGACAGTGGGGGCAGGTGTTTGAGGAAATCGTGCGCGGTCACGCCCACAAACCCACATCGAAACAGCGCCGCCGCGCAACAGGATTGACCGCATGACCTCTCTTATTCGCCCCGCCCTCAATCTCGCACAGCGCCACTTTGAGCGGACGCACCAAGGTATCACTTGCATTGGCACATGGCTGACGCACGACGACCAGAAGGGCCGCACAGAGCCGTGCCTTGTCCTCCTGGACGCATCCCGCCCCATCGCAGCAGGCCGCACCGTGCCGGTGGTAATCCCCATGCGTGAGGCTTGGCGCTATGCCGTGTCCGACGACAAGACTATTGGCGACCGCCAACACGCCAAGCGCGCCATCGTGGGCTGGATCGAAGAAGGCCTATTGCCCAACGGCTTCATCCCCATCCTCAGCGCCATCAACGATAGCCTGCGCGACCTCTACAACATGCCGCCTAAGCCGAACTTTGGAACCGAGGCCATAGGCGACCTTATCATCAAAGACCGTCTGTCAGGGTCGACCCTTAAAGAGACGGAGATCACGAACGATGTGTAATGTTGAACGAGCAGGGGGCCGCGCCAATGTTTAACCCTGATGAAAAGCGCAACCGGCCATCCGGTGACGATGTATCGGGCAGCTTGGTCTATCACGGCGGACGCAAGAAGGCCCCGGGTGACACGTTCCTGCCGGATGATACCCCGGACCCGAACCGCAATCTCAAGCGCAAGACCGCATGGCTGGACAGCCCGCAAGGCTGGAACCTGCACACGAACCTCATGGGCCACTACATCCGTGAGCTCGACCGGCAGGCAGAGAACCGCGTTCAGATGGCAATGGACGAGGACTTCTACGACCACATCCAATTCACCGAGGATGAACTTGAGATCCTAGCCGAGCGCGGGCAAGCGCCGCTGGTCTTCAACATGATCCATACCTCTGTGAACTGGGTTCTCGGATCGCAACGCCGCTCGACCATGGATTACCGCATCCTCGCGCGTAACGAGCGCGGTGTGCAGGCCGCAGAGCGCAAGACGCAATTGCTCAAGCACGTCTCAGACGCCTCTCACTTTGAAAGCGCAACCGCCGATGCCTTCCAATCCGCAGTGAAGGCCGGTGTAGGCTGGCTGGAAGCCTGTCAGGGCAGCGACGACGACCACGCCAAGGTTATCATGCGCTCCGAGAACTGGCGCTCCATGCTCTATGACAGCACCGCCGTTCGTTATGACCTTGAGGACGCCCGGTATCAGATGCGCGTCAAATGGCTGGACGTGGACATCGCTATGGGTCTCTGGCGCCACCGGGCCGGGATGATCGAACGCGCAGCCAATGAATCCGGCAGCGGCATGTTCATGTCTGACGATCTCGGCGACGACGCCATGGATTTTCAGGAGATCGAGCACTTCCACAGCTATGCGGGCGGCAACCGTCAGAACGCCGTGGCCAACCGCGACCGTGTGCGCGTCATTGAGTGCTGGTTCAAGCGAATGGTGCCCGATGCAGCCGTGATGAAGGGCGGCCAGTTCCACGGCGAGCTATTCGACCCATACAGCCCCGGCCATGTCGCAGAGTACAACGAGGGGCGCGCCTTCCTCTCCACTCGCCCGCGTCAGGTGGTTCACTGCGCCCTGTTGACCGATAGCGGCCTGCTGGACGTGCGCCGCAGCCCATACCGCCACAACCGCTTCCCCTTCACCCCTCTCTGGGGCTATCGCCGCGCCCGTGATGGGATGCCCTACGGCATGATCCGGGGCCTGCGCGACATTCAACGTGACCTTAACCGCCGCGCCGCCAAGTCGCTGCACCACCTCTCGACCACCCGTGTGACGGTCGAAGAAGGTGCGGTGGATGATCTGGAAGAACTGCGCAACGAGGCCGCGCGCCCTGACGCGGTGATCCAGTACAAGCAGGGCAAGCAGGCGCCCAAGATCGAAGCAGACCGGGACATTGCTGCCGCCCACGTCGACATGATGTCGCGCGATGCCCAGATGATCCAGCAGGTCAGCGGCGTGACCGACGAGAACCTTGGCCGCAAGACCAACGCCACCAGCGGCAAGGCCATTCTGGCACGTCAGGACCAAGGCCAGCTAACCACGTCGCTATTCTTCGACAACCTGCGCCTCTCTCGGGCCATCCATGGCGAGAAGTCCCTCATCATGGTGGAGCAATACTACACCGAGGAAGACGAGTTCCGTATCACGGACAGCCGCGGCAACCCGGACTTTGTGGCGATCAACAACGGCGACCCCGAGAACAGCATCGCAGAGTTCAAAGCCGACTTTGTGGTGTCTGAGGAAGACTGGCGCGCGACAGCCCGTCAGGCACAGGCCGAGCAGCTACTTGAACTAGCTGGCCGCCTATCCTCGACCGCGCCGCAGATGGTTGTGGGCATCATGGACCTCATTGTGGAAGCCCTCGACGTGCCGAAGCGTGATGAACTGGTGAAGCGCATCCGTGAGGTGACAGGCCAAGAGGATCCCGACGCCGATCCCGATAACCCGACACCGGAAGAAGCCGAGCGTATGGCCGCCAAACAGGCTCAGAACGAGCTTCAGCAGCGCGCAGCCATGGCCGAGCTTTCCGAGAAGGAAGCCGACGCCGCTAAGACCAAGGCAGAGGCCGAGAAGGCGAGCGCAGAGGCTCAGAAGATCCTCGCAGAGCTTCAAGGCGCCGGGCAGGGGGGCGAGAACGCCGCTCAGGGCGCAGAGATCGAGCGCCGGTTCATGGAGCAGCAGCAGGCGTTTGAGCGCGAGCTGATGAAGCTGCGTGAGCAGGCCATGGAGCAAACCGCCAAGTACGAGCAGAAGATCGCGGAAGCTGATGCCCGCGCCGATGCAGCGTACCGCGCCGTGGAGATCGAGAAGGCCCGGATCGCAGAGGAAGGCGACATCAAGATCGCTGAGATCGAAGCCCAAGCCAAGATCGCCATCGCCCAGATCAACGCCAACCACAAGGCCGAGACGGAAGAAGCGGCCCGCAAGCAAACCGACGACATGAACAACATCACCGACCGCGCCAAACGCCTGAAAGATCAGGCAGGCGCCGCAAACCAAGAGGACGCATGACATGACTACCGATGTGACCGCGAAAGACTTCAATCCCTCCAACAATGAATTGGTGGATCAAATCAAACAGAAGGCGAATGAGCTTGCGGAGGTGGTCAATCAGCTACCCGCAAGCCGCCGCCGGAGTATCGCACTCACGCACGTCGAAACGGCCAGCATGTTCGCTGTGAAAGCCGTCTTCTACGACGACGACAACCAGCGCACCGACGCCTGAACCACACAACCAAAGGAGACACGCCATGACCTTTCGCGTGAACGAAACCGACCATGATCACATCCCGGAAGAATTTACCGTGGAAAGCCTGAAGGAAGCGGGCTTCGAGGATGCCGAGATTGAGCTTTTGTCTCAGGGTGACGATCCCATCGTGACCATCGAAGACCCTGACGCCGAGGCGGGCAAGGCCGCCGCCGACGACCCGGCCAAGGGTGACGTGGGCGCACCACCCGCCGAGGAAGGCGACATCGCGGACCAAGCCACCGGGGATGATGACGCAGCAGCCCAACAGGCCGCAGCGGACGCCCAGAAGGCCGCTGATGATGCCGCAACAGCGGAGAAGGCCGCCGAGCCTACCGAGGTTGAAGACCCTCAGATGCCGCAAGTCCCCGACACCACCGAGGCAGAGGCGAAGCTGGCCGAGGCCGATCAGGCGCTTGAGGCACTTCTGTCGAAGTATGACGATGGGGAACTGACCTCAGAGGAATACCGCGAGCAGCAGAAGGCTATCGTGGCCGAACAGGCGCAAGCTCAGGCGGCCATCGCACAGGCCGAGAACGTGGTGCAGAACGCCGCTCAACAGCAGCAACAGCACTGGTTCAACCGTCTTGAAGCCTACAAGGAAGCCGCGCCCGAGCTTTGGAGCGACGACCACCTTGCAGGCTGGGACCGCCAGTTGCGCGCCGTCACAGGCAATCAGGCCTATGCCGACATGAGCCGCGATGCCCAGATCAAGATGGCGCACCGCCTCTACGCTGCCGAATACGAGGCCCGCAACGGTACGCCGCTTGAGATCGCCCCACCGGCGGCCAAAGGCGAGGCGAAGGCCGAGGACAAGGGCCCCGAGGAAAAGCTGGAAGTGAAGAAGGGCGAGAAGCCCAAGGCACCGCAGACGCTGGCCGACTTCAACAGCGACACCAGCGCCGAGGTGGAAGACAGCCGCTTCGCCGCCATCGATCGGCAGATCATGAAAGACCCGATTGCGGCTGAGACTGCATTCGCAAGCATGACGCCCGAGCAGCAAGAACGCTTCTTGGAAGAAGTCTGAGGGGGCTAGTACCATGTGGAAGACCAAACTGACCGCCAAAGACAATCACATCCCGCATGAGATTGCCGTAGGCGATGATACGATCATCCGCATGGTCCGGTCGGGCGAGGGGGTATTGAGCATCGTGGTCGATGCCCCCCGTCACAAGACCATCGTGAGGCGCGCGGGCAGCATCGTTCAGACCCCCGCCCAAGAAGGTTGATAAGATCGCCTAAAGCGTGGTAAACACCGTTCATATACCAAGCGCAGGACGTGCCTGGGTCATTCTCAAGTTTGACTCTAAGGAGACGTTCTAATGCAAACTGTGGTTGGGGTTAACGACCCGAAAGCAGTCCGTCGCTGGGCTACTTCGCTCGCAACAGATACCGAAAAGCAGTCCTACTGGACCAAATTCATCGGCAAAGGTGAAAACAACATCATCGAGCGCAAGGTTGAGCTCGAAGATGAAGCCGGTGACACCATCCAGTTCGACCTGTCCATGCGCCTGCGCGGTGGCATGACACTGGGTGATAACCGCGTCGAAGGTTCCGCCGAAAGCCTGACCTTCTACACCGACGAGGTGAAGATCGACCAAGCCCGTAAGGGTGCATCGGCTGCCGGTCGCATGTCGCGCAAGCGCACCCTGCACAACCTGCGCCGCATCGCCCGCGACCGTACCTCTGAGTACGTCGCTCAGTGGATGGATGAAGGATATTTCGTCTATCTCTCTGGTGATGCTGGCTTCCAAGCGATCAACCAAGACGGCGTTTTCGATAAGGCATTCGCCGGCAACCCGATCAAAGCCCCTGACGCGGATCACATCCTCTACGCCGGTTCAGCCACGTCGAAGGCGACCATCACCGCCAACGACAAGATGAACGTCGCGTTCCTTGAGCGTGTGGCCGTGAAGCCAACCATGATGAACGCGGTGAACCCGAATGTGGTTCGCATGAGCCCGGTCAACGTGGAAGGCGGCAAGCGGTTCGTGGTGCTGATGTCGCCCTTCCAAGCCTACGACATGCGCGTGGAGACCGGTGATCTCTCTTGGTCGAAGATCAGCCAAGCCCTCGCCACCTCGGAAGGCCGCAACTCGCCCATCTGCAAAGGTGGTTTGGGCATGATCAACAACATGGTCCTGCATGAGCATGAATCGGTTCGCCGCTTCAATGACTACGGTGCTGGTGGTGATGTTGACGCGGGCCGCGCGCTCCTGCTGGGCCGTCAGGCCGGTGTGGTTGCATACGGCTCCGGTGGCAACGGTGCCCGGATGTCGTGGGTCGAGAAAATGACCGACGCCGACAACCAGATCGAAATCTACTGCGGCTTGATCGCGGGCATCAAGAAGACGCGGTTCAACGACCTCGACTTCGGTGTCTGCGCGCTCGACACCGCCTGTAAGAACCCGAACTGAGCCATTGATGGGGCGCCCTAGCGGCGCCTCTCACCCTTTCAACGCCAGAACGGAGACAGTCCAATGGCTATCAAGCAATCGCAATACTTCGTAGGGAACGCCCGCACACCGGTGCCGCACCCTCACCGCAAAGGTGAAGTGATCAAGTATATGTTCACTCACACCTTCACCGAAGGCCTCGACACCGGCGACATCCTCGAACTGTTCCCGCTGTTCCCCTATGGCCGCATCACCGGCTTCCAGTTCATCGGTGAGAACATCGGCACCAACGCCCTCGACATCGGCCTGATGTCCGGCAACCCCGGCTCGCTGGATGCCGCGCGCACCAGTGACGACGCGCTGATCGATGGCGTAGCAGCCAACACCGGCGGCTCTACCGGCCTGATCGCCCTCTCCGCGCTTGCTGAGAACGGTGAAACACCCGTTTCCATCGGCGTGAAGACCGCGACCGAGATCACGGCAGGCGCAACCAAGAAGCTGCACGTCCTGATCGAAGCGACCTCGTAAGGCCGCTCATTGTCCGGTTAGCCCGCGCCTCACCATAAGTGCGGGCTGATCGTAACCCCTCTCAGAAAGGCACCTGCCATGTCTACCGAAACAGCCGCAATCATCCATTCGATCCTCTACCGCAAGGGCGGTACGCATGTGACGCTGGACGGGGCCAAGTACCACTTCATTGACGACGACAAAGGCCGTCAGGTCGCGCCGGTGGTGAACCCCGACCACATTGAGCGGTTCTTGCAGATCCCCGAGGGCTACAAGCTGCTGCGTGGCGATACCGCGGCCTCCGCACCGGCTACGCCCATGGGGGCCACTGGTGGCGCGGAGATCAAGAGCGCAAGTGTTGATGGCCTCAAGATCGAAAAGGGTGACGGGCAGGCCAAGGCACCGCAGCAGGAACAGGGACAGCAGACCGAGCCGGAAGCAGGCAACAGCGAGCCGAAAGCGCCCGAGAAGGACACAGCGCCGCAGCAGCCCGCCAAGACCGCAGGCGATACCGCGCTTGACGACATGGACACCGACCAGCTGCGCGCCGCATTCGAGACCGAAGTAGGCCGCAAGCCTCACCCACAAGCCAAAGACGACACCATGCGCGCCCAGATCAAGGCCGCGCGCGAAGACAAGGCCGGGGCCGCATAAAACCCGGCCTCCTTTACTGACGGAGATACCGGGTGACATTCCAGACCAAAGACGTAATGGCGCGCGCAGCGACCACGCTACAAGACGCCAGCAACATCAGGTGGCCCGTGACAGAGCTTCACGGCTACCTGAACGACGGTCTGCGCGAGATCGTGACCATCAAGCCAAACGCTGTTTCCAAGACCGTGAACCTTGAGCTTGATGAAGGCACTCTGCAAACCCTCCCGGCTGAATACACGGTTCTCTCCCGCGTATCCCGCAACATGGTCGATGCCAACACGGGCGGCGGCGCGATCCGCCGTCTCGACTCGCGTTCGATCATGGATAGCCACATGCCAGGGTGGCAAGACCCAGCAGTGATCCCCTTCGCCAAGAAGGTGGTGCATGTGATCCACGACATCGCGGACCCCAACCAGTTCTATGTCGCCCCCGGAAACGACGGCACAGGGATCATTGAGGCGGTAGTGGGCGCATACCCCACCAAAAGCCCTGTGCCCGGTGCGGATGCGGACGACATCGCCAGCTATGCCGATGCTGTGGACGTGCCTGACATCTACATGAACGCGCTTGTCGATTATGTGATCTACCGCGCCTACTCGAAAGACGCCCGTATTGCTGGCTCTGCGGCCCGCGCCGCCGCGCATTACACGCTGTTCCGCGATTCCGTGACCAATTTCTCGCAATCTGAAAACGGCATGTCGCTGGCAGCCGCAAATTCGGGGGAATAACCCATGTCTTTTGCCATGACTGCCAGCGTTGACGAGCTCATGCCCTACATCTTGCCCAAGGTGCCAACCGTACCGCTGCCCTATGCGCAGTTTCAGGCGCGGCTGGCCGCAATTGAGTTTTGCGAGCGGACCCGGTGCTGGCGGCAGGTGCTGACCTCGAACCTCAACAGCAGCAAGGGCTGTATGCTGGCCCCATTCAACGCGACCATCCATGAGTTTGAGGAAGCCACGTTGGACGGCAACCTTCTGACGCCGACGCAGTTCACTGATGTGGAGCCTGACGAGCTTACCGGGGGCGAAAACGAGGGACCGGCCAAATACATCACTCAGATCAGCCCTGGCACCGTGTCCGTTTATCCATTCGAGCGCGGTAAACTTCGCGTCTCATGCTTCCTCAAGCCTCGCCATGGTCAGGCGGTAGGGTTGGATGAAGATAACCCGCTGGATGATGCCTACAACGTCCTGCCTGAGTTCATGGTGACGCAATACGCCGAGAAGCTGGCCGACGGCGCGCTCTGGCGCATCATGTCGACCAACAACCAGCCGTTCACCGACTTGGAGATGGCCGCAGTACACCGGCAGGCCTTTGAAGACGCCTGCAACACGCACTTCGGGTCCAACCTACGCGGCCAGCAGCGCGCCCCCGTGCGCGTCAAGCCACGCTGGATGTGAGGTAAGCCATGCTCATTCGCTCTGCCGACCTGAAAGGCTCCATTCCACGGCTGCACCCGCGCCTGTTGCCAGGCAACTATGCGCAGATCGCGCGCAACACCCGGCTGGAAGACGGCTCAATCGGCCCGATCAAAGCGCCTGTCACCGCCCACACCTTCGCAACAGCCCCGGCCACCTTCCTCAAGTGGAACGGTAACTTTGTCAGCTTCGATCAGGAGGACGTATATGCAACGCCCGGACCCGTGGCGCAGGACCGCTTGTACTTCATGGGCGATGGCGGCGCGCCTAAGATGCGCGTCGGCGGGACAGACTACGCGCTGGCACTCTATGCGCCCAGCTTGGCCGCCACGGTCACACGGGTAACGCAGGACGTTGGAAACGCGCCATCGCTGGCCACAGTCTATGTAAACCCACCAGACCCGGAGCTACCGCCCGAGACGTTCGACTATCGATACAGCGCCATCACGGAGAAGGGCGAGACCATCGCCTCACCTTCAGCGGACATCGTGCGCGTCGACGGCGAGCGGGTGGTCCTGAGCAACATGGTCCTGCCGGAAGGCACGTTGAAGATCCGCGTCTATCGCCTCGACCGCAGCCGACCATCGGGCGCAGCGGGGCGCTTCGGCTTGCTTCTTGAGCAAAACTACGTTGCTGGCACCCATGGTCCCCTCAACAGCGCGTCTATCACGGACTTCTTCTCGGTGTTTCCTGATGTCAGTAAGGCACCGTTCGAGGATGGCGACTATGCGGCGACTGAGGAAGTCGTCACCTACACCTACACCTATGTGACCGAGTTCGATGAAGAAAGCGCACCGGCCCCAGCCTCGGCCCTTTTGAAGATCGGCAAAACCGACGCCGCCACCTTCAGCGTATCGGCGCCGGGGCAAAGCGGGCGCGGTATTGACCGGATCAGGGTCTACCGGTCCAAGACCAGCCTTGCAGGCACGACAGACTTCTATTTCCTCACTGAATTGACCGTTGGGCAAGCTGGAAGCGTTCAAGAGGACGACTTCAACCAACTCTTGAATGAGCCCATCCCCAGCACGGACTATAACCCGCCCGAGGACGACGCGCGCGGCCTGATACCTCTCCCCAATGGACTTATGGCGGCATTCCGTGGGCGCGAGCTTATGTTTTGCGAACCGTACAAGCCCCATGCCTGGCCGATCAAATACCGCATGACGACAGACACCGACATCGTGGGCCTTGGCGCATTCGGTACATTCGTGGCCGTCCTGACCAAAGGGACGCCGTTCATGGTGCAGGGTTCCGACCCTTCGCTTATGATTATGGAGAAGCTGGAAAGCACCCTGCCATGCCTTAATGACGCGAGTATCGTGGATATGGGCTACTCCGTCGCCTATGCGTCCTATGAGGGGCTTGTGGTGGTCAGCCAGCGCGGGGCCGAGGTGGTGAGCCGCCGTCTATTCACGGAAGAACAGTGGCGCGCCATGCGGCCGCAGAGCATCCGGGCATCACAGCGCGGCGGGCGGTATCATTTTACCTATCAGCCTGTAGCGAACGGGCCGCGCAAGTTCGGCATCATCGATCTGAGCGGCGAGCAGCCTTTCTTCATCGAAGCCGACATCGAACCGACCTTGCTTTACTTCGATCCAGACACGGGCTCGCTCTACTACATCGAAGGCGATGCCGTGGTGAAAGAGTTCGACCCGCGCAATGGGGCCACCATCGAGAAGCAGTCATGGCGTGGGCGTCGTATCGTGCTGCCGGGATATGACAACTTCGGTGCCATCTTTGTCGAGACAGACGACGTGGCCGGCACAAAGGCGACCCCAACCGATCCTGACTGCACCATCCGTATCTATGCCGATGGCAATTTGGTCCACACCACTACGGACATCAACTTTGCTACGAGGCTGCCCAGTGGGTTTACCGCGGACAAGTGGGAGATCGAGATCGAAGGCTATGCCGCGGTAACGGGCATTAGCCTTGCAAGCGACATTGCCGAATTGGTGGGGAACTGATGGCTGATGAAAGCAACCCTTGGCAGGGCGTTGCCCTTGTTCCTGAGCAGCCCCGGGCAACACAGCCTCCGGTGGAGCGCCGCAGCCCATTGGATGAACGCACCCTCAACCAAGCCGAGGTGCTGGCGGGGTTGCGCGGCGACAAGTCCGAACACGCCGTGCGGTTCAAAGACCTCGAAAACCTCAAACGAGAGGTCGCGAAGGAGGTTGCTGGGGTTGGGAAGTATGGCGACACAGGAAGCGGTCGAACGGGTAGTGTAGGAGAGCAGATCGCCGCACAGTTTGCAGCGATCGATACCGAGTCCAAGGCTCTGCTGAAGGACTATAACAAGCTGTTCGATCAGGCCATGGAAGGCATTGAGACGCTTGGCACAGAAGTAGACGGGAAGTTCGACACCTTCCAGACTGAACTAGACGGCAACTCCACCGCCATATCATCGCTGATTGTCTCCGTGGATGGTGTGAAGGCGCAGTATGGCATCAGGATCAACAATAACGGCCACATCTCAGGCTTCGGTCTGCTATCCCGCCTTATCAACGGCCAGCCCGTCAGCGACTTCATCATCAACGATGCTACGTTCCGTATTGTAAACAGCAGTGGTCAGGGAAACTTCACACCTTTCGCGGTCTACCCGACCGGGCGATATGTCGGGGGGGAATACATCCCCGCCGGTGTCCATGCTCAAGACCTTTATGTCACCAACGCAAACATTGGTGATGCTCAGATTGACACGGCTAAGATCAAAGATCTTTCCGTTGATACCCTGAAAATTGCGGGCAACGCGGTAACTGGTGCTTCATACACCAAACGAACGACCTCTTTGGCTGGTAACGGTTCACTAAGACCAGCCATTTCTGGCGCCGTTGACATCCCACCAAACACCTATGGTGATGTTGTGGTCGTCTGTAGCTTGGCGCAAGGTTATACCTCGGGGCCAAAAACATGGGGTTTTCGGCTTGAAACACAGTACGGATTGATCATTGAGCGTTTCAATATGGAGGCGATCAACGACTATCCAACCATCAGTGCAATCGCATCATTCAACAATACTACCAGCAACGCGATTACCTTGATCGTTGCCCTTCTATGGAACGGTGAAGATAGCACCGTAGAACTAGGTGCTCAGACCACCATGAACCTTATCGGGAGGTGGAAATGATACTGATCGTATACCGCCTTGAAGATGGTGAAATCCAATCAGTGATGAAACCCGCGCCACCCGTTGGGGCAGTGCCGCAAGGCCTTATTCCAGAGGGGCATTCCTGCATTCATCGTGAAGATGATGTGGCAAATGACCTCAACGCCGATACGCACCGTGTTTCTGCCGATGGCCGCATCATACGAAAGCCTATGGGCGTGATCGAGGCGCAGGCTTATGCTGCGGCCATGCGTGAGGTTAGGAGCCGTCGGAACCGCCTTTTAGCGACATCAGACTGGACCCAGGTTCCCGACAGCCCACACACAGCAGAGCAGCGTCAAGCATGGGCCTCGTACCGACAAGCCTTGCGCGATCTGCCCGAGAACATTGAAGACTTTGCGGAAATCGTTTGGCCGCAACCACCAACTTGAGATCAAAAGGGGCTCTGCCATGCCTTTGAAACTGACCAAAGCCAACCAAGACGCCATGCTGGAAGCCGCTATGAACCTGACGGGCACACCAGGATGGCACAAAGATGCTATCGCGTTCGGAGCAATGGAGGACAGCGGCGAGGTTTCGTGCATTGCCGTGTTTCAAAACTTCGCCGGTGGCGTGGCTGAGGTGCATCTCGCCCCTATTGGCGCCCCAATGCGGCCCGAGGTGATCGACGGATACAAGCAGCTCGCCTTTCACCCGAAGATGCTGGACCTGAAAGCGATCAATGCGACCTTGCCCGAACGCAACGTGGCCGGTCAGGTGGCTTGCCTCCAAGCGGGCTTCGCTTTCGAGTATCGCAAACGCCCTAGCGTAACAGGCGGTGAAGATGCTATTGTCCTATCATTGACCGCCGATTAGGTCATATCGCGCAGGACGTGCGGCCCAAGTCTATCCACGGAGACTATGATGGCACAGCCTGACACGATACCCACGCGCCCCGCGTTCGACACACCCGAATGGCGCGACATCCGAGACGGAAAACTGCGCGAGTGGGTTGGCAATGACCAAGCCGTCGGCTTCCTGCTGCAATTCTTCGACCTTTGCGAAGTGATTGACGACCTTTGGGATGGCGACAAGGAGGTCACAAAGGCCGACCTGACGCGCATCCTGTTCGCAGTTATGACCGAATTGCCGCTCAACCCCTTCTTTGCCAATTACCGCAACGAGCTTGCGGCGGTGATGATTACTGGCATCAACGCTTGGCTCGATGCCAACGAGCTTGAGCAGGGTAGCGAGAACGACAAGGTGTTCAGCTATGTCCTGCGCGACTGGTACGCTGAGCTTATCGCCTTCGTGATCTACCTCACGCGCGGGCGGGACTACATGCGCTCTGTTAGCATGGATGTCCGTCAGTTCTTCACCCACCACGAAACCCTTGAGCAGTACAAGGAGGACTTGGCATGAGCGGGGGTGGCGCACCGAAACCTGATCCGCAGATGGGCGAAGCGGCGCGGATGTCAGCGGAAACCGGCCAGGAAATGATGGCCTTCATGAAAGATCAGGCAGAGATCACTAATAAGTGGGCCGCCGATGATCGGGCGCGGTATGAGCGGGACTTTGTGCCGTTGGAGGCCGAATATGCCGCCGACGCGCTGGCCGCCCAGGACAAAGAAAAGATCGGGCTTAACGCGGATCAACGCGCCTCTGAGGCCGTTGCCGACGTGCGTCAGCAGTTCTCCATGCAACGGGACGCGGACAACCGCCGCTTGCGCTCTATGGGCGTTCGACCCGATTCCGGTCGCGATGCTGCCCTTGCATCTTCGCGTGGCTCTGCCGAGGCACTGGCCACCGCCGGTGCGGCCAACATGGGCCGCCGACAGTCCATCCTGCAAGATGAAGCCAAAGCAGACGGTATGCGCGCCAATGCCATCAACATGGGTAAGGGCATGGCGGTCAACCCTGGCACAGCTATGGGGATCTCGAACGGTGCTGCTCAGGCCGGGTTTGGTGGGGCTATGTCCGGGTATGGGCAGCAGGCAAGCATTCTGGGCAAGCAGCACGACGCGCAAATGCAGGCGTGGAGCGCCGATCAGAACATGATGGGCGGTTTTGGTAGCGCGCTTGGGTCCGTTGTCGGCGCGCTGCCCATGATGTCCTCGAAGGATGTAAAAGAGGACAAGCGGCCCGCCAAGGGCAGCTTGGGCGCGATCCGCAAGATGCCTGTCGAGAAGTGGAAGTACAAGGACGGGGTTGCCGACAGCGGCGAGCATATCGGCCCCTACGCGGAAGACTTCGCCAAGGCCACGGGCAAGGGGGATGGCAAGACCATCGACCCCATTAGCATGATGGGCGTGACACTTGGCGCCGTTCAGGAGCTTGATAAGAAGGTCTCCAAGATGGCCGGAGGTAAATCGGCATGAGCGGGGGGTTCTTCGGAGGGTTCAGTCAAGGCTTCGACCGGGCAAAGGCGCGGAAAGAGGACAGCAAGCTGCGCTCGGAGGAAAACGCGCGTCAGGATAAATACCTCGACGTGCTTCAAAGTATGGGCGCAATACCGCCCGTGGTTCCCTCGGGAAGCGGATACGATGGTACAGGCACACCGCCGTTCATCCCCATGGGTGACGAGGAGCTTGCGGGCGGTGCTGGTAACGATAACTTGGCGCGCGCATCCACAAATTCCCGCCCAATGTCTTTGGGGGCTCGCCCGGGTGGCGGTCCTGTCGGGAAATAAGACTTTATTGAAGCAATGATGCCCCACGCTCTTCGCGTCTCAGAAGAAACAGGGTTGGACCCGCGCCTAATCATAGCGCAAGCGGCGCAGGAAACTGGCTGGGGCAAGTCTGCTCCGGGCAATAACTACTTCGGTATCAAGTCGCACGGAAAGGCTGGCGGTAACACCATGGCGACGAACGAGGTTATCGACGGAAAAACCGTGCGTATCAATGACAGCTTCCGTGGCTATCAAAACATGGGCGAGAGTGTCGACGGATACGGCTCTTTTCTGAAAGAAAATCCGCGATACAAGCCTATGCTGGCCGCTAAGGACTTGGATGGACAGTTGGTCGCACTGGGACGCTCAGGATACGCCACAGACCCAAATTACGAGCGTAGCGTAGGCTTAATCGCGAGATCCATTGAGTTGCCGCAGCGGCAAGCGGAACCACCCAAAGCCACCGCACCTGATCGAGCCGCCATGCGGGCACAGTGGCCAGAATTTGCAAGTGTTCCCGACGCGCAATTGGACGCGCTTTTAGGGAACGAGAAATTAGGTTTTGGCGCAAAGCTGCGCCCCATGGGCGTCGGCCCGGTGTAAGGAGATTGTCCCATGGTTTCGATAGTATCAGGCTTCGTTGATGGATATTTCAAAGGCAGAGATTGGCGCGATGAGAAAGAAGATCGCGAACTAGATCGCGCTCGCCAAGAGCGCTTAGACGCCCTCAACGAAGAAAAGCACGGCGCGCAGATGGCTGAGTATGAGCAGATGTCTGGGCTGCGCAACAGCCGAGAAGCTCGTGCCTCCGCCACTCACGGCAACCAGATGGATGAGTATGAGTACGCGGCCGCAAAGCGCGCAGAGAAAGACGCACGGGAGGCTCAGGAACGGGAGTTCTTGCGGGGTCAGGCCGAGATGCTTGAACAGGCAAGAGAGCTAGGCGCTGTTCCACCTAATCCAGCCGCGGCTCAGGGTGGGCGCGCGGTTAACCCTAGGGTGGATCCAAGATCCTACCCGCTCGGGGTTGTCGAGCGTGGCGCTGATGGGTCTCCGTCCCAACGCCATCCGTCTGTATCTGCGCGGCATGAATTGAGCCTCGGTGCACTTGCCCCATCAGTTGCACCACAGCCCACAGCACCTGCCAATGCTGTGCCGCCAACCGCGTCTGGCGAAAGCGATGCAGACTTTGCAACGCGCGTTGCTGAGGCACGTGAACGCACTAATCAGGTGCTACGCAACACCGCGCCCGGTAGCGCGCCCTCTGGCGGAAATATTGCTGCTCCGCAAGCTGCACAACAGCCGACAGGAAGCACCGTCGGCTCTCCTTCAACATCCATGGGGGCTATTCCAGAGGAACCGCTTCAGCCGCTGGCCGGAGGTGAGGGGAGCGATAATCTCGCAGGCGACACTGCTATCGGGGCCGCCACAATCGAAGCGCAACAAACGCTAGAGTTGGCTCACAAGTCTGGCGCCGTCCTTGGCCTGCCAGCCGGGCAAAACTACACCCCGAAGCAAATGAAACGCGCGGAAACCGAGTACGTCGATCGTTATCGTGAGATTTCGCGAAACGCCGTGAAATTCTACATGAAGCGAGGCGAGCCTGAAAAAGCCAAAGCCTACGTGGAGTTCGTGGATAGCCAGATCGGGCGTGAAGTTATTCTGGACAACGCCCGAGCCGCAGCCGCTTATCACCTGGGTGATTTTGATGGAGTGATTAAACACTCGCTTTCAGCCGCGAAGCGGGCAGGGACGATGGACCCAAGCCTAACCGTGGATGAAGAGGCAACGAGGTTCATCACCGATGCCCAAGGCAACCCCATTGGCGGTATAGCCGTGTACAGCGATGGCGGCGGAAACGTGTTCGAAAAAAGGTTCGATGACGTCGATGAGATCATGCGGGAGCTCACTCTGCTAGCTTCGCCCAGTATGGCTGTTGAGAAGATGGTTGCCGGAAAGCCTGCGCCTCTCTCGACGCAGGGTAAGGTGGCGCGCGATGTGGAAGCTGGGCACTTGACAGAAGAGCAGGCGGCGTCTGTTCTTGACCCTGCACCCGATGAGTATGCTCGTTACGTTAGGGATGAGGTGGAGGCCGGTCGCGAACCTCTTAGCCGGATTGATTATGCTCAGGCAAAAAAGGGCAACGGCGTTTCGGTAACCTCGCCAGATGGCTCAATCATCAGGGTTGGAGGTAAGCAGGAAAAGCTGAACGAAGGCGAGAGCAAGACCCTCGTCTATGCGACAAGAGCGAAGGGCGCAATCAAGTCCCTTGATCAATACGACAAGGCACTTTCTAACCGCTGGGAACGTTTGGCTGAATTGGATCCGACAGGCTTTGCCCGGGAGTTTCAAAGTGAAGACTTCCAGCTGGCTAAGCAGGCCGGTGATGAGTTCCTGCAGGCCATTTTGCGCAAGGACACCGGCGCCGCGATTACCGAACAAGAGCAGGAACTTTACGGGAAAACATATCTTCCACAACCGGGAGACAGTGAAGCGCTACTGCGACAAAAAAGAGAATCTCGCCAACGGGCAATCATCGCTCTCGAGTCTGGCATGACGAGAGATATGCTCGATCGCCTCGCCGAGACAGAGAAGGCAAGTCTGTATGCCGATGTCGCAGATGGTGGTGCTGGGGGTGGGGGGCAAACACAACCAGCAACGCAAAATGAACCCGAAGCTGCTGTCATCAACAGCGACGAAGAGTATGACGCCCTTCCATCAGGTGCGATGTTCACCGGCCCGGACGGGTCAACACGGAGGAAGCCATAATGGCTGGTTGGAAAGACGCTGAAATGGTTCAGAACACAATGCCGCCGGCTGAGCCGACTGACGAACCGAAACCTCGCTGGATGAGCGCGCCGATTGTGGAAAGGGCAGAGGTATCTGCGGCTAAGCCCGAGGCATCTAAGCCTCGTTGGATGGAAGCCCCTGTGGTTGAGAAGCCTCCAGCCGCTAGACGTGAGGCAATGATCGAACGTGCGCAAGCTGCAAAAGCAGGGGTGCTCGAACCTTCACCTGAAAGTTTGCAGCGCGCAGAACATGCGAATCGCATAGCTTCGCCTGGCATCCCGAAGCCTGACTTGGCGCAAATTCAGTCTCAAATTGACGCAAGCCAAGACCGTGACGCTACGGCTGCTGCACTGTTGAACAAAGCGGGTGAGAGTTTGACGCTCGGAATCGTTGGGGACGAAGCGGCTGGAGCCTTTGACGCTGCTATAGGGCGTGGTGATCGAGACGAAAGAACGAAGTTCTATCGCGACCAAGAATCGAAGCTTGAAGAGGACCATCCCGGCCTGTCGCTGGCCGCAGACGTCGCGCCGGCCTTCATCCCCGGCTTAGCGGCAGCTGGTGCTGTAAAGAAACTGGGCAACATCACAGGCAGAACTGTCGCGGGGGGCATCGCCGGCGCTGCTGCTGGCGGCACCATAGGATATATGGAGGGCGAGGGTGACGATCGCGCCAAAAGCGCAGCAACAAGTGCTATGTTAGGTGGGTTGTTCGGGTCTGCTGCGCCAAAGGTCACCGACCTCGCTGCCTCTCTACCTGGAAGGGTGAAGAACCTCTTTGTGCGAGGCGCACAGCGACCCACAGTCGATATTCTCAAAGCATCTAAAAACGCGGCATATAAGGCGGCAGACGACGCTGGGGAGGTATTTGATGGAGAGACAATGGAGCAACTTGCCATTCACGTCCGCAAGATGTTTGAGGAAAATAACTACGTTGAAGAGACAGACAGCGCTCTTAGGGCGACCTTAGAACTTCTTGGTCGAAGGTCGGGAAAAGATACCACGCTTACGCAGCTTGATCGTATCAGAAAGAACCTTTGGAAGCGGTACAGTAACGCTAAAGATCAGCCGCAAATATTGGATGCTATTGCGTCTATTGATCATGTGATCGACAAAAAGGGAAACGCTAGCGATCTTATGGGAGTCGCCCGCGCTGCAAACGCGAAATATGCCAAAGCACAGCTCTTGGAGGATGCATTTACGAAAGCGCGAGATCAAACGGCGGCATCCGGTTCTGGCGGGAATATTGTTAACAAATATCGTCAGGCAGTCACGTCAATTATCAACAACGAGCGTAAATCGAAGTTCTTCAGTCAAGGCGAGATCGAGATGATGCGCGCTTTTGTCAGGGGGAATAACGCGGAGAACGCCAAGCGTTTATTGGGCAAGCTATCCCCTTCTGGGAATGGGTTGATGATGGCGCTACATGTCGTCGGCGGTGTGGCCAGCAGCGGGGCTACAGTGCCGCTCATGGTTGCGGGTTCTGCCGCGAAGGTAGCGGCGGACAAGTCCGTGATACGTGGGGCAAACGAAATTCAGGATTTCGTAGCTGGTATGCCTCGAATCGCACCGAGGAACTCTACTGGCGCCGCTTTGGCGTTTGGTGCCGCCCCCGCCGTAGAAGAACTAGGAACCGAGACGCGAAGTAGGCTGTCCCGAGGCCAATAAGTGCCCCGACAAGATCAAGGCTAAGGTTATAGAAGAATGGTGAGCCAAAATCTTGAGCTAGGTATCCGAGACCAAAAAGGCTGCTAAACACCACCGCGAACCAAGTGGAACCCTTTGGTTCCACCCCACTATCGCATTCTTTCCGATACAGATTCACACCCCACATCGACATGACGATGATGATCCATGCAGCTACGATAGCGGCGGGAAATGCTATAGGGTCCAACACTTATCCTTTTTACTACGCCTAGAAAGGTAAGGTTGGTGTGACGAAAGATCAAGATTGTTGATCGTAGCCAAGGGCCATCTTGTGCTGGGCTGCTTACCTTTCCGGTTTTATGCGGTGGGCGACGGTGCTTCGGTCACCAACAGTATCGGGGCTGGGATCGCTGGCTTCACTGAAGGAATCCAGCAGCAACTTATGTTTTTTGCTTAACGCGGCAAAACGACTGGATAGGTCGTCAATATTAGCCTCGGGATCTTTGTACCCTGCGATTAGTACATCCATCTCATCCAAGATTTTCTTTGATCGTTCCCAGATATAACTCCAATCATCGACAGGAGGAGGGGGAAACTTCTCCTCAAGCGCCGCGACGATTTCGGCAGTTGTTGATCGATTGCTTTCGTCAGCTGCTGCCTCAATCCGCGCTTTAAGGTCAGAAGGCATCCTGAAATTTACCTGGACTTGCTTAGAGGCTGGTGGCCGGGCCATGCGATTCTCCTACTCGCAAGCAACATGCTTTATTTTTCTCTTGACGCAAGGCGTAGCATAATGCTTTATAGCTATATGCTTTATGAAAGGACGAAGCGATGCAGACGATAATGCCAGCAAGCGGAGGAGAGGGGGTGGTTCAGACAAGTATCAGGATGCCGCTATCCCTGCGGGAGTTCCTACGTGATGAGGCAAGAACGAAAGGTCGTTCACTCAATACGCACATTATCATGTGCTTGAATGAGCGGAGAGCGGAGGGCGATCAAGCCACCTCTCAAAAATAAAGGCCGCTGGAGCGGGAACTCCGGCGACCTTCGATGAAAACTCAACCTATCAAAATTGGAGTTCAGCAATGGACATAGCATCACAGACGAAGAAAATCAACCGCCGTTCGTTATTCGCGGCAATCCCAGCCCTTGCAGCCACAGCCACAGCAGCCCACGCGCTTGAGGTGGCTCAGGCCCCAGTTCATGATGAACCCATCATTGAATGGTGCGAGCAGTGGAAAGCGCTTCGAGGCCAAATCAACGAGACAGAGGGTGATCCCGACACTGAGTTGCTGGCCCTGCAAAAGCTTGAAGAGAAAATCTGCACAGCAAAGCCCACATCAATGGCAGGTGCTGTTGCGCAGCTTGAACACGCCTTGGACAACTTTGGTGAGTACGTGACCGGCAATGTCTGGAAGGATTTGGACAACCAGTTGTTCAACAACCTGTTGGGCGCTCTTAAAGCGGGGGTGGCATAATGGGTATGCAGATTATGCCGTTCGAGTTTAAGGGCAACCCGGTTCGCGTTCTTGAGATCGACAGCGACCCATGGTTTGTGGCTAAGGACGTGGCCGATGCTCTTGGTTACGCCAATAGTCGGAAGGCCGTACAGGACCACTGCCGCAAAGCGCAAGCGGTGGGGTCCCTAAATCAGGGACCCCTAGATGTAGGGGGGTCACGTTTCGTTACCCCCTCCGATCTGGACCCTCAGACTAAGATCATTCCAGAGGGTGACGTGTATCGCCTCATCATCCGGTCAAATCGACCAGAGGCGGAACCGTTCGAAACACTTGTCATGGAGGAAATTCTACCCACGATCCGCAAGACGGGATCGTACGGCTCGCCAGCTAAGGTGGACTATAACGACCCGGCTTTGCAGCTAGGTATGATCGAGCATTTGAGGGTGGAGGCTGAAACAGCAAAGGCAAAGGTGCTTGAACTGACGCCAAAGGCGGCGGGTTACGACAAGTTAATGAGCGCTGACGGCCTGTATGGCTTGCAGAATGCGGCCCGCGCACTTTCGGCACGGCCAAACTTGTTCATTCGATGGCTCAAACAGACCTACTTGTTCTATCAGGGTCAGGCTTTGGTCCCGCGCGTCCAGTACACGCAGCGCGGTCTGTTCGAAGTTAAGACCGTCATTGTGGAAGATAAGGCCCGTCCGACAACGTACATCACGCCGAAGGGGCTGGACTTCTTCCGCGGGAATATTCCGGGTGATTTGCTGATCGGGGGTGCGTCATGAAGCGCCGCAAGTTCATGGCCGCGACTTCTGCGGCATCGCTACTACCAGTCACTGCCAACGCCACGCAGGCAGAGGATCTGACCGTGGGTCAGCAGGTTCAGCACCATATGCAGGCTATCACTGACCTGATCGGGCAGGGCGCGGAAGATATCGAGATTGATGGCGTGTGCTGGTTCGTATGTGAGGGACGAGCACATAGCTTCTGGGCAAGCGGCCGTTCCGGTCACAACCGAGCGAACTTCCGCCCCGACATGTTTGATGGGTGGAAGGTTACAGAGCTCAAATTCGTGGAGGCAGGTTGATGGCTGTCGCAAAAAAGAACGAGGAACTTTCAATCGACGCGCTCAAGCAAGGGCGCGTCACTCTAAGGCTAATCGGCACGACGCCATTCTACTTCAACGCAATGAGCGCCAAGGCGAAGCGATCCCTACTGATCGGTGGGGGCAAGAAAACCGCAGCCGAGCGGAAGCAATTAAAACACGATCCTGAACAAGAGTTTCGGGACAGCGTTTATCGCCAACCAACGGGAGATACCCTTTTGTGCTTTCCTGCTCCGGGCATCAAGGCGGCCATGGCGACGGCGGCACTGGAAACGCCAGGTGTTACAAAGACGAGCGTTCAGCGACTGATTTTTCTGCCCCAACAGAAAGTTAGTATCTGGGGCAAACCTCTGCTGAAGATGGATGTGGTGCGATCCGCCGATATGAACAAAACGCCCGATGTTAGGACACGGGCTTTCCTTCCACGCTGGTGCGCCGAAGTAGATATCGCGTTCGTTACGCCGACGCTGAGCGTTCACTCTATCGTGTCGCTGTTGTCAAACGCTGGCGTTGTCTGCGGGATCGGCGACTTTCGCCAAGAAAAGGGCAAGGGTTCGTTCGGCACGTTCGCTGTATCCGGCGAGGACATGGGCGACTGGCAGGAAGCATGGGACGAAATTACACAAGAGGGCCGCGACGTTCAGCAAACCGCTTTGGATGATCCTGAGTTTGCAGATCAAGACACTGCGGACCTGATGGAAGTCCTCGAAGATGAAAGGCTTATTCGCAGAGGATGATCGACACAGACGTTCGGCGGTCTCTAAATTAGTCGTACACGGTAAGGCGGTCATGGCGTGGCGGGGTGAGTAGTGGAAAGGCATGGCGTGGCAGGGCTCGGCGGTCGAGATACGGTTTGTTGAGGCAAGTTACGGTTTGTTGGGGCAGGGCGCACCCGTCATTCAGCATAAAGGAGAAGGCAATGGCTCAGTTCACATCAAAGGACCGGCAGCGCATCATTGATGAATATCTGGCGGCAACCGGCAGAAACATGTTTGTTCCCTCAGAGTTTATTGACTGGCTGGAGATTAATCCAAACCACGAAGCTTATCCTTGGTTTTTTGCAAAAGACGACGCCGAGGCGGCGCGCGAATACCGCATCGGTTTGGCCAGACAGATGGCAAGCGGATTGCGGATCATTTCCAAGGTTCAGGTGCCAGAAAGTAAATCGGTCACCGTTCGGGTTCGGGAATATCCTGCGATGGTTTCACCAATATCGGGTCGCAAGTCTGGGGGCGGATATGAACCGTTCCACCCCGACGATCCGGTTATGGTGCAAGAACTGCGCAGGCAGGGCGCTCAGGCGCTACGGGCGTGGCTCAACCGCTACCGAGGGGTAATGGAGGATAGTGGGACCAATCTATCGTCGGTAGAAAAAGTCGTTGCCCAAATTGAAAGCAGCGTGGGGGATGCAGCCTAGCACATGAACCCGGCGCCAGCGATGAATGGTAGGAGGACGAACTTGCGTTTGTTTCGTTCCCACCACTTGTCGAGGGGGTGCTGGGGGTTCTTTGGGTCATAATCCATGAGAGTATATAAAGGCGCTCAGGGGCGTTCTGGCAAGGTTGAAATGATCAACTGTTCTTTTGACTCAACCCACATAAGTCGCGCAGGCTTGAATTCTATTACAAAGGGATTCGATTTATGGCTTGCTACATTGTCACGTATGACTTGAACAAAGAAACAAAACGACCAAATATATTGAAAGATATTAAAGGATTAGGTGGTTGGGCTAAGCTTTCTGAAAGCTCCTATGCCGTCAGCACTTCGAAGACACCATCGGAGGTATTCAATCACCTGAAGAAACACATCGACGGAAACGATAATCTCTACATCATCAGCCTATCGAGGCCGTTTTTCGGACAGGGGCCGACGGATGTGAATGAGTGGTTGGAACGGAACTTGCCTTGGTGATATCGACCAAGGTTCCATCCAGCGTATCCAATCGCCGCTGTTCCTCATCTGTATCTGGGATGAGGAGCGCGGCTCCGTCATGTATCATTACTCTCATAGGTGTTATGATACCCCACGCGTCGGGGAAATCAACGCTTTTGCGTTTTGGCTAGAGTGCAGGACGAAGGTTTCTGACTGAAAAAAGGCGCAACAGTCAGAAAATCTTTGGGGGAGTTTAGCTGCCGCGCATAAAGCTTGCAGCGCCAGCTATACCACTACTCATTGTATCAATATCTTTGTCTTCGAACTTTCGGAACGCTCCAACGAAAAGTGCGACAGTGATCGTAGTTATTGAAAGAATAGGGGTAACAAGCATCGCAACTGAAAAAGCCGGTCCCACTAACACAAATGGGCCCCAGAACACGATGTGCGCAAGGTGCCAAAGCAGGCTTGCCATACCTACAATAACGAGACAGCCTGCGCCGACTGCAATCCAGCGCAACCAATATCGTTGCCCGGCCTCGCGGGTAAGGAGTTTCCGTAGCGCTCTTTCCGCCTCAAGAAGCTCAAATTCAAAGTCCTCTCGCCTGCCATTCTCGGGGCCATTTGAAGGAGGTACTACATCCGCTGCGTTGGGTGGGATCTTAGTCATGCGCAGCTGCTTCAGCCTTCTTTCGTAGCTCGACGTAATGACCCTGAATGAGCTCGTCAGGGATCTTAGCGTAGCTTCCGCCCATACGACTAGCGACATCCCAAGGCCCATTAGCTACATGAGTCATGTCAGATAGTCGGAAGGCGGGTAATTTTCCGTATATCTCCCATATTTGGTCAAGCAGAGCTTCATCATTTGGGTGAAACATACAATTTGGAACTGTGGTTACGGGAGATTTAACCGCCACTCCTTGTTTTCGGAAGTCGCTGTACACTTCAGGGATCACGGGGCCGTATTGCCAAGCTTCAATGCGATTTGAGAACAAAGGCGTTCCCTGTGTCTCCAGATGCCAGCCGTGAGCGATATAGGTTAGCTTGAGTAGGGACATGATGGACAGAGTTTTACCCTCCCGCTGGGCGCGGGTGACAAACCAGTTTGCGATTTGGCGAGCGTCATAAGTCATAACAACCTCCTAGCTCATCATATATAGGCATAGTCAACGGAATGCTAATGCAAGAAGGACCACAATGTTTGCCAGTTAAGGGCAAAGCGTTCCAACAACGACTGCTACAGATTTAAGTCCCGTAGTGTGCTAAACTTGTCTGACGAGCCAAGCCTCCTCTGGTGCATGTCCCGCTCGGGTAGCGTCACTGTAGTAATCGGTAATGCTCGATATAGCTTGGTGCAGCGCATAAGGCACATCATCCCAGGTCGATCGGCTCTGGTGATACGGCGTTGCTTGGATAGGCGTATGTATCGCATGGCTGCGATAGTATATCGCCCTCTCACTGGTCGGGAGGCGAGACACTTGTACCGTGACAATTGCTTGCAACTCTCCCACGCGAAATTCGTAGACACCCAAGTCGTCGTCACGATGAACGATAGTAATCAGATCGTCGTCTAGTGCATCCTCAATATCCCAGCCCAAAATACTCACCTTCAAATGCTTTGGATCAACAAACAATATGGAGGTCAAAGCATCCAAGTCGCGATTCCCACACCACCGCACTAAAGCCTTTTGTCCCACCTTGCTCAAGTCCCACAAAATGGTACACTTAATGACTGATAGGCGGCGCAGGATGTGGCTGCCATAGACCCCCAGAACCAGAGGGAAGCTATGGCTAAGGACATCATGACGCCCGATATACCGACGATTGAGAACATCCGGGGCAGTGCCGCCGCCCTCAGAGGTCTCCCCCAAGATGAGCCCCCTGATATTGATGGCGTTGCGCTGAAATGGGATGCCACGGTTGATGGGTTCATCTTCCCGCGGCGCCATGCAGCTAAGGTGCTGGCCGCTTTGGATGTGTCATCGTATGGGGAGGCGAGCAACCTTGCGCGCGAGATTGACGGAGCGGCAGCTCAAGTCAACGCCAATCCTTCCACCGCTCAGGCTGAAGCCGGAAATTACCGCAAGGGGCGATTCAAGTGGAACGGTTTGGATTTGGTTATCGAAACGGCCAAAGGCGGCGAGCGCCGCGGTATCGGTCCAGACGGTAAAGAATGGTCTGTCACAATGCCGGCGCATTATGGGGATGTGAAGCTCACCACCGGCGCCGACGGTGATCCGCTGGACTTTTATATGGGCGATCATCCTGAGAGCGACATCGTCGTAATCGTAAATCAAATCGACCTTCCTGATGGTGCCTTCGATGAGCACAAGCTGGTGCTGGGCGCTTTCGACGAAGATGAAGCCCTGAAGATCTATGAAGACGGGTTTTCTGACGGGAAGGGTTCGGATCGCATAGGTTCCTTTACCACGTTGAACGTCGCCGCATTGAAGGAATGGATTGCCTCTGCTGACATGTCCAAGCCGACGCAGCCGGTCAAATGGCGATCGACAGACGACAAGGCCACAATGAGTGACGAGGGTTCACTCTTGCCCATGCATAAGCTCGTCGACGCCATGCGAGATCAACGCATTTGGGGAAGTGAATACGGGCTTTTCTCACGCGACCAATGGCGTGAGCTCGTCAGTAAAGCGCGGAAGCGCGCAGACCTAATGGGAGAGGGCATCGCAGGCGATGGTGCTCGACTGACAACACGTGATCAAGTGAATGGCGCGGTCGGAAAGATACTCCGAGAGCAAGGTGGAGCGATCACTATCGGTAAGAAGGATTGACCTCGCCGTAGGGGGGGAACCCATCGGTGTAGGCAACGCAATCCGGCGGCGATGGCAGCGCGGCCGGTTAGGGGGTTGGATCGGTTGGTTCGATGGTGCGGTCCAACCCCCACCAAAATCAATTTCCACTCAATCCTGTTTATCAGTTGGTGGCGCTATCTGTTTCGGTTTTTCGTCGGCTTCGATCTGATTCACAGTCACGTTGCGTCTTGTCGCGGTGCGAACCATCTGCACAAGATTGGCGAGCGGTTTGCCTTTTTCACCAGCTTCTTCGGCTAATGAGAGCACTTCACTTGTTGCTGCAACAAAGGTAGCGAACCTGCCTTTTTCCTTTAGGGCTTCATTCTCAGCCCTCGCCAGCCAGTATAGGACGCGGCGCTTGTGGTGGTCGTCAAATCCGGATGAGTCCGTCACCGCTCTGCGCGCGTTCGACAGGTGGTCAAGAACCAACGCCCTATCATCTCCACTCCATTTCACTTCATTGAACAAGGCCTCCTCTTCTTCATCAATGAAGTGGTTATCGAGGCTGTTTGAAAGATAGAGTTGCTGTAGGAGATCGAGCGATTTCTTCACAGTCGCTGCGCCATTGCTTATGGCTTGCCTGTGAATTTGCTCTAGTAGTTCTTCATAGTCTTCCGATTGCGGAAGCCTTCTACTAATAGCCTGAAGCGCTCGTATATAGATTACGGCTTGAGTTTTGGTCTCGGCATTTAGGGCCCCGTTTGGGTACGCGTCTGCTGCGTTCTGGAGTTCAATCAACGTAAATTGGAACGCCGAATCCGCGTCTTTGGGCAGCCTGTCAAAAAAGCTCATTTCGATGCTCCTGCAGCAGGAGTCTCTAGATCAGGATCATCATGGGGGCGGTAGGTGTTAATATTATCGATCTGGTACAAATTGACTATCCTTTAATGGGGGCTGCGTTTTTCAGAGAGAATATAGTTATGTCGGATCTCAAATATGCATTTGAGAATATGATCGGAGGATCGTCTTTGACAATCGGGCTACTACTTCCGTGGCGGGGTATCTGAGGGATCTTTGGCCCCTTTGGGCCGCGTATCTGCGTCGGGGGAAGGTATTTTTACGGTATATTCGAACGGCGAAGCAGTATCGGGGTGGCTAACTGGATCACCTTCCCGGGGGATTTTCTGTTCCAACGACTTTATAAAAGATACGAGTGCTTGGGATGTTTCAAACCACTCCTGAGTCTGCTCCATTTCCGCTAACCTGTCGGCGGTTTGTTCAATCAACTCTGCGAGTTCTGAGAATGTCGGTAGCGCAGGGTACTTTTCTTGCAATGCGGACACGATTTCGCTGTTCATGCTGCGCCCCTCCGCATCAGCAGATTTCTTGATACGGTCACGCAGATCAGCGGGCATTCGGACCATCGTTCCCACTGTATCGCCATCACCGATTCTGCCAGCCACCATCTTCAACTCCTTTTTTGACACTACTGTGTTTTTTTGGGTTGACGGTCAAATGATTTACTGTAGTGTCATTACTACGGTAGTTGCATAGGATCGATTATGGCAAACATACAAGGGAAAGTAGGGCAGGGGGTTGTGCCCGTGACTTTGCGTCTCCCCGTTGACCTTAGAGATGAGGTTAAAGCGCAAGCGGATGAAATGGGTCGTAGCATGAATACCCATATTCTTATGACTCTGAAGCAATCTCTATCGGCGGAAAAGCCCGCCACCGCCTAGAAACGAAAAAGACCGCTCGGGACTGCAATCCCATGTGAGCGGCCTTTGAACCCAAACTTGCTAGAAAGGATGTTCAGCAATGAATATACGCACACATACCACCAAAATCAACCGCCGTTCGTTATTCGCGGCAATCCCGGCCCTTGCAGCCACAGCTACAGCAGCCCACGCGCTTGAGGTGGTTCAAACCCCCGTTCATGATGAACCCATCATTAAATGGTGCGAGCAGTGGAAAGCGCTTCGAGGCCACATCAACGAGACAGAGGGTGATCCCGACACTGAGTTGCTGGCCCTGCAGGAACTCGAAGAGAAGATCTGCACGGCAAAGCCCGCCTCAATGGCTGGCGCAGTGGCCCAGCTTGAACATGCCCTGGACAACTTCGGTGAGTACGTGACCGGCAACGTCTGGAAGGATTTGGACAACAAGCTGTTCAACAACCTGTTGGGCGCTCTCAAAGCGGGGGTGGCATAATGGGTATGCAGATTATGCCGTTCGAGTTTAAGGGCAACCCGGTTCGCGTTCTTGAGATCGACAGCGACCCATGGTTTGTGGCTAAGGACGTGGCCGATGCTCTTGGTTACGCCAATAGTCGGAAGGCCGTACAGGACCACTGCCGCAAAGCGCAAGCGGTGGGGTCCCTGAATCAGGGACCCCTAGATGTAGGGGGGTCACGTTTCGTTACCCCCTCCGATCTGGACCCTCAGACTAAGATCATTCCAGAGGGTGACGTGTATCGCCTCATCATCCGGTCAAATCGACCAGAGGCGGAACCGTTCGAAACACTTGTCATGGAGGAAATTCTACCCACGATCCGCAAGACGGGATCGTACGGCTCGCCAGCTAAGGTGGACTATAACGACCCGGCTTTGCAGCTAGGTATGATCGAGCATTTGAGGGTGGAGGCTGAAACAGCAAAGGCAAAGGTGCTTGAACTGACGCCAAAGGCGGCGGGTTACGACAAGTTAATGAGAGCTGACGGCCTGTATGGCTTGCAGAATGCGGCCCGCGCACTTTCGGCACGGCCAAACCTGTTCATTCGATGGCTCAAACAGACCTACTTGTTCTATCAGGGTCAGGCTTTGGTGCCGCGTGTCCAGTACACGCAGCGCGGTCTATTCGAGGTCAAGACCGTCATTGTGGAAGATAAGGCCCGTCCGACAACGTACATCACGCCGAAGGGGCTGGATTTCTTTCGCGGAAAAATTCCGGGTGATCTGCTGATCGGGGGTGCTGCATGAGCAATACACCTAAACGCACAGTGCAGATGTCTCAGAATGATTATGTTTTGTTCGGCCTAATCTCTGAAATATTAAATGATGATGAGCGGACCGAATTGATTGAAATGCTGACCGACTATCAAAATGCAGAAATCGAAATGAAGGATGTCTTTCGTAAGGTCATGCTGAACCATGAGGCGAGGTGGGAAGCATTTCACAAGGTTAAGTCTGCAAGTAAGTCGGGAGGTGTATCATGAAGCGCCGTAAGTTCATGGCCACTACCTCGGCCGCATCGCTACTACCAGTCACTGCCAACGCCACGCAGGCAGAGGATCTGACCGTGGGTCAGCAGGTTCAGCACCATATGCAGGCTATCACTGACCTGATCGGGCAGGGCGCGGAAGGCATCGATATTGATGGCGTGTGCTGGTTCGTATGTGAGGGGCGGGCGCATAGCTTTTGGGCAAGCGGTCGGGCCGGTCACAACCGAGCGAACTTCCGTCCCGACATGTTTGATGGGTGGAAAGTTTCAGAGCTCAAATTCGTGGAGGTAGGATGATGGCTGTCGCAAAAAAGAACGAGGAACTTTCAATCGACGCGCTCAAGCAAGGGCGCGTCACCCTTCGAATTAGCGGCAACGATAGCAGTAGCGGTAACTACCCCGCCATAGGGTAGTAATGCGGCCTTGATCCGCCGCGCGCTCATAGCTGTCTGACCTCCGGAAGTAAGCAAAGGATATCCCGTGACCAAGAATAAACTCACCGACCTCAACGATCACCTTTTCGCGCAGCTTGAACGTCTGTCAGATGAAGACATGGATGAAAAAGCAATCGCCAAGGAGGTTCAGCGCGCCAGTGCAATGGTTTCTGTCGCCGACAAAATCACCAGCAACGCCGACTTGCAACTAAAAGCTGCGAAGCTCTTTGCGGAGCACGGCGAGAAGGTACTGGGGCACCTTCCTCAGATTGGAGGACCGAGACAATGAAAGGCCGCACTATTCCATACAGTGCAACCGAACTGGCGTGGATCAAGGCCAACAGCAAGCGATTACGCCCAGAGGCTCACTCCGAGTTCTGTGACCGCTTTGATCGTCAGGACGTGTCTTTGTCCAACTTCAATTCGCTCTGCAAGCGCAAGGGCTGGATGACAGGCCGGACGGGGAATTTTGTGAAGGGGCAGGCACCACACAACAAGGGTAGGAAGATGCCCTTCAATGCGAATAGCGCAAAGCACCGGTTCAAGAAGGGGAACCTGCCCCATAACACGAAATACCTCGGACATGAGCGTTTGAGCAAAGAGGGTTACGTCGAGATCAGCGTGGACGAACCCAATCCGCATACGGGCTTTGAGCGGCGCTACGTTCTGAAACATCGCCACCTTTGGGAAAAGAAGCACGGCCCAGTGCCGGAAGGCCATGTGCTCAAAAGCATCGATGGCGACAAGGCTAACACCGACCCAGCGAACTGGAAGCCGATCCCCCGAGCGCTGCTGCCGCGGCTGAGCGGTGGGCGTTGGTACAAGCCATATGACCAGTATGATCCGGAGGTTCGCCCTACGGTTCTAGCTTTGGCGCAGTTGGATCACGCAGCGCGGAGAGCGTCGAAGCGGGGTAGTGGGAGAGGTTCGACATGACCAGAACCCACTTCACACCCCGAAGCATTATCAATCTGGCTTTGAGAGAGGCCCTTGATAGCATTGCGTCCGCTCAGATCGATCCATGCGCCGGCACAGCCGTATTTAACATCATGGCGATTAATCCACGACCATCTACAGCCTCCAATAGTAGATGAGCCTAACCGCAACAGATCGTGTGAGGATCATGTTATGGCTGAGTGCCAACTACCGCCCCCAGGGTTAATCCGTCAACTACTCAATTATGACCCCGACACCGGAGTTTTGACTTGGAGATACCGGCCGGTTTCATTCTTCAGAGGTGATACTAGTGCTCTGAGTCTGACACTTCCTACCTGTTTCCGCGAGTTTCATCGAGCTTGTCCAGCGCGCGACGTTCCCGGGTGAGGATATCCTCTGCGGTTTTGGTCCATTTGAAGGGCCTTGGCTTCTCGTTGTGGTGGGCCAGATAGTCGTAGATCGCGGCCTCAAGATCATCGACGCTGGAATAGCTGCCGCGCCGGATGCGCCTTGATGTGATCTCGGCAAAGAAGCGCTCCACCAGGTTCAGCCATGACGCGCTGGTGGGCGTGAAGTGCAGCTTGAAGCGCGGATGCTTTTCGAGCCAGGCCTTTACCTCAGGCGTCTTGTGGGTGGCGTAGTTGTCGAGCACCAGATGCACATCGCGCCGCGTGGGCACAGCCTTGTCGATCTGTCGGAGGAATTTCAGGAACTCCTGCGCACGATGGCGTGGCATGCAATCGCCAATGACGGTGCCTGATTTCACATCCAGCGCAGCAAACAGCGTGGTCGTGCCATGGCGTTTGTAATCGTGCGTTACGGTCGCGGCACGGCCCTTCTTGAGCGGCAGTCCGGGCTGGGTGCGATCCAGCGCCTGGATCTGGGATTTCTCATCGACGCAGAGCACCACGGCACGGTCTGGCGGGTCGAGGTAGAGCCCGACGATATCGGTGACCTTCTCCTCGAACTTTGGGTCGTTCGAGACCTTGAACCCCTTCGTGAGATGCGGCTTCAAGCCAGCTTCTGCCCAGATGCGGCCGACGCTCGACGGCGAGATGCCCATGGCTTCGGCCATTAGCGCGCGGCTCCAGTGCGTTGCATTGGGCGGGGTTTCCTGCACCGTCTTGGCGATCACCTTCAGCCTTGTTTCCACGGGCAAAGGCGGCACCCGCGAGGGTCGCGTCTTGTCACGCTTGAGACCGGCCACGCCCTCATCGAGATACCGCTGCTGCCAGCGCCAGACCGTGGGTTTCGACGTGCCCGCGCGTCGCATAATCTCGAACGTGCCATGACCGTCCGCTGTGGCCAGGACGATCTCGGCCCGCCAGACAAGCTTGCGCGCAGTGTTGCGGTTGCTGATCAGGGCTTGAAGCTCAGTACGGTCGGCGGGGCCAAGGTAAAGGCAGATGTCATGGCGTCTCATGCCTCAAATATGGCACATCACGTTGCCGATGGGAATCTCCTGTCAGGTGGAGAACACTAGGTGGACTGCTGATCAGACCTGCAAGCGATGGAATACAAGATATGCCCAAAAAGAAGCATTCACCGCGCTAAACAAGGGCTACAGATATGGCCGCATCTTCATGAAAAACCATCTTGCCCACCGGGTTATTTGGGCCATCGTTCATGACCAATGGCCAGATTCAGAGATCGATCACATAGACAGGGATCGTCAGAACAACAGGATATGCAATCTCCGGCTAGCAACGAGGTCTGAGAATGCTGCCAACCAATGCATGAGATCCAACAACCGGAGCGGCTTCAAGGGGGTAACTTGGAGCAAGGTTGCTAAAAAATGGACGGCTGAAATTTCCTTTAACAATAAGAGAAACTACTTGGGCTTATTTGAGACCAAGGAAGAGGCCGCTTTGGCCTACAAGAATGCCTCTGAAAGGCTGCACAAAGAGTTCTCAGGAATCATGGGTCGATAATCCCAAGCTCAACGCGCGCCTGCGTTCAGAAGTGACCCAGCCTGTCTACAACTAATCTAGTCAAGACGGGGCTTATGGTGTAATTACAAGGGCAACAGACGCGCAGGACGTGCGGCAATCAGGTGGGTTCTACCCACGAAACGGTTGGAACACGTCGCATGTCTTATCTTCCTGACCTTAAATATCGGCCAAGCGTGGTATCGCCATGATCCCGGGGTGCTTTGATTGGCCGGAACAGTATGCCGGTGACACTGCGCCGTGGCAGAAGTTCACGCTGCGCGAAAAAGGCGAACCAATTTCATTGGTCGACGCCGTGATCGTGATGCAGGTGCGGAAGCACCCCAAGAAAGCCCCGATCTTAGAGAACACCTCGGTCGCATCAGCCGGTATCGAGATCCTTGATGCAGTAGAGGGAGTATTCCGGGTCGGGGGATACGAGAACCCCGATGTGAACGACGTGTATGTCTATGACATCCAGCTCACCTATCCGAGCGGCGAGGTTAAGACCCCCTTGCGCGGCCAATATCCAATCCTAGGACAAGTAACGAAGCAGGGAACGCCATGACAGGCTCGGTAGAAGTATTTGTTGAACAGTCTGGCGATGTGATCGTTGATGTGAGCCCCGTCGGGTCCAAGGGCGACATCGGGATCGGTATCAAAAGCATCGTATTTGACGAGGTAACGGGACGTTGGACTGTCACGCTCACCAACGATGTGGAATACGAGACAGCGAGCGTCACTGAGGCTCTGGAAACCTATGAGTTAAATGCTGCGAACAGCGCCAGTGCGGCGGCCACTCAGGCGGGGGTTGCGACGACGCAGGCAGGCATTGCCACTACAAGGGCTGGCGAAGCCGCCGGAAGCGCCAGCACAGCAACCACGCAAGCTGGTATTGCCACAGGCGCTGCTGGGACCGCAACGGCGCAAGCAGGGATTGCAACCACACAAGCCGGTGTTGCTACAACGAAGGCCACCGAGGCAGATGGTAGCGCCCAGCTATCGCGAGACTGGGCCGAGAAAACCTCTGAGCCAGCTGGTCCTGATACGATGTCCTCTCGGACTGCCGCTGAGATCGCTATTTATTCTGCATTGTCTTCCCAAGATTGGGCAGAAGGCACGGAACCCGGCGACCCAGGCACGAAGTCTTCTAAAGTGTGGGCGCTAGAGTCCTCTGATAGCGCAGACGCAGCAGCAGCGTCCGCAGCACAGGCGGCGCTTTATGACGGGCCGAAGTTCAACACAATCGCGCTCATGGCGGCAAACGATGCGCTGACAGACGGCAAGCAGTGCGTCGTATGGGATGGCTTCAACGGCGAGCCTGAGACGTTCGTTTACGACGCGGCCAGCACGGTCACGGCTGACGGGGCGCTTGTTGTGGATGCAGCAGGCATGGGCGCGGGGCGGCTGGTATCCAAGCGAACGGTCTATGCAGGTTACGCCGAATTTGACGCCGACGTGCGCGACATGCCTGACGGTACATTTCTCCAAATCCCGAGCCTAAATGTGGCTTACGAGGCGTTGTCTTCTGGCGGGAACCTTACCACATCATCCGGAAAGCAGCGCCGCTATATTAATAATGGATATATCAACGTGCGCGGTTTTGGTGCCGACCCATATGCAAGTGAGGCGGTGAACACGGCGGCATTCCAGGCTGCCATTGACGCCGCGTTGTCTGACCGGACAGGCTTTACAGGGTATGTTGCGTCTTCTGCCGCCTACGGAAATGCGCAGGTTTTCATCCCCAAAGGTCGGTATTCCGTGGGGGAGTTGGTTTTCGGTTCGTCGGCAATAGGATTTTCATTCGTCGGAGAGGGAAAGTTCGCTTCGACTATCGAATACAGCAGCGATAGCGGGTCATTCATTTCATCCTGCATTCCCCAGGTGGCGTGTCGTTTGAGGTGAAGATCGCCTGTATCCGATCGCTAGACAAGGATTTTCTGCCGCAAGCGGCACCTGCGGTCGCGCAGACTGCTGGATCTGGACGGATCAGACCGCGAAGCCGCTGTTTCCTTGCCCAGGGGCGGCGTTTTTCAGCGCAGCGGACAGATCTGTCCAGCCGCTTTCGTTCAGTTTGAGCGTGGATCGCGATCATGCGCATAGCGGTGGCGCTCGCAATCGGCGGATAGCGGCGAGGATGGCGCGTACCATCGTGCCGGTGACAGCGACCTCGGCCAGCTGGAAGGTGATGGTGCGGGCGTGACGGACCACACGTGCCCCGATCTTGATCAGCTTCAGTTGCAGGCTGGTCAACGACCAGTCGGCCATGGCTTCGGGCAGCTCGATGCAGCGCAAGAAGGTGGCCAGGTTGTACGCCAGGGCGTGCAGTTGCAGCCGCACCTCATTGTCGCGGAACTTCCGGCACGACAGCCGCGTCCAGCGAAAGGCGTATTTGCCCTCTTTGATGTGCTGCTCGGCGGTGCCGCGCTGGTTGTAGAACCGCACCACCCAGTCCGGCTCCATCGGCAGGTTGGTGACGATGAAGCCGACACGCGGGAACAGTTCGCCCGGATGCCATTCGATCTTGGCGATCACCCGGCGTTCCTTGTCCCAGGACGCCGCCTGATACTCGAATTCCTCGAAGAACCGCTTGACCTTGGTCAGTGACGGCCGCCCGACAGGGCGCGTTAGCCGATGCGCGATCTTGTCCTTGAGGACCGCGTTTGCGGGCAGCCGGATGGCGTAGAAGAACCGCGCTTCTTCCAATCGCTCATAGATCGCCGGGATCGCGTAGGCAGCATCGGCCCGGAAGAACCTGCCACCAAGGTCGCGCTCCGCGTAGCGCGCAATGACGGGGTCGAGAACATCACGCCAGCCATCGGCGCTGTGGACGTTGCCATGGCGCAGGGCGCAGCGTTCCAGCATCCCGAACTGGTTGAACAGAAAGTTGGGGTGATAGCAGCTACAGTCGAAATGGCCATTCCAGGCGGACCCTTCCTGGTCGCCATGGGTCGGGCTGACCGAGCTGTCCATGTCCAGAACGATGTACTTCAGCCCGTTACGGTCATGGAACCGGTCGATCCATTGCCCGTTCAGGTCGGCCAGCGCGGCACGGTTCCCGGCCAGAGCCAGCGTCTCGGTCTCGAACCGTCCCATCTGCGATGCCGAGGCCGCTTGTGCATCGACCGCTCTGCCGCCGACAACTTGGCGCATGACCGGATCGCAGGCGAGACGGTTGGCGTCGTTGACATCCTCGTATCCGGCCAGCCGCCCAAAGACTGATTGCCGGAACAGGCCGTCGAGCCGATGGACCGTGTTCTTGCCAGAGCGAGTATCGCGCAGCGCCGCTGACGCCAAATCGGACAACCCGAGCGCGTCATCAAGCTCGCGCATCACCAGAAGGCCGCCGTCGGAACTGAGCTGCGTGCCGCGAAATTCCAGCCGCACGCGAGGGTCGAAATCCACCCGATCTGCCCGTTGCAAGCCCGCACCCTCTGGGTGATCCATGAAACGCGCCCCTCGCAGCCTTCAACACCATGTTTTATATAGGAAATATAATGGTCAGGACAGCGAAATCAGCGCCTTACTTGGGAAATGTGGGTTCATGTAACACTTTCATTTCCTTTGAGTTTCGCGACTTAACTGTGGTTCATGTGTACCAAGACAGTGACAAGACAACGTGGGAAAACGCATTTTTCACCGGGACAGGCGATGGCGGCGGCAGGAAACTCATGCTGGTTAATGTTGCTGTTTATGGCTTCGACAGAATTATTAATAACATTGGGACCGTGAACTTTGACACCACAAGAGCAGAGCGGTGTGATTTCCTTTATGGAGGTACATTCTACTATGGCCGTAGCAGTCAGTCAGTGAACAACAGCTTTGAACATTGCTCTTTCTTCCAACTTGATGCGCTCGTTGATGGCGCGGGACTAGGGAATACAAGTTTCATTGTCTGCAACATCGTAATTGATGGGCCTTGGCTTAAACTGTATGGCGCAAACGGCCTATTTGGGCCAAATTCGACGTATATTTTTGATGGGTGTAAGGGAGAGCCTTGGAATAACGGGCATTCCTATGCGGGGGGCGCGCGGTCGTCCTTGGTGAAATTGTATGGGGACACGGTGTACATCCGCGCCTTGATCAAGTTTCGCGACTGCGGGTTCACCAGTTCGCTCGGGTTCGACACCTCGACTGATTATCCACAGATCGAAATGACACCTAAGATGCGTATCGAGTGGGACGGCGGTATGCTGGACAGTGATGCCAAGATCAAGCTGCACCCGATTGCAATATCTGCCACGGGGAATAAAGACTCACACTTTGGTTTATTCTTCAAAGGGCTGCGCCAAGCACCTGATCCTGACCAGATTACTTATGCGGGTACACCGACAAACTCGGCTACATATCCTCAAGTCACATGGGAATGGTGCAATGATCTGCCGAATATGACGGTGCTGTATAAAGGTGTAACAGCTTCAACATTGTCGTTTGCGCCAACCGTTGACCGTGCCGAGCATACAAATTGCATGAACAGCGGGTCACACTCTTACGGCATCCTAACCTTCGGCTCCGACCTTGTTCATGAGCTTGATTTTTTCGGCCACGGGCAAGAGGTCGTAGATGTTGCCGTTTCAGTGACCTACAAAGGCGGCGCGGACGATCTCAAAATAGAAACGTCTTTGGATGGCTTTTCTACAGTATTGGACACATTCTATGTGAGTGGGGCAAATGGCTCGTACCGGATGCCGATTTCCAAGGCCAGCGCCCCCGTTTCTGGGGGCAAAGTTCACGATTGGGCAAGCCTCGCTGACGGATCGCAACAATCAACCACTGTTACCGTTCTAGGGGCAGAGGTTGGCGACGAGGTTCTGGCTGTTAGCATAGACAGCGCGCTGAGCGGCACACGCATGTGGGGTGAAGTTACGGCCACGGATACCGTTACTGTTTACCATCGAAACGACACAGGGGCGGCAGTCGATGTGTCTAGCGGGACTATCTCAGCTACGGTGCGTCGAGCATCTACCGTAGTTGGTAAGGTCGGTGACGATACACTGTCAGTCCGTTGCTCTGGCCCGCAAGCGAGGGGGCATATTTATGCGACGATAAGGTCAGCATAATGCTCCCCCTCTGCGAAGCCGTCAGCCGCCGCCTCTGCCGCTGGCTGACGGGCTGGGATATGACGCTCTGCGCGTTTGCGTGGTGGCGTCGTGACAAGCACCGCAGGCTCTACCGCGTCCTAAAGTGGGGGCTGTGGTGGGTCGAGCAAGACCATCCGCGCCAAAGCTATGAGCGGCGCTGGCTCACACCCGATATTCCCAAAGGCGAGTAAACGGGTTATACATCACAGCATAGACGCGCAGGACGTGCGGCAATCACAGCGGTATTTACCCGCGCAACGGTTGGAACGTCCTATGCCTGCTCAAGAGTACAACATCAATGTAACCGCCGATGATGGTGACGTGGATGCGATGCGCAGCCTCATCGATCGGTTTAAGCCTCTCGCAATTCAAGAAGCGACAGACCAAGCCACCGCAGCAGCCACAAGCGCAGCACAGGCAGCGCTGTATGATGGGCCGAAGGTGGACACGTTTGCGGAGCTGGCAAGCGTTACTCCCGAGATGCTGAGTGTTGGCGAGTATATCCGCTGCATTTCTGGCGGGTGGGTTTACCAGCGAGCGGACGATGGCGCTACTGATCCGGGGCTGCTGGACTACACCGGAGCGGGCGGGGTGAAGCTGCGGGTGCTGGACCGGGACGCCGAAATTTCTCAGAAGGAGTTCGGGAATGATCATGACAACGCAACAGCCGCCGCCGCTCTTTCGGCCCCTGCAATTGGCCGGTTCAAAAAACTAAACCTTGGCTCAAACATCATTGAACTCACCAGCAAAATAGACCTTACGCTGACGCAACACACAGTCATCACGGCAAACGGCGGCGGATATATGGCGGCAAATGCGGGGGCGGTGAGCCGCCTTCTGCATATCGACACAGCGGGATATGATCTAACAATAGAAGGTTTACTATGGGACGGTGACAACAAAGTTCCGCAACTCTACCGCATCGACAACACGTCAGGCTTTGCTGGAGAAATCCAGCTTTTGCACAACAAGCATCTGAACGTGTTTCGAGAACTAGCGCGTGATGGGCAGGGCGGTACAGACGCCGTTTATGTGCGTGGCGGGTTTGAAAAGGTTTTGGCTGATGACAACCTGTTTAAGAATGTTTCGCGCGAAGCTGGGGTAGGGATTCCGGGATCGGCAGGGTCAACAGGATTGGCCGTGGGGCATGACGTTACGACAGGCTCCACACTGTTTGCCAAGTCTTTCATCCATAAGTGCAACCAATACGACACCATCGACACAGAAGACACCGGGGCTGACCGTGCCGACTGTGACGGCGTGAAATACTTCACCGGCGAGGTTGCGGACGGAGACACTACGTTCATTCCGACCCGATTTGTCTCGACCGGGAACGAGTACAAGGACTGTGCGGGGCGTGGAATTAAGGGTCAGGTTTCTCATGGCCTTGTTTCCAATGAAACGATTATCCGTGAAAATGTTCTATCAATCCATAACGGGTTTTCTGACATCAATCTGCAAATGGGATCAGGGACGGTTGCGAATATTGACGCATTCTATAACGAGGTAGGCGGGTTGTCGCCGTTCACTGCTGACGGATCGGCGGGGTCCGGCAGTTCGGTTGTCAGCTTTTACAGCACTCCAAGAGCGCGCGAAAGTGGTTCCCCAACGGTGCACGGCGTTACCGTTTACAACAATGTCCCCAAGCCCACTGGGCAGCTATCTGAAATCTGTAGCTTTACAACAGCAGGAGAGGACACGAGCAACCCGGCTATATTTAGTATGTCGAACTGCAAAGTAGTCGGGGGCGCAGTTAAATACTTTGCCACGGCTCCGGTAAAGGGTACGGGATCGCCAAGAGCCGTTGTGAATATGACTGGATGCTATGCATCCGACCTAACAAATGCGTTTATCGGCGTAGCGTCGGGCCACGAGCAGCAGCTTTTCTTGGAAGCAAACGGAAACATAAACGCATCAGGGTCAGACGTTCTCGCAGCCGAAGTGACATACGCAGCCGGGACCGCTGCGAAATGCAATGTTTCGGGCTTGGGTAACTCTGGTGTTGATATGGACCCACGGCGGCTGTCAGGGGGCACCATTGGCGGCACTGTACCGCTTCGCACCAATACGATTTTCCCCCGAAATGATAGTACAGACGCCACAGCGGGTTTCAGCTTTGAAAACGCTTTCCTTGCCGACGATGAAACATATACTTTCCGCGCTATGGGGTACAACAGTCACGGCCTTTTCATGGTCTCAGCGAATTATACCCACGATGCACAGGCTGTATTTGGCATTTCTGGAAGTGGATACGCAGACCTAACCGGAGGGGCAGCATCATCCTTCGCGTTTGGCTCTGGCTCCAACCCTGACACTGATGGCAAGATCAATGTTTGGCACGATGGGCTTAACCTGCATATTAAAAACCGCTTGGGGTCGGCCCGCAACTTTCTTGTTGGGTGTTTTGGCTAATGCTCCCCCTCTGCGAGTCCGTTAGCCGCCGCCTCTGCCGCTGGCTGACGGGCTGGGACATGACGCTATGCGCCTATGCGTGGTGGCGTCGTGACCGGGGCTATAGAAGCGATCTAGGCAAAGCGCCCTATATAGGGTAAATATCTACATATCGACGCGCAGGACGTGCGGCAATCAAGATGGGCTCCGGCTCATAGGCAGATTGGAAAGCGCGTCCACAGATGAACCCCATCGACATACCACAACTGGCCGAGCAGTACGGCCCCTTCATCGCCCTTCTGGTGGCGGTGATCGTTGCGTTGGGGTGGACGATCCGCGCGCTATGGAAGCGGCTTAACGAGCAGATCGACGCGCGGTTCAAGGACCATAAAGAGCATTCAAGCCAGATGGCTGAGAACACCAAGACACTCGACCAAGCCCTCCGGTTCATTGAGGGGAGTGGCCGTGGTTAAGTTTTGGCAGACGCTTAGGGGCAAACCCACGCCACCATCCCGTGAAGAAGTGGATTCCGTGCAGGCGCGGGAGGTCAGTGAGGCCGCCCGCCAGCGTCTCGAACGGGCAATCAAGTATCGCAAAAGAGAAGTTAACGGCCTTGTGGAAGGGGTCTTACCGAAACGAGGTATTGAACAGTGACGATTTTGATTTGGGCAAACGTGGTGACGGCGATCATCGCCTTTCTGCTGATGGGACTGGTGACTATCGGATTCGCCCCACACCTGCGGCTCCGGCTGAAGGACCACGACGCTAACAGCCTTATGAGCGCGTTCGTTGCGCTGACATCCAGCTTGGTCTGGGTGCGCCTTCTCTGGTGGTCCCTGCTGCGCCCTCTGGCCGGGGCTTGGGGGTGGTTGCCGCCCGGAGTTTTCACACTTTCGGGGCAGGCGATCAACACTGGCTTCAATATCTGGGCAATCGCCGCGGCACTGGCCGCCCTGGGGGCGCTGCACCGCAGTCTTCCCCAACCCGAGCGAGATCACTATAACTGGCTGACCGTGCCGTTCTATCCGCGCCGTTTCAGCATCGTATGGAGATGGTAGGATGAAACGCATCGCGATTGTGATCGGCCATAACGCAGGCGCGCAGGGCGCTGTCCGCTGCACTGACGGACGCACCGAGTACGACTGGAACAGTGACCTCGCCAAGATGATCGAGGCGCACGATCCGGACCACATCAAGGTATTCCGGCGCAAACCCTGGGGCGGGTACAGTACCGAGATTGATCGGGTGTATGCCGAGGTCGACGCATGGGGCGCCGATGTGAGCGTTGAGCTCCATTTCAACGGCTCGACCAACCCCGCGGCAAATGGGTGCCTGATGCTGTCCAGCGGGACAAGCGGATCCCGCGCTTTGGCTGCAAATGTGCAGAAAGCATGTGTTGCGGCTCTGGGGAACAAGGATCGCGGGGTTCGCTTCGTCGGCAAGGGGGATCGCGGCGGGCGTTCGCTCTGGGCCGGTCGCGCCCCGGCAATCCTGACCGAGCCCTACTTCGGGTCGAACAAGGCGGAGTGCGAAGCCGCAGACGCGCGCAAGGCCGCGCTGGCTAAGGCCATCTACGACGGGGCCCGGGCCTGATGCACGATCTGGTTCTCATAGCCGTAACCTTGGCTGTCATGGCTCTGACGTGGTGGATGCTGCGGTGATCTCCCGTCTAGGGTCATACGCGCTTATCGCGGCTCTGCTGGCCTGTCTGGGGCTCGCCGCCGCCCTCTGGTGGCAGGCAGGCGACCTACAGCGCCTAGAGGACGAAAACGCGCGCCTCACGCGCAACGCCAACGTGATGCGCGGCCAGATCGAGCAAGCCCGCCAGTCCGCCGCCGTCGCCGCCGCCCACGCGCAGCGAGAACGCCGCCTGAATGTCGAAGCCTCGAAAACCATAGAGGCCATACAAACCATGAAACTGGGAGATTGCGCCGATGCGCCGCTGGATCCTGCCCTTATCGATCTTCTTAGCCGCCGGGATGTGCGACCCGAAGATTGAGTATGTGCCCGTGAAACCGGAGGTGCCGGCTGATCTGCTGGTGCAGGTGCCGATCTCTAACCGGCGCGCGGAAACCTACCGCGATCTGGCGGTCTTGGCCACCGAACATCTCAACAGCGCACAGCTTGCAAACGCGAAGATCGGGGCGATTGCCGAGGTGCTGGGCCCGCAGTAGCGGCATCCTGCCTTCTTTGCATGTAGCCGACAGTCATGTATGCGCTCTCCCGTCTATATCTGGTGGAGCGCAGGCGTTGGACGATCAGCTATTCAGGGCCGGGGTCACGCATATCGAGGTGAAATGCTGGTCCTGCGGTCACAGCGTCACGCTCAAGCCGGAAGACGTGCCGGAGGGCATCACAGATTACGATTTTGAGAAGCGGGCGACCTGCCGCTGCGGCACTGGCTGGCCCTATGTCACCAAGTTCCCAAAGAAGAAGCCGCTGACGATGTGAGGGGCTAGCTTGCTTGCTGTTTCAGTTCGGTAATCCGTCGCCGCAGTTCGCGGTTTCGGATCGACATGCGCACGTTCTGTTCTCGCAGGCTTTGAGCGGATTGTAGGTAGGATTCGGCGCGGCGTTGCGCCCTATCTCTCTCAAGTACCGCTTGCTCCAAATCAGACCCCCTCACTTCGCATGTGCATCCGTCTGGATCATGGATTGCGCCGTAGCACTCAGGGATGTGCGCCCATAGTCCGGTTTCAGGGTCTTTGACGTGATGGCAAGCCATGCGGCCTCCAGTGGGGTTTTAGGACTGGGTTTGGCGTGAGGCTTCCGCCGCTGTATTCAGGCAAGCGCCGCACACGGCATCGCTCGGACTGGGCAACGCTGCGCCGCACTCGATGCAGCCAGCGGCATCAAAGAAGTACGGCCCGTGATCCTCGCCCGTCATTTGGCGCAGATATTCACCATCTGCCTCAAGAGCCTTCATCATTTCATCGTCAAATACGGTCATTGGTTCCTCCGGGATTAAGTGGATGGGGTGAGGATGCGGGCGAAAAGGCCCCACGCCTTCGGCTTCTTCGCAGCTTCTTCGCGAGCACGTTCCCGCTCGGCCAGCTTATCCAGGCACTTGCGCTCGGACCACGAAGCGGGCCAGCCAGCCGGATCGAGAGTGATGTTCTCCGGGTGTATACTGCTGACTTCGCCGCCTTCCCACTTCACGGTGATGATCGGCTCGCCGGTGGCATTGCGGTCGAAGCCTTCCACGTGACCTAGACGTTCGTCGCCGTCGAAGCCTCGATGAAAAACGACCGCGCCAAGGCGGAAGTCCATGGGGGAATAGGTGCGTTTCATATCGGCCTCCGGGGTTTTTAGGACTTGTTAAATTCGAGGCGACAAACGGCGTGAGGATAGCGCCCTCGCCACTGGCCTAAGAGGTGGTCGTCGTCCGCGAGTTCATACATCGGAAGCCAATCGTATTCGTCCCACAGCCTATGCTTTGTCCGGTAGGCAACGCCCAACTCGGCGCAATCTGTATGAGCCTTAAATGTCCAAACCTGCGCTCCGTCCGCGTTGACTTGGCGCAGATAAACCTCGCCCTTTGGGATCGTGCGCCCGCATTCCTCGCAGCGATGCGGCTTTCGTGCTGGCCCTATCTTCTCGCTGATATTTGAAATCATTTCGGCCTCCGGGGGGTTTGCTGGATTCAGTCGTCAAAGGGTTCGCATGTCCAAGAGTGAGAGACATAGACCGACATTTTAAAGTCCCTGTCGCAGCTTTCGCATGTGCTGCTGTCATTACCCTCGTTGTAATAGTGGGCGGGGTCTTCGCTCGGCTGGTGTTCGTGGCCGCAGTAGGGGCATTCTGGCCCGTCTGTGCTGTAGGTTTCCTCTGCCATGGTGCCTCCGGGGGTTTTAGGATTGGTTAAATTCGAGGCGGCAAACGGCGTGAGGGTAGTGTCCTCGCCACTGGCCTAAGAGATGGTCACCGTCTGCGAGTTCATACATCGGAAGCCAATCGTATTCGTCCCACAGCCTGTGTTTTGTCCGGTAGGCAACGCCCAAAGCGGCGCAATCTGTATGAGCCTTAAACGTCCAAACCTGCGATCCATCCGCGTTGACTTGGCGCAGGTAAACCTCGCCCTTCGGGATCGTTCGCCCGCATTCTTCGCAGCGGTGCGGCTTGCGCGCTGGCCCTATCTTCTCGCTGATATTTGAAATCATTTCGGCCTCTGGGGTTAGCTGGACTGGTTGCCGGGCCAACGGATCACGTCCGCGCGCCCTGTGAAGACTTCCCAAGCGAGCCGTAGTCGCGATCGGAAAGAGCGCAGCCCCTCGGGGCGGGCCGGATACCAGTTTTCCCCGTCATCGCATACTGTGGTGCTGCCATCCGCCGCTCTGGCAAGGCTGGATAAGGTATAGGCGTTTGGTGCCCGTTTCATCGCTTTTCCTTTCGGGGGATTGGTGGATTTGCACCCTTTCTAGCCGATGTGTGCGCACTCGTCAACCAAAAAATGGTTGACATGGTTGTGCAGATGGTTCAGGAATGGCACATGGATTTCATGGCACGAGAACCAGCAGAATGGCGTTCCCACATGCGGGACGATGAGCGCGAGGAACTAGATCGCGCCGAGCGGATGCGAGATGTCGCGGCGGAAAATCTGCGCGTGACGGTTAAGCGCATCAAGGATCGGGTGATTAAGCGAATGCGGAGGGCAGGCGGGAATGAATGACGTCGCAAAGGATTTTTGCGTTTACGTCCACTCAAGGCGGGACAACGGCCTTCCGTTTTATGTGGGTAAGGGGCGGCGGAATCGTCCGCATGAGGCATCTGGTCGATCCCAAAAGTGGTGCGACTTGGTTCTGGATGCCGGAGGCTTCGACGTTGAGATTGTGGCGAAAGGCTTGCCTGATAGCGCCGCGAAAGCTTTGGAGGCCAACCTTATCAGCCGCATGGATGGCTTGGTAAATGTTTCCCCGCGTGACAATAGGCCCGACGTTACGACGCTCGCCCCGGTCGTTAAGCAAATCACGCCACCGCCCGATCTGCTTGCGGATTTGGACGCATGGATCGCCCAGCAACCCGTGCCGCCTTCGCGGTCTGCGGTGATCGTCGCCGCGCTTCGCCAGTTCTTGGCGGGGCAAAATGGCCCGATGAAAGAAGGTGATCAGACACCCCCCGACGCCGAGGGGTGTTAAGAAGATGGTCGGTGAATCCATAAAGTGGGGCTACATCCTCGCCGCGCCGGGGCGTCCTTCTCGCAAGGATCAGATAGCGCATTTGGTCGCTTCCGGCGTCTCTGACGACCAGTTCGGGCCGATCTGGGAAGATCAAGCCTTTGTCTGATGTGAAGGTCAGCCGGGCGGCTTACTTCGCTTGGCAGAAGCTATGGGATGCTGGTGAGGTCAAAGACCTGCCCGGCGATGATGAAGTCTAAACAGGAGGTGCAGTATGATTGAGCGAGGCGATGAGGTCCATCACAAGCCGACAGGTGAGGACTGGGTTGTTCTGCGTGCAGGAACCGATGGGGCCGGCGAATTTGTTGAGCCTGCGGGGTGGCCACCGTGCCGCGCGCGGGCTTCGGATTGCGTGGTGACGAAGAAGGGCGCGCACGTCGATTTTCTCGACAGCGCCGAGTCCAGATAGGAGCGAAATACGACCCCTCCCAGTTTCACGAGTCGTTCACGCAATGTCTCTGTGAGTAGTCTGGTGTTAACATCTTGATAAGATTTTAATTCCGAAGAATTCAAAATCCCCCGCCGCGAGGCGTGCCGGTTCGAGTCCGGCCTTGGGTACCACCTTGTTTCAGCAAGGTTTCCGTGAAAATCGTAGCTCTATCAAATCGCCGTTTTTCGCGTTGGTCATGCTATCTGCTTCCACGTTCTCGTTCTGGACATCGGTCATTTCTGGGCCGCGCTGGTTCGTAGTTTTCCTAGGGCCTGAGACTTCTACAGCTCGGGCAACCTGAGAAGACCATCTGCGCTCTGTGAAGTTTTGATATTTATCATCTCAAACAATGCTACACCTTAGCGCAGGGTCAGCAGGAATAGGACGCCGCCATGGCTCGGACCAAAGCCGCCAGAGATATCAGCCTGAAGTCGCTCGAACTGTTTCAAGTCTGTGCCAAGGAAGGGTCGCTGCAAGCCGCTGCGCGGGATGCGGGATTGACGGTAAGCACCGTGTCGCATCATCTGCGCAGCTTGGAAGACCACTTGGGTGTTGAGCTCTTCAACCATGCCCGGCGTCCGATGGTCCTGACGCCCAAAGGGCAGGTCTTTTCGCGCAAAATCGACGAGGCGCTGCGCACGATCCGCAAGGCCAAGGCCGAGGTCTCCGCCGGCAGCGTCGCCGACGCGAGCTTCCTTAGAGTCGGTGCGATCGAAGATTTGGAGAGCGATATCGTGCCGTATTTGGCAGTCTCCCTGACCAAGACGATGCCCAGCTGCGATTTCAGCTATCATACCGGGGTCAGCCACGACCTGATCGGCATGCTGCGCAACCGCCAGCTCGATCTCGGTATATGCACCGCGCCGGGGGAAACGATCAACGACCTGCAAGAGCGCCCGCTTCTGCGTGACCCTTTCGTCATCGTTCTGCCCCGACTCGCGTCGGAAACCCTCTCACAGATTATGGAGGGCAGGGCAAAGCTGCCCTTTCTGCGGTTTTCCGGCAACCTGATGATCGCCCGGCAGATTGACACTCACTTGCGGCGCTTGGGGGTCACGTCGCCGCATCGGTTCGAATGCAGCAACAACCAGACCCTGATGGCGATGGTGGCGGCGAATGCGGGCTGGACGATCACAACCCCGCTGTTGTTTTCCCGCGCCGCGCGGTTTCATGGCGATCTGCGCATGCACCGCTTTCCGGGCAAGGCTTTTGCGCGGACATTGGCCTTGATGAGCACGCCGGATTGTTCGCGCTCTGTCGTCGAATTGGTTGATGCCGAGATGCGCGACCTCATTCGACAACATGTGATCGAGCCGCTGCACGCCAGCACGCCTTGGTTGGCAGAGAGTTTCCAGCTGATAGAGTAGGGGGCAGGGCTATTGCCGCTTCGGGGTCTAATCAAGCTATCGAAACTATCTTGCGATTTTTTCCAACACCCGCATTAGCGTTTGTTGTTTAACCCTCTCTCTGGCCCTCTGATCTCAGTATCTATCGGAGGCGCACGCCATGAAATCTCGGACCAAGGTGGTTGTCATTGGCGGCGGTATCGCTGGCTGCTCGACGCTTTATCATCTCACTCAAGAAGGCTGGACAGATGTCGTCTTGGTCGAGCGTGATGAGCTTACGTCAGGCACAACTTGGCATTCGGCGGCGCAGGTCACGAATTTTGGGGCCAATCAAACGATGGTCGGGCTGAAAACCCATTCCATCAACCTTTACAAACGCTTATCCGAAGACCCGGAGTATCCGATCAACTACCACCACGCCGACGGCGGCATCCGATTGGCCAATACCGAAGCGCAGATGCAGGGCTATCGCCACTTCTCATCGATGGCGCGCGGCATGGATGTGGATTTGGAAGTCATCGACGCCGAAGAATGCGCCCGGCGCCACCCGCTCATCTCAACCGAGAACCTGTTGGGCGGGCTTTGGGATCCGCTTGACGGTGATATCGATCCAGCCCAGCTCTGTCAGGCTTTGGCTTTTCACGCGCGCAAGGCCGGGGCTGAGGTCTATCGCAACACGCCGGTCACCGCCCTGACGCAGCACAAAGACGACACTTGGACGGTCCACACCAAACATGGCGACATCGACTGCGATATCGTGGTCAACGCCTGCGGTTACCGGGTGAACGAGGTCGGCAGCATGATGGGGGTGCATCATCCCGTCGCCTCGATGGAGCACCAGTATTTTCTGACCGAAGACATTCCCGCCATCGCCGAGGCCGGTCACCGGATGCCGCTGCTGCGCTGTCCGATTTCGGACTATTACAGCCGCCAAGAAAAGAACGGCCTGCTGGTCGGCTTTTATGAGCAGGACTGCAAGACGTGGGGAATGGACGGGATCGACCCGAATTTCGTCAACGCCCTGTGCCCGGATGATCTTGAGCGGGTCATGGACGTGCTCGAAGGCGCCTTTGAGCGCATGCCCGCACTGGCCGATACCGGCATCCGCTCCATCGTCAACGGACCGATCACCTATACCATCGACGGCGCGCCGCTGGTCGGTCCGATCCCCGGCAAGCGCAACGCCTTTTGCATCATCGGCCTGCGTGCAGGACTGGGCGAGGGCGGCGGCCACGGGTGGCTGCTGGCCCAGCAGATCGTCCATGGCGAGGCGCAGTATGACACTTGGGTCATCGACCCGCGCCGTTTCACCGGGCACGCCAATGTGGAACTGACGGCGCTCAAGGCCATCGAAGATTACCAGAACGAATTCCGCTTCCACTTCCCGCATGAGCATCGCCCCGCCGCGCGCCCTGCCAAGACCACGCCGCTGACCCCGGTGATGGCCGCCGAAGGGGCCGAGTTCACCGTGGTCAACGGTTGGGAGCGGGTCGACTACATCAAGCCGTCGCCCGATTTTCACCCGACTCTCAGCTTTGACTTCGACGAGGCATTCGACGTGGTCGCGGCTGAAGTGAAGAACGTGGCCGAGAATGTCGGCCTTTGCGAGGTCAACGGCTTCAACCGGTTTGAGATCACCGGCAGCGACCGCCACAGTTTCCTTGACCGGATGTTCTGCGGCGTGGTCACAAGACGCGACGGACGGGTGGGCTTGGGCTACCTGCTGAACCATCGCGGCATGGTCAAAGGCGAGGCCACAGTGGCCAACTTGCCCGCCTCGGACCGCGGCCCGCAGCGGGTTTGGTACGGCTCGGCCGCGGCCAGCGAATATCACGACATGGACTGGCTCAAATTGCATCTGCGCGACGACGAAGATGTGCAAATCCGCAGCCTCACCAATGACCAAACGATCCTCGTGCTCGCCGGGCCCAAGGCACGCGATGTGCTCAGCGCCTGTGCGCGCGGCGACTGGTCGAAAGAGGCGTTCCCCTGGCTCAGCCTGCGCGAATGTTTCATCGGATTTGCACCTGCCACGGTGCTAGGCGTCAGTTTCTCGGGCGAGTTGGCCTATGAAATCCACGTGCCCAACAACGCGCTTTATGCCGCCTATCTGGCCCTGCGAAAGGCCGGAGAGGCACATGGCCTGAAGCTCTTCGGCGCCCGCGCGGTGGAATCAATGCGGATGGAGAAAGGCTTTATGCACTGGAAAGCTGACCTGCTGACCGAGTTCGACCCGTTTGAGACCGCGCTGGACCGTTTCGTGAAACCCGAAAAGCCCGCCGATTTCATTGGCAAGGCCGCCCTGCACAAGCGCATGGAAGAAGGGCCGCGCAAAAAACTGGTGACGCTCAAGGTCGACGCGACCCATGCCCCGGCCCATGGCGGTGCCTCACTCATGCAAGACGGCAAGGTTGTCGGCACCGTAACCTCAGGCGATTGGGGGCACCGGGTGGGCATGAACCTCGCCTATGCCTTCGTCGATCCGGCGCTGGCCACGCCCGGCACGCAAATCCCGCTTGATCTCTATGGGGAAATCGTTGGCACCGAAGTGATAGATCCCTCGCCATATGATCCTTCCTATGCGCTAATGCGCGGATGACATGATGGGCAGGGGCCGGTGCAACGCTGGCCCCCGTCTCGCACCAAGGTCAACCAGCGGCAACGCGCCCCGCTGCACACCCATAGCTACGACAAGGATTATCCATGCACCTCTCTCGTTTTCCCCGCGTCCACCTTGCCCATCTGCCAACCCCGCTTGAGCATATGAAACGCCTGTCAAAAGAACTCGGCACCGAAATCTGGGTCAAACGTGACGATTGCACCGGCCTTTCCACGGGCGGCAACAAGACCCGCAAGCTGGAATTCCTGATGGCCGAGGCCATCGAACAGGGCGCGGACATGGTGATGACCCAAGGTGCGACCCAGACCAACCATGGCCGCCAGACCGCCGCGGCTGCTGCCAAGCTGGGCCTTGCCTGCCACATCCTACTGGAAGACCGCACCGGCTATGACGATGCCAACTACAACACCAACGGCAATGTGCTGCTGGACCATCTGCATGGTGCTACAACCGAGAAATTCCCCGGCGGCCACGATATGCCCGGTGAGATGGAAAAGGCGGCTGAAAAGAAGCGCGCCGAAGGCCACAAGGTCTATATCATCCCCGGCGGCGGCTCGAACCCCACGGGCGCTTTGGGCTATGTGAACTGTGCGTTTGAGCTGCTGAACCAAGTGAACACCTCCGGCATGAAGATCGACCGGCTGGTTCACGGCACGGGCTCTTCCGGCACGCAAGCCGGGCTTGTCACCGGCATGTGCGCGATGAACGCCCAGATCCCCATTCTCGGCATCGGCACCCGCGCGCCACAGCCCAAGCAAGAGCAAATGGTCTATGACCTCGCCTGCAGAACCGCCGAAAAGCTGGGCTGCGCGGGCGTGGTCAAGCGCGAGGATGTGATGGCCAACACCGATTACGTCGGCGAAGGCTACGGTATCCCGACCGACAGCGGCATCGAGGCAATCCAGATGTTTGCCGAGCTCGAAGGCATCCTGCTTGATCCATGCTATTCCGCAAAGGGGGCCGCTGGTCTCATTGATCTCGCCCGCAAAGGCACGTTTAAGGACGAGCGTGTGGTCTTCCTCCACACCGGCGGCGCGGCGGCTCTGGGCGGCTATGACTTCGCCTTTGACACCGCCAACCGCTGGGTCAACCTGTAAGAAAGGCAGCTTACATGGCGCGCAAGTTTACTGGCAGTTTCACCCAGCAAGAGGGGCTTTCCCAAGAGGCCATCGCGGCGGCGGTCGCGGTGCTACAGTCAGGCCGCTTGCACCGGTATAACCTCGCGCCGGGGGAGGCTGGGGAAGCGGCCCAGCTTGAGGCCGAGTATCGTGATTGGCAGGGCAGCGCCTATTGTCTTGCCGTCACCTCAGGGGGGCAGGCGTTGCAAATCGCCCTGCGCGCCTGTGGCGTGGAACCCGGCGCTAAGGTGCTGACCAACGCCTATACGCTGGCCCCAGTGCCCGGCGCGATCCGGGCGGTGGGCGCTGAGACCGTGCTGGTCGAGATCGACGAGGATCTGCGGCTCGACCTTGATGACCTCGACGCCAAAATTGCCAGTTCCGGCGCGCGGGTGCTGTTGCTGTCGCATATGCGTGGGCATCTGTGTGACATGGACCGGCTGATGGCGATCTGTAACGGGGCAGAGGTAACGGTGATCGAGGATTGCGCGCACACGATGGGCGCGCAGTGGAACGGCATTCGGTCGGGCAATTTCGGCAAAGTGGCCTGTTTCTCGACCCAGACTTACAAACACATGAACTCCGGCGAAGGCGGGTTTCTGACCACCGACGACGCCGCAATCGCCGCCCGCGCCACGATCCTGTCGGGCAGCTACATGCTCTATGAACGCCACGGGGCCGGGCCGGATCCTGAGGCGTTTGCCGATGCCCGCTACGACATGCCCAATTGCTCGGCCCGGATGGACGCGCTGCGGGCCGCGATCCTGCGTCCGCAGCTTGCCGACCTCGACAGCAACATCGCCCGCTGGAACGCCCGCTACACGCAGGTTGAGGAGAGGCTGAAAGCACAGGACGGCGTTACAACCATCAAGCTACCCTCCGCCGAAACGCATGTGGGTTCCTCCATCCAGTTCCGCCTGCCAGACTTCACCGCCGCGCAGTGCCGCGCCTTGCTCGATGCCGCAGCCACACGGGGCGTGGAGCTTAAATGGTTCGGCGCGAAAGAGCCTGCAGGCTTCACCTCGGCGCATCCATCTTGGCGCTATGTTCCAGCGCAAGACATGCCCAAGACAGACCGCATCATGGCGACGCTTTTCGACATGCGCTTGCCGCTGAGTTTTTCTCAAGACGACTGCGCGCTGATCGCCGAATTGATCTGCGACGCGGTGAACGAGGTGGCATCATGAGCCGCCCGGTCGTCGGCGTATTGGGCGGCATGGGGCCCGAAGCGACGATCCTGCTGCAGCAGCGTGTTCTTGGCACCGTCAATGCCCAAGACGACGCCGATCACCTGCCGCTGCTGATCGACATGAACCCGCAAGTTCCCTCCCGCATCGCCCATCTGATCGAGGGCACAGGGGAGGATCCCGCCCCGGTGCTGGCCGCGATGGCACAGCGGTTGGAACGGGCAGGGGCCACGGCCCTCGCCATGCCCTGCAACACGGCGCATCACTACGCCCCGGCGATTGAGGCGGCGGTTTCCATTCCGTTTCTGAACATGGTGACCCTATCGGTCGACCGCGCGGCGGGGCAACTTCCCTCAGGCGCCTCCGTAGGGATTCTCGCCTCTCCTGCCGTGCGCATGGCCGGGGTGTTTGACGCAGCCCTGGACCGGACCGGGCTAACGGCGCTCTGGCCCGCCGATGCCGAGCGCATGTTGGCCGCGATCCGGCTGATCAAGGCGCGGGGGATTACCCCACAGGCGCAGCAGACGCTTACAGAGGCGGCGACCGAATTGACCGCGCAGGGGGCCGAACTTTTGTTCATCGCATGCTCAGAGTTTTCGTTGCTGGCCCCCGCTTTGACCGCCCCCGTACCGATCCTCGACACGATCGACGCGCTGGCCGAGGCGATCCATCGACATTCCCAATTCTAACCGAGGTAAGCACATGGCGATCACGTATCTGAAGCAAGTCGAGACCCGCCCGGCGGTTGAGGGCAAAGACATCCGCGGTGTGGTTGCTCAGATGCTCGCCAAGATCGAACAGGGCGGTGAGGCTGCCGTGCGGGACTATGCCCGCGACCTTGACGGCTGGGCCGGGGATATCGTGGTCACTGCCGCGGAACGGGCCGCCGCCTCTGCGCGGGTGCCGCAAGACCTCAAGGACGATATCCGCTTTGCCCATGCCAATATCCGTCGTTTCGCCGAAGCGCAGAAGGCGACGATGGGAGATTGCGAAATCGAGATCATGCCGGGGCTGATTGCGGGCCAAAAGCAAATCCCCGTCTCAAGCGCGGGCTGCTATGTGCCCGGCGGGCGTTACAGCCATATCGCCAGCGCTTTGATGACGATCACCACCGCCAAGGTCGCTGGCGTGCCGCATATCACCGCTTGCTCGCCCACGCGACCCGGCATCGGCATTCCCGATCCGATCATCTTTGCGATGGACCTTTGCGGCGCGGACCTGATCCTGAACCTCGGGGGGGTGCAGGGGGTCGCTGCCATGTCGATGGGGCTGTTTGGCGGTGTGCCTGCCGATATCCTCGTCGGTCCCGGCAACAGCTATGTGGCAGAGGCCAAGCGCATGCTGTTTGGCGCGGTGGGGATCGACATGTTCGCCGGACCCACCGATTCACTGGTGATCGCCGATCACAGCGCGGACCCTGAAACGGTGGCATGGGATCTGGTCAGTCAGGCGGAGCACGGGGCCGACAGCCCGGTTTGGCTGGTCACGACCGACCGCAGACTGGCGGAAACCGTGTTGCAGCGCGCGCCCGACATGATCGACAGCCTGCCCGAGCCGAACGCCAGCGCCGCGCGGGTGGCTTGGGCCGAACGGGCCGAGGTTGTCTTGTGCGACACCCGCGAGGAGGCCGCCCAAGTGGCCGACCGCTACGCGCCGGAGCATCTTCAGGTGCAGGCCAAAGACCTCGACTGGTGGCTCAACCGCCTCTCTGCCTATGGCTCGCTGTTTTTGGGAGAGGAGACCACGGTCGCTTTCGGCGACAAAACCTCGGGGCCGAACCATGTGCTGCCCACCAGTGGGGCTGCGCGCTATACCGGGGGGCTCTCCGTGCACAAGTTTACCAAGACCGTGACATGGCAACGCTGCGATGCCGATGCCTCGCATGAGCTGGCCTTGCGCACCGCGCGGATCAGCCGGATGGAGGGGATGGAAGGCCATGCCCGTTCTGCCGAGCTTCGGTTGAAACAGCAGACAGCCTGACGCCGCGCCGCGCTTAGCTGTCCTCGTTCTGCTGAACGAGCTATCCCGGTGGTGTCTGGTCAACGCCATCGCGGCCTTGGGGGTGAAAACCAGTCTGGCGAAGGTCGTGAAGGTCAAACCCAGCTACGGCATCATTCTGGTGGTCGAAACCGTGTTCCTGCTCGGCGCGGCCCTTGCTTTTGTGCTTTTGTTCGGCATTTAGGTGGGGCCGAGCCTGCCCTGTGAAGGCTGAGAGCATCGCCGGGACTTCAGGCTCACCCCTTGCCCCAAAAATCTGCGATAACCTCCTCCGCCAGCTTGTTTTGCACGGTGAAATCAGTGTCTTCCGCGCCGCCGCTCTCAGGGTCGGTGAACCAGCGCCAGACCCACAGGTCCGGGATGCCCCGTGCCTCAAGGGCGCGGAGCCAGCGGCGCAAGACGTCGGCCTGAAGTGCCATATCGGCGGGGGCAGCGCGTTCTTCGGCGCTTTCCCACGGGCGTTCGGTCGCCCCTTCGGCAGAGCGGATGCCGATTTCGGCGATCCAAATGGGCTTGGCATGTTTCCGCGCGACGGCCTCGACCCGGTCCAATTCTTTGGCGATGGCGCGATCCCAGTCGGCGGTCGCCCCGGCTGCGCCCAAGACGGGGTAGAGCGACACCGCCACGGCATCCAATAGCGGCCAGAACGCAACTTTCTCAGCCTCGTCAGCGCCATGGGCGACATAGGTGATTTTACCGCTGAACGCTTCGCGCAGCCCGGCGATGGTGCCCTCCCATGCCTCCGCCCCCGATACGCCGCGCAATTCGGTGCCGAGGACCAGCACCTCGGCGCGGCTTTGCTCTGCGGTGACCGCGATGGCGCGCAGGGAATTTTCATAGGCCGCGTGCCAATCGCCTTCGGTGCCCGCCGCGGGGACGATGGCGCCCGCCCAGCTTTCGGGCACCCAGACATGCGGTTTGACGATGGCGGCCAGCCCGGCTGCGTGCAACTGCGCGATCCCGGCGGCGATCCTGTAATGGGGCAGCGCGTCCCCCATGACGATGCCGCTGGAGGTGGGCGCGGGTTGCCATAGAAACGGGATCACCGTTGCCGCCGTCGCGCCCGTCTTTCGCAGTTGAGCGATGCTTAGCGCAGCGGCTTGGCTTCCGAAGGGCGCCTTCGTTGTCTCGATAAGGTTGAACCCGCGCAGAACCTCGTCCCTGCTGCTTTGGGGAAACGCTCCCGTCGCGGTGAGCGCGGTAGAGCCGAGGGCCCAAAGAAACGTGCGACGTTTAATCATAGGGGCAAGGTAGGATGACTTCCCCCGCCGCACAACGGCATCTTAGGTGACAGGCGGGGCCTTTGGGGGGCTGCATTTCGGGGGCTTTATTCGGGGACCTGCAATTCGGGCCTGTAATTCGGATGTTGGCAGGTGCCGACCAAAAGCAATGTCGCGAAAACGCTGAACGATCGCAGTCGCGCATACCAACGCGCGCAGCGCCCAAGGACTATTCCCTTTCCCCGGTCGGCCCAACCGCGTAGGCAGCCCCTACCTTGGAAAACGAGACATATCATGGCGCAGAATGCCACCATCTACAAAGTCGAGCTTTCGGTCTCCGACATGGACCGCCACTATTATGAGACCCACAAGCTGACCATCGCCAAACACCCTTCGGAAACCGATGAGCGGTTGATGGTGCGGCTCGTCGCCTTTGCCCTCAACGCGCATGAGCATCTGGAAATGACCAAGGGGCTATCGACGGATGATGAGCCGGACATCTGGCAAAAAAGCCTGAGCGGAGAGTTGGACGTTTGGATCACGTTGGGTCTGCCCAGTGAGAAAGTCCTGCGCCAGTCCTGCAACAAGGCTGCCAAGGTCGTGGTCTATCCCTATGGCGGCAAATCGGCTGAGATCTGGTGGGACAAGGTCAAGAACGGCACCAGCCGCTTTGACACCCTCGACGTGGTGAACTTGGCCGAGAGTGACACCAAGGCGCTGGCGGAGATGGCCAGCCGCGCGATGAAGCTTCAGGTGATGATCCAAGACGGCGAGGTGACGGTGAACCTTGACGAGGCGCTGGTGACGCTCACGCTCGACCGATGGAAAACCGCCGGATAAAAGGCGCCGCGGCGGCAGCGGGGCAACCCAGCTGCCGCCGCTTCTTCAGGCTGCGCGGCGTTGCAGCAGGGCAATGGCATAGCCGATCACCATGGCCATGCCGACGTGCCCCACAAAAGACGACTGCGTGTAGGCCCCGAAATCCATCATAAAGCTGCGCCCCACCACCGGGGCCAGCAGCCCTTGGGCGACGAACCACAGCACCAGCCCCGACAGCGCCCCCGACAGGACCAGCCCAAGCCGAGTCAGGCGGTGCACCAGCCAAACAAAGACCGAGAAGCCGACGATCCCAAGCGCGATATGCAGCGCGAAGCCAAGCCAATAGGGCAGGGTGATCCCAAGGGCGATCTTGCCAAGCGCAACCACAAGGTTCGCCGGGGCGAGTGCGACGCCAAAGAGGAGGGGGGAGAGCAGCCAAGCATAAAGCTCGAAGGCGATCTCGCCCGCGAGCCCGGCCAGCAGGAGCGTGGGAATGGTTTGTTTGAGGGGCATAAGCAAAGTCTCTTGCAAAAGGACAGCACATCGGCGCGGCCGCAGCCGGATGGCGCGGGCGCTATGCTGTGTAAGTGGAGGTAGGGGAAAGCGCCGGACCGAGGGGCCAAAGCGGATAGAAAAAGGCGCGCCACTATGGGCGCGCCTTTCAATTTAAACGTCGAGCTTGTTATCGCCGCGCTTCCATGCCAGCGGCTGGAAAACTTCGTCGACCGGGGTTTCGGCCACGTGGTTGACGTAGTTCGACATGGTCTTCTGCGCCATGCCAAGGATCACGTCCAGCACCGCACGGTGGCTGTAACCTGCGTCAAAAAACGCCTGCATCTGCGCGTCGGAGACAAAGCCCCGGTTGCGCACCATCTGAACGGTGAACGTCCGCAGCGCTTCGAGTTTGGGTGTCGGCAGGGCGGTTTCATTGCGCAGCGCGTCGCTGATCTCGTCCGAGACCTTCATCATCTTGGCAATGCCGGTGTGGGCGGGCACGCAGTAGTGGCACTCGTTCTCGACGTTGATCGACTGCCAAACCACGGTCAGCTCTTCGGCGTCGAAATCCGTCTCGGTGAATAGCTTGTGCAGCACCTGATAGCCTTCATAGGCTTGCGGGCTTTCGGCCAGCACCTTGTGCAGACCCGGCAGGCGGCCAAAGGCCTTTTGCGATTCCGCCAGCAGCGGCTTGGAGGCTTCGGGTGCGGAGTCTTGGTCGTGGGACGGGAATGTCATGATCTCTACCTTTGTAAATCGTCGATATCCGTCATTTAGGCTTTCTTGAGCGATCACTCAAGTATATATTTGAGTGATCGTTCAACATATGGTGATTTCATGCCCCGCAAACCCAACCACGACCGAGCCGAGTTGATCGACCGCGCCCGCGATCTGTTCTGGCGTCAGGGCTGGGCGGGCACGTCGCTGAAAGACCTCGAAGCGGTGCTGAAAATGAAGCCCGGCAGTTTCTACGCGGCCTTCGGATCGAAAGTGGCGCTGTTTGAGCTCGCCTTGGACAAATACGCTGAGGATGGGGCCGGGCGCTTGGCCGAATTGGTCGAAGCCCATGGCCCGATGGCTGCCCTGAAACGCTATCCCGAATTGGCGATTTGCCGTCAGGAGGCGCCGGCCAAAGCCTGTATGCTGTCCAAGACTTTGTTGGAGCTACAGGCGCATGGGCACCCGTTGGCGAAACGTGCCAGCGCGCATCTCATGGGGATGGAGGAACAGTTCGCGGTGCTTTTTGCACGGATGCAGCGGGACGGAGAGATTGCGGCGGAACATGATCCAAAGTCACTGGCCCGGCGCTATCAAAGCGATCTGCTCGGCCTGCGTGTCTCGGCCGAGCGGGAGGGGATCGACGCCCATGCCATCGCCCGCGAAATCGCGGAAGGGCTGGACCGGCTGTAACCATAGACGACGCTATTCGATCTGTTCTTCCAACATGGCGGTGATCTTGCGCCGTTGAAAGATATTGCGGATCTGATGCGCCATGATCCGTTCCGGCACAAAATAAGGCTTGCCGTCCTTCCATTCCGCCCGAAATTCATGGCGCGCGGCGATCAGTCTGGTGGTATGGCCATCCGCAGCCGCGACAGTGAGGTCCATCTGGCGGACCTTATCGAACAGGCCTTCGGTCCCAATGCGCGCTTCGGCGCGGCGCAACAGATCGAGAAAACTGCCGATATCGATGAATTCACCGCTTTTGATCGGCCCTTGGTTGGTGCGGGTCAGGGGGTTTTCCACATCGTTCAGCGCCACTTCTTCGCGTTCGGTGACCTTGACGTGATAGGTCTTATCCTCCGTCACGACCCGCGCCATGACCTCAAGCAGATAAATCGGCTCGGCCCCCATATTGGTGACGAAACAATGGGCATTCTCATCCCGCGCGATAGAGCGGTTGATCAAGATCACCGGCTGCCGTTGCCGCCGGAAATTGAGCCATAGGATATGCAGGTAAGCCAGCCAGACCACCGCCGTGAAAAGACTAACCGCCACCTGCAACGTCGCGGAATTCTCTGCGATCCAATCGAGCATCCTTTGTCTTCCTTGCGAGTGCTGCCGGGGTCGCCAGACCAACGCGCGGGGCGGCGCTTCGTTGCACAGGGATTGACGCGACGCTTGACCTGCCGCTATTATATCAATAATTCACGATATATGGATAATGAAAACGCTCTCCTAGCCTTCGCCGCCTTGGGCCAACCGACCCGTCTGGATGTCTTTCGCCTGCTGATCAAAGCGGGGGGCAAGGGAATGTCAGCGGGGGAGATCGGCGTGGCGCTCGACGTGCGGCAAAACACCATGTCCGCCAATCTGTCGGTGCTTGCCCGCGCGGGCCTGATCCGCAGCAACCGCGAAGGCCGCAGCATCCGGTATTTCGCAGATATGAACGGGCTGCGCGCACTGCTGGGGTTCCTTTTAGAGGACTGCTGCGGCGGGCAGCCAGAACTTTGCCAACCCCTGCTGGATGAATTGACCTGCTGCTAACCCTCGAAAATTACGCACGAAAGACCGCCATGACCGATACCGCACATCCCGCACCCGCTGGCCTTGGAGCATTTGAACGCTGGCTCTCGCTCTGGGTGGCGCTGACCATCGGGGCGGGGCTTTTGCTGGGCAATCTCTTTCCCGGCATCTTCGGCGCGCTGGCCGCGCTTGAGGTCGCCTCGGTCAACCTGCCCGTGGCGGTGCTGATCTGGGCCATGGTCTATCCGATGATGGTCGGTGTCGATTTCGGCGCGCTGCGGCAGGTGGGGGAGAAGCCGAAAGGGCTGGTGGTGACGCTGGTGGTCAATTGGCTGATCAAACCCTTCACCATGGCTGCCCTTGGGGTGCTGTTTTTCAACCATGTCTTTGCCGGGCTGATCCCGCCCGATGACGCGCAAGCCTATCTGGCGGGGGTGATCCTGTTGGGGGCCGCGCCCTGCACCGCGATGGTCTTTGTCTGGTCCAACCTCACCCGTGGTGATGCCACCTACACGCTGGTGCAGGTCAGCGTGAATGATGTGATCATGGTCTTCGCCTTCGCGCCGATCGTGGCCTTCCTTTTAGGTGTGACCGACATCACCGTGCCTTGGGACACGCTGCTGATCTCGGTCGGGCTCTACGTCATGCTGCCTTTGCTGGCGGGGTATCTCACGCGCGAACGGCTGGTGGCCAAGGGCGGCGAAGCGGCTGTCGACGCCTTTAAAGCCCGCGTGCAACCCTTTGCGATCATGGGGCTTTTACTCACCGTGGTGCTGCTCTTTGGCTTTCAGGGCGAGGTGATCCTTGACCGCCCGCTCGTCATCGCGCTGATTGCCGTGCCGCTGTTGCTGCAATCCTACGGCATCTTTTTCATCGCCTATGGTGCTGCGCGGGCTTGGGGCATTCCTTTCAACGTGGCCGCCCCCTGCGCGCTGATCGGCACCTCGAACTTCTTTGAACTGGCGGTTGCTGTGGCGATCAGCCTTTTTGGGCTGGGGTCGGGTGCTGCCTTGGCCACCGTCGTGGGCGTCTTGGTCGAAGTGCCGGTTATGCTGTCGCTCGTGGCCTTTGCCAACCGCACGCAGCATTGGTTTCCCGCCTCCAAGTGAACCTCACCCGATAACCCACTGCCGCCTAAGGAAATTCCCGTGACCGATACGCCGAACATCGAAGAAGACCACTTCAACCCCATCGACGACGCCCGCCTGCTGTCGCCCGAGCGCGCCACCCACGGCCCGCGCATTCTGCTGCTCTACGGCTCGCTCCGCCCGCGCTCCTTCAGCCGCCTGATGACCGAAGAAGCCGCCCGCATCCTCACCCGTCTCGGGGCCGAGACGCGGACATTTAACCCCACGGGGCTGCCGTTGCCCGACGATGCCGCACCCGAACATCCCAAAGTGCAGGAACTGCGCGATCTGGTGCAATGGTCCGAAGGCATGGTCTGGTGTTCGCCCGAACGTCACGGGGCGATGACGGGCGTCATGAAAACCCAAGTTGACTGGATCCCCCTGTCGCTGGGCGGGGTGCGCCCGACCCAAGGCAAGACTTTGGCCGTGATGCAGGTCAGCGGCGGCTCGCAGAGTTTCAACGCCGTGAACCAGCTGCGCATCTTGGGCCGTTGGATGCGGCTGCTGACCATCCCCAACCAATCCTCAACCCCCAAAGCCTTTTTGGAGTTTGACGAGGATGATCGGATGAAACCCTCGCCCTTCTATGACCGGGTGGTCGACGTGATGGAGGAACTGGTGAAGTTCACCCTGCTGACCCGCGACAACAAGGACTATCTGCTCGACCGCTATAGCGAGCGCAAAGAAAGCGCTGCGGAGCTTTCCAAACGGGTGAACCAAAAGGCGATCTGACTGCTAAAACGCAAACGGCAGGGCCAAATCTTGGCCCTACCGCATTATGCTACGCTAAAAAGCGATCAGTCGTTGGACCAGCCCGAAACGGCTTTGACTTCGCAGAAGTCCTCGATCCCCCAAACGCCGCCTTCGCGCCCGTTGCCGGAGCGTTTCATGCCGCCAAAGGGCGATCCGGCACCACGGCTTTCGCCGTTCATCTCAACCATGCCCGACCGCAGCTTGGCCGCCAGACGATTGCGCCGCGCGCCATCGCTGGACTGGACGTAGTTGGTGAGGCCGTAGACCGTGTCATTGGCCATCTCGACGGCTTGATCTTCGTCCTCGAACTTCATGATGGCCAATACGGGGCCAAAGATTTCCTCGCGGGCGATGGTCATGTCGGACGTGACATCGGCAAAAACCGTGGGTTTGACATAGAAACCGCGGTTCAGATGCTCGGGCCGTCCGGTGCCACCGGCCACCAGCCGCGCGCCTTCGTCGATGCCCTTTTGGATCAGGTCTTGGATCTTGCCCCATTGCGCCTCGTTCACGACTGGGCCGATGTGGCGACCCTCTTCGCTGGCGGGTCCGACTTCGACCTTATTGGCGACTTCGGCGGCCGTCTCGACCGCTTGGTCATAGGCGCTGGCTTCGACGATCATCCGGCTTGGTGCGTTACAGCTTTGGCCGGTGTTGTTCATCATATGCAGCACGCCGCGTTTCACGGCTTTGTCGTCTGCATCAGCGAAAACAAGGTTCGCGCCTTTGCCGCCAAGCTCCAGATGGACCTTTTTAAGCGTATCCGCCGCGTTCTTGGAAATCGCGATACCGGCGCGGGTGGAGCCGGTGAAGCTCACCATATCCACGTCCTCATGGCCGGTCAGGGCGGTGCCCACGGTCATGCCATCGCCGTTCACAAGGTTGAAGACACCGGCGGGGAAGCCTGCCTCATCCATCATCTCGGCAAAGATCACCGCGCTCAGCGGGCTTTCCTCGGAGGGTTTCAGCACCATGGTGCAGCCAGCGGCGACAGCAGCGCCCACTTTCAGCATCACTTGGTTCATCGGCCAGTTCCACGGCGTGATCATCGCCACGACGCCAACCGCCTCATGAATGATCCGGTCGTTCGGCGCGTGATCGCCCAAGGGCTTCACGAATTTGAAGTCTTTCGCCGCTTTGATAAAGTTCTTCAGGTGGCTGTAACCCGCGCCCCATTGCGAGCTGCGCGCCATCTCGATGGGCGCGCCCATCTCGGTGCTGATCGCTTGGGCCATGTCTTCGGTCCGGGACTTATAGACCTCGGCCAGTTTCTCCATCAGCGCGATACGCTCTTCGGGGGCGGTGGCCATCCAACCGGGCAGGGCGGCCTTGGCCGCTGCCACGGCGGCGTCCACATCCTTGGCCCCGCCGAGCGAGATCACGGTGCAGGGCTCTTCGGTCGACGGGTTGATGACCTTATGTTCGCTGCCCTCAAGCGGGGCGACCCATTTGCCGTCGATATAGAAATCACGTTTTTCGATCATGCTCTGTCTCCGTTATTGGCCAAGCGGGCGTCTTTTTTGCCGCTTAGAAGTGTCCGGGAATCGCCGGCTCCCGATATGCCTAGGACAATTTTACGGGGCGGAAAAGTTCAGAGGTGATTTTTGATCAAAAATACGGACGTGGCGGCCCGAAACCGGCGGGCCCACGGGGGGGCACTTAGCCCTGTGCGGGGAAGCGGATCTCGACGCAAAGCCCGTCTTGGCCCTCGACCTTCAGCGTCGCTTCATGCTGAAAGGTGAGCGTGCGGATCATCCGCCAGCCCAGCGAATCCGACCGCTCGGGCCGTTTGGCATCTTCGGGAAGGCCGACACCATCGTCATAGACTTTCAGCGTCAGACCTTCATCGCTCTCTTGCGTGACCTCAATGGTGATCACCCCTTTGTCGCGCCCTTTGAAAGCGTGTTTATAGGCGTTGGTGATCAACTCGCCCACGATCAGCCCGATGTCGACAGCCAGTTTGTTGTCCATCTTAAGGCTGGGGCAAATCAGCTTGATGCCGATGCTCTGGCGATCCCCGGTAAAGGCGCGTTCGGCGTTCTTGGTGACTTCATCCAGCATATCAGACAGATCAAGGTCGGTGCTGTCGGTTGAGCGTTGCATCAACTCATGCGCCTTGGAGAGCGCGCCGACGCGGGTTTCCAACTCGCGCAGCACTTGGCGGGTCTCGTCCTCTTTGGCTTGGCTCTTGCTCATCCGGATCAGCGCCACGATCAGGGCAAGGTTGTTGCCCGTGCGGTGGTGCAATTCCTGCATCAAGAGGTCACGGTCGGCAATGCCTTCGCTCAACTCGCGGTTCTGTTCGGTCAGCGCGGCGGTCGGGTCTTTGGCGTTATAAGCCTCCAGCGCCGCGAGGGCGTCGGCCTTGATCTGTTCAACAGCGCATTGCGGTTCGGGCAGCAGAAACTCCGCATGGACCCGCGTTCCCTCTTGGCCGGTGTCCACATCAAAGCGGGCCGCGATACGTTGCACGCCGCGCAGGCCCAGCCCCATGCCCGTCTCCGACACGATGTCGCGGGTGGGGTCAAGCTTGTCTTCCTCGATGCCGCGGCCTTGATCAATCACTGTCAGGCCGAGGGCGGGCTTGCCATTGACATCCGTCAGCGAAAACCGCGCGCGGCCCTTTTGCCCATGCTCAATGGCATTGCGGCCCAGTTCCACAGCGGCGGTGACGGTGCGCGTCCGCTCGAAAGAGGTAAAGCGCATCGCTTCGGTCAGGGTCAGGGCAATCTGGCGCAGGGCCGCGATATCGCCGCCTTTTTCAAGGTTCACCGACGTGAGGTTCGTAGCTTTCATCAGTCCGCGTCCCGTGCAATGCGTATGACCACGATGGAGGCGTCGTCACGCCCGCGAAATGCCCGGTCGAGCAGGAAGCCAGCGATCAAGAGCGGGGATTTCCACAATAGACCCTGTGGAAGATAGCTGTCGCGCAGGGTTTTCAACCCGTCGCTGTGCAGGATCATCAGATCCCCCGGTTCAAGGTCAAAGGTCTCTTCATAGCCCCGCGTGGCGCGTGCGCCAATCCGGCCGTCGCGGACCGGCAGGCGTTTGACCTCGCCATTGCGGACCCGCAGGGTGGCGATATTGCCCAAAGCGGCATAGCGCAGCACCATCTGCGGCTGCGCGATATGCACAAGGGCCGCCACCGCGCCGCGCTTGCCGATCAATTGCTCGGTCACCTCACGCATCACGGCACCCGGCTCGCTGTTGAAGCTGCGGGTGGCGGTGACGGCCTCTGTCACCTCCAGCGATGCGGCTGCGGCCTCGGGGCCATGGCCCAAGCCATCGCAAACCAGAATATCAGTGGCTTTTGGCGTTTGCCGCAGCAGATAGTCGTCGCCGCATTCCTCTTCGTTCGGGTGACAGACCCGCAGGCCCACGGCCTCGACCCCATGGGTCGCGCAGGGGGGGCTGTCTTTGGCAAAGCTGCAAACGATGGTGGTGCCGACCTCGGACCCGCTGAAGATGTCGAATTCATCCGACAGACGGCGGATCGCGCCAAGGCCCAGCCCGGCGGAATCGCCACTGCTCATGCCGTCTTGGAACATGTGATCCATATCGCTGATGCCGGGGCCCCGGTCGGTAAAGATCATCACGATCTTGTCGCCCTTCCCCTCGGCCGGGGCATTGATCAGGGCGCGGCCTTTCTCGGCGTAGCGCAGGATGTTGGTCGTGGCTTCGGTGGCGACGATGGCCAACTCGTCGGTCCGGTGTTTCGGCCAATCGTGCTGGGCGGCCAGACGCCGTGCGGCGCGGCGGACCACGGCGATGGCGCTTTGGTCCTGAACTTCGACCCATTGTTTCATAGGTTCACACTCATCATCACGCTGGTGCCCCCGCCGACGGCGGTGCGGATTTCAAATTTCTTGGCCAGCCGCTGTGCGCCGCCCAAACCACGGCCAAGGCCGCCGCCCGAAGTATAGCCGTCCGTCAGGGCCAGTGCCACGTCCTCGATCCCCGGTCCCTTGTCCCAACAAACCACGCTAAGCTGCTTGGCCTTCGGATCGACATAGATGGAAAATTCACCTCCGCCAGCGTGAACGATCGCATTGCGGGCGATTTCGCTGACGGCGGTGGCGAAACGTGTGACATTCAGCGCCGAGGCGCCGTGTTCTTTCATGTAGCGCGCCACGGCTTGGCGCACCGTCACCGCGTCACCGCTGGTATTTAGTTTGAACTGAGAGAGAAGAACCTGCGCCCCAAGGTCCTTTTCGTCAAACGCGGCGTAGCTGGGCAAGGGCATGGGTCAGGCTTAACGCGGTGCGAATTTCCGGCAGGTACATGCCAAGCTCGACCAACGTGACCGCCACCGTGGGGCGCATGCCGACAACATAGGTATCCGCCGCCAGCAGACGGGAAATCCCCGCCAACTGCGCGATCACACGGCCCACGAAAGTGTCGACAATCTCAAGCGCTGAGATATCGAGGATCACCCCGTCGATGCGGTTCTCGGATATTTTGTTCGACAACCGGTCTTGAAGCTCCAAGATCTCGGTGTCCGTGATGTCATCCTGTATCGAAACGAGGAGCGCATGTTCGACCAGATTAATCGACGTGACACCGGCCACCTTATTGGCCCTCGGTCTTCTTGATCACATAGCCCACGGTCAGCAGCGCGTCCGACAGGGCGGTGCGGATGCTCGACCGGGTGGAAACGGTGCCGACATCAATGCCAAGCTGCACCATGGTCTGGGCGATCATCGGGCTGATGCCACTGATGATGCACTCGGCACCCATCAGACGCACGGCAGCGGCGGCGCGCAGCAGGTGTTGTGCCACCTGCGTGTCGACGGTGCCGACGCCGGTGATGTCCATGATGACCACTTCGGCCTGCCGCTCCAGAATGGTTTGCAGCAGGTTCTCCATCACCTCTTGGGCGCGGGCGGAATCCAGCGTGCCGATCAGCGGCAGGGTCAAAACGCGGTCCCAAAGCTCGACGACCGGGGTCGACAGTTCCAGCATTTCTTGGCGTTGACGATCGATGATCTGCTCACGCTCAAGAATGAAAATCTCGTTGGTGTAGATGGCAAAGGCATCGACCAGACGGGTGACCAGCATCACGTCGCGGATCAATACGCCGTGTTCGCTGTCTTGCATCGCTTCGAGCCGTTTGAACAGCGGCGCTTTCAACGCCAGCACAAAGGTCGCCATCTCGGTTGGGGTCACGCCGCGGTTGACACGTTCACGGCTCACATCGGCCAGAACGGCGCGCAGATCGTCCCATTGGGTATCATCGAAATCGAAATCTTCGCCCGAGATGCCATCGCGCACACCTTTGGAAAAGGCTTTGAGCAATTCGCGGTTCTGGTTCCGGCTCTCCGCATCGGAGAACAGGTCAGAACGTTTCACGCCCTCTTTGACCTGCGTTCCCAGCCACTCCTCGATGATACCTTTGAAATCGGTGTCGAGAACAGTCAGAATATTGGCCGTAGCAGATTGCGGCATCTTGAACCCCAGTGTTTATTTCACCCCCCATAGGCCAATCGTGGGGCCAAGTGTCAATAGGACGCAGGGATTTTGATCGGCGGCAAAGCGCCATCGGGGGCGCGCCATGTGATTGACTATGACCGCTTTTCGAGTGCCGCAACGGGGGGGGGCAGGCCATCGACGTTGGGTCTTCGCTTACGAGTTTGGAGGTGGAGGTGATTGGAGCGCTAGGGGCCCACGGCTCCACCATAAAGGGGTAGCCCCGTCGCATCGCCCACCCGCAGGCAGGCGATGACTGTCTCTTAGTCGCGGGTGGCGGCTTATGCCGCCTCGCCGGGATGCCGTGGGACCAGCGCCCGGACCAGATCACGCATATGCAACACGCCGACCTGTTTGCCCTCGCGCATGACGCGGTAGTTGTTGGTCGTATCCCCTCCGGAAACCGCGATGATGCTTTCCAGCGTGTCGTCGAAATCGACCTCACCGGCCACATCTGCAGGCGGCACCTCGGTCTTCTCCATGACCGACCGTACCCGCAGCACCCGCGCGCGGTTGATGTCGCTGACGAAGGCTTCGATGTAGGGATCATTGGGGTTCAGAAGGATATGCTGTGGCTCGCCCTGCTGGACGATGAACCCGTCTTTGAGGATCACCAGATGGTCCGCCAGTTTTAGCGCCTCGTCCAGATCGTGGGTGATGAAGATCACGGTCTTATGCAGTTCTTCTTGCAACTCGATCAGCAGATCCTGCATGTCGGTGCGGATCAGCGGGTCGAGCGCGGAGAACGCCTCGTCCATCAGCATCACGTCAGAGTTCGACGTGAGCGCGCGGGCAATGCCAACACGCTGCTGCATCCCGCCTGATAGCTGCGCGGGGTACTGCTCTCCTTGACCCTCCAGCCCGACGCGGTTCAGCCATTTGGTGGCCTCAGCCGCGTATTTGCTGCGGTTCTTGCCTTCGATCTCCCAGCTGAGCCCGGTGTTTTCCAACACCGTGCGATGCGGCAGCAGGGCGAACTTTTGGAACACCATCGACATCTTGTGCTTGCGCATCTCGCGCAGGCGACGCTCGTTGTAGTCGAGGATGTTCTCGCCGTTCATGATCACTTCGCCCGAGGTGGGGTCAATGAGGCGGTTGAGGTGCCGGATCAGGGTCGATTTGCCCGAACCCGACAGCCCCATGATCACCGTGGTCTTGCCCGCAGGCATGTCCACGTTGATGTTGTTAAGACCCAGCACATGGCCTGTTTCGGCCTGAAGGTCGGTCTTGCTCATGCCGCCGCGCACCTTCTCCAGCGCGCCCTGCGGGTCATCGCCGAAGATCTTATAGAGGTTGCGGACGGAAATCTTGATATCGTCTGTCATGTCTGGCCTCACTTCTGCGCCGCGTTGATCCGCGCAAGCGCGGCTTTGGTGACCCGGTCGAGGATGATCGCAAGCAGCACGATCCCCAGACCCGACAGGAGGCCCACGCCCAATTCAAGGCTCCGAATGCCGCGCAGCACCAGCACGCCCAGACCGGGGGCCGAAACCAGCGAGGCGATAACGACCATGGCAAGGCTCATCATGATGGTCTGGTTCACACCGGCCATGATGTTGGGCAGCGCCAGCGGGATCTGCACCTTGTAAAGCTTTTGACGGTTGGTCATGCCAAAGGCGTCGGCGGCCTCAATCACGTCTTTGTCGACCAGACGGATGCCAAGGTCGGTCAGACGCACCACCGGCACGATGGCGTAAAGGATGATCGCGATGCCGTAGAGCTTGGGCTCAGTCACCGAGAACAGGAAGATCAGCGGGATCAGGTAGACGAAGGGCGGCAGGGTTTGCAGCATATCTAAGATCGGGATCATCGTGCGCTGCACCCGGTCACTGCGCGACATGGCGATGCCGATGGGCACGCCCAAAAGCACACATATAAAGGCGCAGACAAAGATGATCGCCAACGTCTGCATGGTGTGTTCGTAAAAGTCGATAAAGGCGAGGAAGCCAAAGACCAGCGCCACCAGACCCACCAGCTTGAGCGAACGGCCCACGGCAAAGGTGATCGCCATCAAAAGCGGGATCATCACGAACCACGGCACTGCCTGCATGATCCACAGCGCATTTTCCAGCGCCCAGCTTAGCGGTTGGGTCAATGGGTCGACAACAACTTTAAGATTGTCCTTGATGGCGAGGAAGCCTTGCTCCAGCCCTTGGGTCAGGTCGCGCGACTGCGGGATGGCGTCGCAACTGTCGTGCAGCGCATCCAGCGAAGGGAAGGGCGTGTCCCAGAGCGTCGTGTCGGTATCACCGCCCGCTTGCCCCATGAGATCGGCCATGGAGCTAAGCCCACCGCCTTGGTCATCGCCGCACCAGCCGCGCAGGCCGAGCTGGTCAAAGAAGTTATCGTAAGTCGCCATCTGTCGCTTTCCCGGTCTGCATCAGACCGTCTATTTTTGGGGAGGGGGCCGGTGCGCCGCGCGGTTTGCGCGGTGTCGGCTGCCCCACGCAAAGGCGGCAAATCAAACCTATGTCCTTGCAAAGAAACTGCGCAATAGGCCGGGGGCCGCGGCGCAGTCGGTGTGAAAAGACGTAAGTCTTGCCGCCGATCCTGAAACAAACGGGCGGGAAACCCAGATGAGTTCCCCGCCCGCCGTTTTGTCAGTCTGTCTTACTGGTCAAGCAGCTTCGACAGGTTGCCACGGGCGTCGTCGCTCAGCCATTCGGCCCAGACGTCCTTGTTGTTCTGCAGGTAGTAAACAGCCGCTTCTTCATTCGAAGCGTTGCTTTCGCCCTGCCATGCCAGCAGCTTGCTCATCTCTTCGGTCTTGAAGGAGACGTTGCCGATGAATTCCGCGATTTCAGGATTGTTGTCGTGGAAATCCTTGGTCATCACGGTCAGAACCGGTGCCGTCGGGAAGGCCGAAGGCTTGGGCTCTGGGTTGTCGGCGTTCTGGTTGGCGCTGTGCGCGGCCTCGTCAAATTCGCCCAGATCGACGCTGGTCATGTCGTATTTGCCCAGCGGCGTGGTTGGGGCCCAATAGTAGCCGAACCATGGCTCTTTGCTTTCATAGGCCGACGCCATCGAGGTCACCATCGTCTCACCCGAGCCGTGGTCAAAAACTTCGATGCCATTGCCTTCGAGGTCATAGGCGCGGGCGAGGTTGTCGCTCACGATGCGGCAGCCCCAGCCATCGGGACAGTTGTTGAACATGCCGCCGACCAGTTCGGGGTTTTCCAAGATGCCTTCGATGGTGGCAAGCTCGGGATGCTCATCCACAAGATAGGTCGGCACCCACCAGCCTTCGACACCACCGGGATCAAGCACGGAAGTCAGCTCAACGATCTTGCCGTCCGCTTTCAGCTTTTTGTAAGCGTCACCGGCGGAGTTCGGCCACAGTTCGGGCACGATGTCCGGCTCGTTGTTTTCCGACAGCGATGTCACGGCGGGCGTGGTGTCCGACGGAACCACGGTCACATCGCAGGAATAGCCCTGAACCAGCAGGAATTCGGTCACGGCGGTGACGATCTGTGCCGACGCCCAGTTCATTTCCGCGATCGAGACTTCGCCGCAGTCCTGAGCGGCGGCGGCCATCGGGGTTGCAACGGCAAAGGCCGTGCCAAGCAAATAGCGTTTCATAGTGATATCTCCTCTATTGTATCCGCAGTGACACGCAGCCGCGCACCGCTGATCTTTGTCCCTTTGCATCAAGAAAAAGCCGGTCGCGCGATAGGGCGCGGCAGCTTTCGATGGCCGGGTTTGCTGGAGATAAGAAAACAAATCGCGCGTCCCTGTGCAACACGATTGCCGGGAGGATGACGCAAGTTCGGGCACCGCGCCGGGTCTGGCGCGGTGTGGTTATGATCGGCGCCCCCCTGCAGGACGCCATATAATTAAGGCCCGCCGCGACCGTTCAAGCGGGGCGCAAGTGGGGCTGTTCAGCGGCGGGAAAAACTTTCCATGCCGCGGATATGCTGGGGGATGTCTTTGCGGTTTAGGCCAATATCCTGCAGCAGACGGTCATCCATCGCGTTCAGCGTCGACAGCGTGCGGTTGCGCTCCCAACGGCGCGCGGTGTCGCGCAGGGCACGCCGCAGCATGGCGACAAGGGCCAGACCCTCGGCGTTGGCGACTTGACCGATGGTGCCGTTAAAGGCGGTTCCGGGCATCCCGGCGATCTGGTTGGTGTTCTTCAGCAGGCGGAAATGCATGGCATGCTCCATATCAAAAAAGGTCGTGAGAGGAAGGAACCGCAAAAGAGGACGGTCAGTGCCAAAAGGCCGGGCCGGGTCGGTTGTGTGGGTCTCATCCCGAGTGTGATCCGGAAAGTCAGTTGGAACCCCGATGGTCCGAACAGGCGGATCGGCCTGTCCGACCGGGGTTACCGGCGGTTCAGCAGCGTGCCCGGTTTGCGCGGGCGCCTCTTATGAACGGCATACATCAACATGCGGCGCATTTGGTCTACCCGAGCGGCCATTGCAATAGGGTGAAATGGGGGTGCGACACCCTGCCGCAGGAGCGGGGCGCAGAGTGCACTATGGCTGGGGTTTGCGCCTTGTCGGCGCGGTGTCGTTTGTGGGCTTTGAAATGTCGTTTTGAGCGTCGGATTTGGCGCATTTTGGCGCGGATGTTCGGGGGGAGGTAAGCGGCTAGTGAGGTATACGTTCGAGACCAGCAGCCGCCTTTGCGCGATTAAGTCTGCCGCAAAGAGGCGATAGGCCGCTTCTTGTAGGCCCACCTCGCCGCGCCGGTTGCGGTTCCGATGTGTTTCCGGCGAAATGCCTTGCATGAGCCCCTGACGCCCCCTCCAGGTGCGCGATTGATTCGGCGGGAATAAGGCGCTCTACCTGTGGCTTTGTCACCAGTTCCGCAGGTTTTCGGGCCATTGGTTCCAGCTTGTGAACAAGCAATCAAAAAGAATGACGAAAACAAGGCGGCACAGATGCGGCGCATTTGCGGCGCCATTGTCTCTCACCGCGAAACAGTCTTGACCGGGGGTGAAAGGGCGCGGTCGCGTTTTGGCGTTAATTTTCCTTAATCCTATGGCGAAACGCGATTTTGCCGAGGAATGCTGGGGAAACAATCGCCGCCGTGAGATCGGCTAAACCACCTGAATTGCGGCAAAACTTCATTTGGTTCCGGCAATTTTCAAACATTTTTCTCTTTGTCCATTCGTATAGGAGGGCTATTCCTATAGATGCCCAACTGGGGGGCATAGAAGTCTGTAGGTCACGGGGGCGGCCGCATTAAGCGCATCAAGGATGCGGGAAATGTGGGTACGCCGCAAAATTTGCGACCGTAAACACAACATACCGGGGAGGGGTTCTTCTCGGGTGTGGGCCTTGTTCAGGCTCGTCCCCTTCGTTGGCGCAAGGATGCGTGTCGCCCGATCTGGATTTCAACCAGCGGGGCGCGTGTGAACGGAGGGAGAGACGATATGATAGACAAGCGACAGGCCCTGCCATTGGCCTTCTGCGGGGCAAGAAATGTCCGGTTCGACCGCTCTGCCGTTCGGCGCTCCATTCATCAGATTGAAACAGAATCCACTTCCAAGACGGCCGCGTTGCGCGCCGCGTGCAACACCGCTCAGGAGAATTCACAATGATTAGAACACTTGATTTCAATGCGTTCAGCGCAGGCACCATCATTGACGACGAATATGCGGACCTGGGCGTTACGGTTTCGGCCAGCGGCGGCTCTGGCGATGCGATGATCTTTGACAGCGCCAACCCCACGGGTGGCGACAACGATCTGGCCTCCGACACGCTTGAAGGTCTGCTGATCGTCTCCGAAGACGGCGACCAGAGCGACCCGGACGACAACGCCGGCGGCGGCAGCCTGTTCTTTGATTTCGATGACATGGTACGCATGAAGGGCGTCACCTTCAAAGACATCGAAGAGACCAGCGGCGAGGGCACCCGTGTCATCTTTTACGATGACAATGGCGACGTGATCCAGAACCACTACGTTCAGCCCACCGGCGACGGCGGCGAACGGTTCGTTCAGTTCAACATAGACGGCGTGTCGCGCTTCGAAGTGCGTTTCGAAGGCTCCGGCGCGATCGACAACGTGATCTTCGACGACGACAAGCCAGCAGGCGGCGGCAATGACGCGCCCGTGGCCGAAGACGATGTGCTTGAGATCGACGAAGACACCTCCGGCACCGTCGACGTGCTGGGCAATGACAGCGACAGCGATGGCGACACGCTGACCATCACCATGGCAAGCTGCCCCGTCGGGGATGTGATCATCAACGACGATGGCACGCTCACTCTGACGCCAAACGCGGATTTCAACGGCGAAACAACCATCACCTACACCGTGGATGACGGCAACGGCGGCACCGACACCGGCACCGTCAATGTCACCGTAAACCCGGTGAACGACGCCCCCGAGGCCAATGACGACACGGCCAGCACCACCGGCACCGAAGCGGTCGTAATCCCAGTCTTGGACAACGACACCGACGTGGACGGCGACACTTTGAGCGTTGCAGATGCGTCCAGCGACGATGGCACCGTGACAATCAACGACGATGGCACCATCACTTTTGTTGCCGATGACGGTTTCACCGGCGACGCGACGATCACCTACACCGTGTCCGACCCCGACGGTCTGACCGACGAAGGCTCCGTGACTGTGACCGTGGGTGACGGCGATCCGACCCGCGACGGTTATGTTGACGGCACCGCTGGCGACGATCTGATCGACACCGCCTATACCGGCGACCCCGATGGCGACATGATCGACAACGACGACGCGATCCTGCCCGGTGCCGAAGGCGATGACGACTATGTCCGCGCAGGCGACGGTGACGACACCATTCTGGCAGGCGACGGCGATGACATCGTCGAAGCCGGTGCGGGCTCTGACGTGGTCGACGGCGGTGACGGTGACGACATGATCACCACCGGCAACGACGATATCGCGCCTGATTTGGGCTACCCGGAAAGCGACAGCGACAGCTTGAGCTTTGACCCCGATGCCGATCCCGAGAACGACCGCGACTCCGTCGATGGCGGCGCGGGCAATGACACCATCTCGACCGGCGACGACCGTGACACCATCACCGGCGGCACGGGCGATGATGTGATCGACGCGGGCATCGACGACGATTGGGTTGATGGCGGCGACGGCGATGACCGTATCGTCGGCGGCGAGGGCAACGACAGCATCCTTGGTGGCGCTGGCAATGACACGATCTTTGCCGGCAATGATCCCGACCTCGGCCTTGATGTGCTCGACATCCCCGACGAAGATGATGCGTCCAACCCCTTCACCCCCGACCGTGTTACGGACAACGGGAGGGATACGGTCGACGGTGGTTCGGGCAATGACGTGATCTATGGCGCCGATGACGCCGACATGCTGCGCGGCGGTTCTGGCGATGACTATATCGACGGTCAGATCGACGATGACATCATCGAAGGCAACACCGGCAATGACACGCTGCTTGGCGGTCAAGGCGCCGACAGTATCTCGGGTGGTCAGGGCAATGATGAGCTTGACGGCGGCACCGGCGATGACACGCTACGCGGCAACCGTGACGATGACCTGCTGGTCGGCGGCGCGGGCGACGATGTGCTCGACGGTGGCGGCGAGAACGACACGCTGATCGGCGACGACGGCGATGACACGCTGCAGGGTGGTCAGGGCGACGATCTGCTTGACGGTGGTGCGGGGGTCGACGTGATGACCGGCGGTGCCGATCAGGACAGCTTCGTCAACGTAAACGCAGGCGATGATGTCGACGGTGGCAGCGCTGGCATGGACTTTGACACGCTCGATCTGCGCGGCTCGGCCCCTGAGGGTGGTCGCTTCGAGATCACCTATACATCGGACGACCGCGAAGACGGTTTCGTCGACTACTTCAACGAAGACGGCAGCGATGCCGGGCGTTTGAACTTTGTCGAGATCGAAAATGTCATCCCCTGTTTCACACCGGGCACCAAGATCGCCACGCCGCGCGGCGAGGTTCTCGTCGAGGCGCTTGAGGTCGGTGACCGGGTCATCACCCGCGACAACGGCATTCAGACGATCCGCTGGGTCGGTGCGCGTGAGATGACGGGGGCCGAGTTCGAAAAGGCCGCCCATCTCAAGCCGGTGCTGATCCGTAAGGGCGCGCTTGGCAATGCACTGCCCGAGCGTGACATGATGGTCAGCCCCAACCACCGCGTGTTGGTCGCCAACGAGAAAACGGCGCTCTACTTCGAAGAGCGTGAAGTGCTGGTTGCGGCGAAACACCTGACCGGCATGGAGGGCATCGACGTGGTCGAGGTCTCTGGCACCACTTACATCCACGTGATGTTCGACCGCCATGAGGTGATCTTGTCGGATGGCACATGGACCGAGAGCTTCCAGCCTGGTGACATGTCGCTGGCCGGTATCGGCGAAGAACAACGCAACGAAATCCTCGAACTCTTCCCCGAGCTTGCGACACAGGACGGCATCGAAGGCTACACCGCCGCCCGCCGGTCGCTGAAAAAGCACGAGGCCAGCTTGCTGGTGAAATAATCCCGCAAGGGCGGGGCGCGATGCAACTTGGAAACGGGGCGGGTGACCGCCCCGTTTTCTTTTGTGGGATTATTCCTGCGGCTTTCGCCACGCGGCCCAATCTTCGGGCGTGTCGAGGTCAAGCCGCGCGCGTTGACCGGGCAGGGGCACCATCTGCACCCGCGCGCCTGCGCCGTGCACCACCGCGCGGCCCCCATCATCGCCGCTGAGGCGCTTGAGTTGGTCAAACAGCGCGGCGGCAAAGATGATCGGATGCCCCGGCCTGCCATCCTCTGTCGTGGCGCGCCAGACCAACGTCTCACTGCTTAGATCAACCGAGGCCGCAAGGCAGGCCAGATCGCTGGGCTCAAGGTCGGGCATGTCGGCCAACATCACCATGGCCGCCGCCGTGTCCGGGGGCAGGTCCGTAAAGGCGCGGCGCAGGCTGGCGCCCATGCCCTCGGCCGCATCGGGAATGGGAAGCGGCGTGATATCCAGCCCGGTCAGGGCCGTGTAGCGCGGATGCGGCGCGGGCGGCAGGGCGACCATCACGGGGCCGACGCTTTGCGCCAACCGCGTCTGACGGCGCAACAGGGGCTGGCCGTCCACGTCTTCCATCAATTTGTCGCGCCCTCGCATCCGGGAAGAGGCTCCGGCAGCGAGGAGGATCACAGGCAGAGAGGCTTTTGTCATGGCGCCAGACTACCGGGCGCAGCGCGCGGGGATAAGGGCTTTCTTGCACCTTGCCACGGGCCAGATATCAGCGCCGCCAAAGGTTACAAATTCCTGCTAAACCACCGTTGGCAGGGCGCTTTTTCGTGCTACCCTTGCCCCATGAACATCAAAGACCTGATCCCGCATACACTGTTTCGCAAAGCCCGCGAATATTCTCGTAAACTTTGGGTGCGGGTGGTCGTCATGGGGCTGTTGGCCTTTGTCGCCCTCGGGATGACGCAGCTGTTCGAGCCCTTGGTGCCCAAGGAGGTCGCCACACGTTTGACGGGCGAGGCGGCGGATCGGCTTTTGCAGATCATCGCGGATGCGATGCTTGCGGTTACGATCTTTTCGATCACCATCATGGTCACGGTTTACCGCTCTACCTCGGCCCAGTTCACGCCGCGGGCGCATCGGCTGATTATTCAGGACCGGACCACGCAGAACACCCTTGCCGTTTTCATCGGGGCCTATGTCTATGCATTGGTGGCCATCATCATGCGCGAGTTGGGCATCTATGTCGACGAACGCTCTTTCGTTCTGTTCTTGACGACAGTGATGGTGCTGGCGATCATCGTGATCTTTCTGATCCGCTGGGTGCTTCACCTGCAAAGTTTCGGCAGCCTGATCGACACCACGCGCCAGATCGAAGCCGTAACCACATCGCTGTTCAAGGAGCGGCTAAAGACGCCCTGCATGGGCGGTCACCCTTTGACCGGCCCCGCGCCGGAAAACGCCCGCCCGATCTTTGCTCCTGAAAGCGGCTATATCAAACATATTTACCCCGAGGCGCTGGACCAGCAGGCGCGCGATCATGGGGTGGCGATCTATCTTACCCGGCGCATCGGCGATTTCGTCTTTGTCGGAGAGCCTTTGGTCATGGTGACCCAGCGGGGCAGCCCACAGGACGCAGAGCACGATTGGGACAGCCTTGAGCAAAAGGTTTTCGACACCGTGCAACTGGGCGATCTGCGCACCTTTGACCAAGACCCGCGCTTCGGCCTGCGGGTGCTGGGAGAGGTTGCCTCCAAAGCGCTGTCGCCGGGGATCAACGACGGTGGCACGGCGATTGATGTCATCACCCGCATCGGACGCATCCTGTCTTATTATTCGGACGAGGCGAAGCCGAGCGGCAAGATCAACTTGCCCAACCTGCATATCGCGCCGATCCCGTCGGATGCGCTGATCGAAGATGGCTTTGGCGCGCTGGCCCGTGATGGGGCCTCGGTCGTCGAGGTGCAGATGGCCCTGCAAGAGGTGCTGGCCGGGCTGATGCAGCACCCTGACCCCGGTCTTGCCGCCTCGGCCCGGGACGCGGCAGAGAACCATCTGCGCCGCGCTTTCGAAGAGGTGCCCTTTGGCCCTGACCGGGCGCGTATTTGGTCCGCCGCATGCAAAGAGGTGCGCGCGGCGGTGGAGACACCGGACTAAGCGGAGGAGGTCAGAGGGGGCGGATTTTCAACTGCGTGATGCGGTTGCCGTCCCGCTCCATCACTTCGAACCGGAAGTTGTGGAAAGAGAACACTTGCCCCACGGTGGGGATCATCTGCGCTTCGTGGATCACCAGCCCGGCCACGGTATTGGCCTCGTCATCGGGCAGGGACCAGTCGGTGGCGCGGTTAAGATCGCGGATCGTCATGGCCCCTTCGACCATCAGATGCCCATCCTCGGACTGTTTGAGCGGGTGATCTGCGTCGGGGTCGAATTCGTCTGTAATCTCGCCCACGATCTCTTCGAGGATGTCTTCGAGCGTGATCAGCCCTTGCAGGGAGCCATATTCATCCACCACCAGCGCAAAATGCGTGCGGCGGCGCAGGAACTGGCGCATCTGCTCATCGAGGGTGGAGGTTTCGGGCACGAAATAGGGTTTCATCACCACATCGGCCACGTTGAACCCCTTGAGCGCCGCCGCATTGCCGTTGGGGCCGCCGATCAGCTTGTACATGGCGCGCAGCAGGTCCTTGGCATGGATCACGCCGATGATGTTCTCCGGATCATCGCGGAAGACGGGCAGGCGGGTGTGGTTGGATTGCAGGCATTTTTCCATGATGTCGGTCGGGTCGGATGCCGCATCGATCATCTCGATCCCCGAACGGTGCAGCATGACCTCTTCCACCGCGCGTTCGCGCAGGTCGAGCGCGCCCAAGATACGGTCACGGTCTTCCTTTTCGACCACGCCTTCGGAATGGCCCAGTTGCAAGGCCCCGGCGATCTCTTCTCGGACGGCCAGAATGTTGCTGTCCGGGTCGATCTGAACGCCGAAAAGCCGCAGCACCCCGCGCACGAAATAGCGCACTGCCGTCACCACCGGCGAGAAGACAAGCACCACGATGCTGATCGGGCGCGAGACCAGCGCCGCCGCCGTTTCGGCATTGGTGATGGCATAGGTCTTGGGCAGCACTTCTGAGAAGACAAGCACCAGAAGTGTCATCACCAGCGTCGCCAGCGCCACGCCGCTTTCGCCGAAAAGCCGGGTGAATAGCGCCGTCGCCATGGAAGCGGCAAGGATGTTGACCAAGTTGTTGCCCAGAAGGACCGAGCCGATCAGCCGCTCGTTATCCTCGGTGATTTTGAGCGCCCGTATCGCCCCGCTTGCCCCTTTGTCGGCCTGCGCGCGCAGCTTCCCGCGCGAGGCGGCGGTCAATGCGGTCTCGGACCCCGAAAAGAAGCCCGACAGGACGAGGAGAAACAGGATAATTCCGGTACTGACCCAGAATGCGGTGTCAAAAAGGGCGGGGCCCGTTTCCATGAGGTCTAAATCCATCCATTATGTGTTGCGAATGTTATGGGCGCAGGGGCTGCGTCATTCAAGGGTCGCAACGGGTGAGGGTGGTGTGATGCAGGCGAAAATCAACTGTGCAGAGCTTGGGGTTCTGGACGGGCCGCTGCTGTTGTTCGGTGGGCCTTATTCCAACCTTCAGGCGGTAGAGGCGCTGGCGGATTTTGCCGCCGCGCACGGCGTCGGCGGGGATCAGATGATCTGCACCGGGGATATCGTCGCCTACTGCGGGGCACCAAGCGAAAGCGTGGCGGCGATCCGGGCGCTTGGCTCTGCCGTGGTGGCCGGGAATTGTGAGTTGCAACTGGCCAGCGGGGCCGAGGATTGCGGCTGCGGCTTCGCGCCGGGCAGCAGTTGCGACATGCTTTCGGGCGCGTGGTACGCCCATGCCGCGCGGGCGTTGGATGCGGAGGCGAAGACGTGGATGGGGTCACTGCCGGATGTGGCCGTGTTTCAGCATCAGGGGCAGCGCTACGGGGTGATCCACGGCGGGGTGTGCGATGTGGCGCGGTTCATCTGGTCAGAGAGTGCAGAGGCGGTGTTCGAGGAGGAGTGGCAGGCCTTGGAAGAGGTCACAGGCCCCGTCGATCACATCATCGCCGGGCATTCCGGTCTGCCCTTTATCCGCAAGACGGCGCGTGGGCGCTGGATCAATGCAGGGGTGATCGGCATGCCGCCCCACGACGGTGGCCAGCAAACGCGGGTGGCCGTGTTGGACGGGGGCGAAGTGCGGTTTCACCGGCTTAGCTATGATATGGCAGGGGCCGTGGCCGACATGACAAAGGCCGGTCTGCCGCGCGCCTATGCTGACGCGCTGCAAAGCGGTTACTGGCCGTCGGAAGACGTGCTGCCACCGGGGTTGCGCGTGCCGTCCTTGGCCAGAGGGTGACGCTCTAGCACGAGGTCCGACAGGCGCTCTTCTAGCACATGGGTGTAGATCTCGGTCGTGGCGACATCGGCGTGGCCCAGCATGGTCTGGATCGCGCGCAGGTCCGCGCCATTGGCCAGCAGATGCGTGGCAAAGGCATGGCGCAGGGTGTGCGGCGTCACCTTTTCAGGGGGCACGCCCCCGGTCACGGCAAATTCCTTGATCAGCAGATAGAACCGATGCCGCGTCAGGTGGCCCGTTGCCCCGCGCGACGGGAAGAGATGCCGTGCGGGCGGTTTGCCCTTGGCTTGGGCCGCTTCATCCGCCTTGTCGCGCACCACCAGCCATGCGGCCAGCGCATCACGCGCAGGCTCTGACAGGGGCACCAGCCGCTCGCGGCCCCCCTTGCCCGAAATCAGCAGCAGGCGCGGATCGCCGCGCGCGGCGCTGACCGGCAGGCTGACCAATTCGCTGACCCGCATGCCAGTGGCATAGAGCAGTTCCATCAGGCAGGTGTTGCGCAGCTGGTCTGCCAGCGCCCGGCCAGAGTTGCGCGCGGCATCCAGAAGCCGGTCGACCTCTTCTTCGGAGAGGATCTTGGGCAGACGTTTGTCTTGCCCCGGTCCGGCGATTTGCACCGCTGGATTGTCTTCGCGCAGCCCTTCCTCAAAGGCAAAGCGGTAGAGCTGTTTGATCGCCGAAAGCCGCCGCGCGCGGGTGGATTTGGCCAGCCCTTGGGCATCGCAATAGACAAGGTAATCCTCAACCTCGCCGCGGCTGGCGGTGAGGAAATCGTGATTGCGCTGCGCCAGAAAGGAATCGAAATCCTTGAGGTCGCGGCCATAGGCCAGCTGCGTATTGGTGGCAGCACCCTGTTCGGCGGCGGCGGCCTCCAGAAAGCTGGAGATCCAATGGAAGGTCGGGGTCTGGGACATCATCATTGCTGGAGCAATACAATCTGCAGGGCGGCACGTCGGGCGGTGTCTTCCAACCCGAGGGCGCGCAGGGTGGCTAGGGCGTCGCGGAGCGCCGATGTGTCACCACTCGCCCCGTCATGCAAGAGCGACAATAGGCGAAAAATTGCCATACCCAATTCCTTGTCCCGCGCCAGCGCCATCAGGTCGGCGCGCGGGGTGGGATTGGCGAAAGCATCGTGAACAGCAGCGGCCAAAGGCGCATCCGGGGCGGGGCCTTCGGGGGCATCGCCAACCGCTACGGCGCGCAGCAATTCGTCTTCGGGGGACTTGCCGATCACCCGCGCCGAGGCGGCCTCGTAATTGGGCGACAGCAGCGCCACATCCCGCGCCAGACGCGCGGCATGGCCCGCAAGCGGCATGGTCGAGAGGGGTTCGGCAAAGAGCGTGGCAAAGGCCACTTCGAGAGAGGCCTCGCGCATCGCTTCCCATGCAGGCGGCAGGGTCTTGGCCACCGCCTCTGCGCTGCTGGTGCGCAGGGCTGTCTCAAAGCGTTGCAGCGCCGCGACACGGTCCCAGACGCCCCCCGATGCAGCGGGCTGGCGGTCTGTGTACAGCCCCAGCAGCAGGTTGTCGGGCAGGGCGCCCGCGCGGGTCAGACGCTCGGCGGCCTCAAGCTGGGCTTTCCATCCGGCGATGTCGCGCAGATCGGCCACCGCATAGGGGCGCGGCAGGATGTTGGAGGGCAGCGGCTCACCAATGGTTTCAAACAGGCGAAAGGTCATCGGGTCCATCTGGCGTGGCACGCGCAGCGGTTCGGCCCCTTCGTAGAAATCCGGGTTCAGGAAACGGTCAAAGAGTTCAAGCTGCGCCTCTGGCAACAGGCCAAGCGCCTGCGCCGAGCCAAAGGTCAGAGCCGCGTTTTCCCAATTGCCCGCGCGGGCGTTGCAGAAAATCCGTGTGCCATAGTCGCGGGTCAGATGCGGAGATTTCATCAGCCGCTCGCAGACGCGGTGTTCGGTCCCGGTGAGCAGGGAAAGCTGCATCCACAGGTCGAAATGCGCGGTCGAGGTGGTCACCCCGGCCTGTTCGATCAGTGACAGCGCCGGATCGAGCGCGCCCAGCTCCATGAGTTTTTCGCCCCGTGCCAGCGCCAATAGATCGCCATTGCGCGCCTCGCCCTGCGGGGCCTGCGCCTCGGCCAGAAGCACGGTATAAAGCAGGGCCTGCGCGGCGGGCAAATGCAGGTCGGGCAGGTTGCGAATACGCTCGATCAGGGCAGTGGTATCGCTGCCCATCCAGATGTCCCCACGCAGCCCGGTGACCGAACCGGGCACCAGCCCGATGCGGCGCGGCGCGCCATCGCCCAGTGGGGTGACCTGCACCGCGGGGGGCAAAGCGTTGTTGGCGACAGGCGGTTCCGCTACCCGGCCCGGATTGGGCGGGCGTTTGGGGCGGTTTTCAGGCGGCGATTGCGCCCCGAGCCAGTCGATCACGGAAAGCGGTTGGTCATTGGCGGCGGGGGGCTTTTCCTGTTCCCGGGCCGCTGAGGTTTTGCGCGAATCGCGGCCCAGATTGCGGTCTTCGTCGGATTCGGCCAGCAGGGCGCTGGCACTGACCGAGCAGATCAACGCAGCGCAAAGGGCCAAACCGCGTTTTGACAGCGCGTTTGCCACCCCGCTCAATCCGCTGTCAGCGTGACGGGCTGGCGTGTCTCAATCTGTTCGGGCGAAAAGTCCACGCCAAAGAAGGGCCCGACGTAGGCATAGCCCACCAGCCCGATGAAGCCGACAATCAATAGAAATATCAAAAGCTTAAAAAGTTTACCCATGATTAATGCCTGCCCGGAAATCTGCTATTTTGCCAAACTATATATGGCCTTTCCGGCAAGATCACGTCATTCAGAGAAAAATGAGCGGAATTAAGCACAGCATAACCGATGGCGATGAAATGCCGCCCCGTTACCATCTGAACAAGACGGTGGCGCTGGTTGGCATGATGGGGGCAGGCAAAACGGCGGTGGGGCGTGCGGTCTCGGCCAAGCTGGGCGCGCCCTTTCTGGACAGCGATGCCGAGATTGAGGCGGCGGCCAATCTGAGCGTGCCCGAAATTTTTACCCGCGACGGAGAGCCGTTCTTTCGCAAACGCGAGACAGAGGTCATCGCCCGGCTGCTGGCAGAGGAACGTTGCATCCTGTCCACCGGCGGCGGGGCGTTTCTGGCCGAGGTAAATCGCGACAATATCGCGGCTTACGGTGTGGCGCTCTGGCTGGATGCGGACCTTGATCTGCTGTGGAACCGGGTGCGCTATAAGGACAGCCGTCCGCTGCTGCGCACGGCTGATCCCAAGGCCACGCTGACCGCGCTCTACCGCGACCGGGTGCCGCTTTACCGGCTGGCGGATCTGTCGGTGCGCTGTGATCCGCGCCTGTCGATTGACGCCATGGCCAATCGGGTGATCGATAAGCTGCTGACTAGGCCGGATGTTTTGGAGAAATTGGATGCGTGAGACGGTATCCGTGGCCCTGCCGGGGCGGGAATATGATGTAATCATCGGGCCGGGGTTGCTGGCCGATGCGGGCGCGCTGATCGCGCCGCTGCTGCGCCGCAAGCGGGTGGCCGTCATCACCGAAAGCCGCGTGGCCGCGTTGCATTTGCAAACGCTGCGGGACGGGTTGGCCGCCGAGGGCATCGCGATGTCGGCGCTGGAACTCACGCCCGGAGAGGGGACCAAGGACTGGGCCAATCTGCAGCGCTCGGTCGACTGGCTGCTCGACGAACAGGTGGAGCGCGGCGATATCGTCGTGGCCTTTGGCGGCGGGGTGATCGGCGATCTGGTGGGCTTTGCCGCCGCCGTGCTGCGGCGCGGGGTGCGTTTTGTGCAGATCCCCACATCGCTTCTGGCGCAGGTCGACAGTTCGGTGGGTGGCAAGACCGGGATCAACGCAAGCCAAGGCAAGAACCTGATCGGGGCATTCCATCAACCCAGCCTTGTGCTCGCCGATACCGAAGTGCTGGGGACCATGTCGCCCCGCGATTTCCTCGCCGGGTATGGCGAGGTCGTGAAATACGGGCTGCTGGGCGATGCGGATTTCTTTGATTGGCTAGAGGCGCAGGGGCCAGCCCTAGCGGCAGGCGATATGGAAGCTCGGATCGAGGCGGTGCGCCGTTCGGTCCAGATGAAGGCCGATATCGTGGAACGCGACGAGACCGAGCAGGGCGACCGCGCGTTGCTCAACCTCGGCCATACTTTCGGCCATGCGCTTGAGGCGGCGACGGGCTATTCCGACCGTCTGCTGCATGGCGAAGGGGTGGCGATTGGCTGTGCGCTGGCCTTTGAGCTTTCCGCGCGGCAGGGCCTATGCCCGCAGGAAGACCCCAGCCGCCTGCGCGCCCATCTGGCGCAGATGGGCATGAAGACCGACCTGCGCGACATTCCCGGCGACCTGCCAGAGGCCGAAGAGTTGCTGCGCCTGATGGGGCAGGACAAAAAGGTCGTCGATGGCCGGTTGCGTTTCGTTCTGGCGCGCGGCATCGGCCAAGCCTTTGCGGGGGCCGAGGTCGACAATGCCGATGTGCTGGCCCTGCTGCGCGACGCGCTAAGCGCGCGCCAGTGACCCGCGGCGGGCTGGGCCCGGCGGTTGAACTCTGTTCTTTAAGGTGTTGTGGTGCCGAATAAAAAGGGCGGCGCCGCCAAGTCGGATGTTTGAGACAGGCGTCACCCTGCATGTCTGAACGTCTTGACATGGCGCCCGCGTGGAGCGCCTCTGATCCGGTTGCCGAACTGATGAATGCCCGGCGGGTATCGCGATGGGGAGAGGTCTAATCCGGCGCGGTTAAAGACCTGTCACGGCCGCGGTCGCAGAGGGTGGGCAGGGCGCAACGGCGCCCCGCCCGAAATCGCATAGGGTTTAGAACGGGATCTCGTCATCGAGATCACGGCTGCCGCCACCGCCGCCGCCGCCACCACCGCTGCCGCCGCCCGAGGAGGACGGGCCGCTGTCATAGCCGCCGCCGTAGTCATTGCCGCCACCACCGTAGCCGCCACCGCCGCCACCACCGTAGCCGCCGCCACCACCGTAGCCGCCGCCACCACCACCGCCGCCGCCGGACCCGGCGCCACCGGGACCGTCGAGCATGGTCAGCGTGCCGCCAAAGCCCTGTAGCACCACTTCGGTGCTATAACGGTCCGCGCCGGATTGGTCTTGCCATTTGCGGGTCTGCAACTGGCCTTCGATATACACTTTGGAGCCCTTCTTGAGGTACTGCTCGGCGATGCGGACGAGCCCCTCTTGGAAGATCGCCACCGAATGCCATTCGGTCTTCTCGCGGCGCTCACCGGTGTTGCGGTCTTTCCATGTTTCCGAGGTGGCGATGCGCAGGTTGCACACTTTGCCGCCGTTCTGGAACGACCGCACCTCGGGGTCGCGCCCGAGGTTGCCGATAAGGATCACTTTGTTCACTGAGCCGGCCATCTTGCCCCCTCGTTTGTCATTGCTGTGTCATTGCGTCGGGCGCGAATCCGAGCGCGCCCAATTCGGCCGTTTATATCGCGGTTGTCCGCCGGATGACACCGGCTTTCCCACCTCGCCGCCCATCAAGGCCCGCCGCGTGGCGGGCCGGTTTCCGGGGGCTGGTAGGCCGCGCGGTTTTGGGTATACTGCGCGCAATGCAACGGCAGGGGGCAGAGATGCGAAAGACGGGACGTTTGGCCGGTCTGGCCGCGGTAGGTTTGGCGGCAGCCGGGATGATCGCGATGGGGGCAGCGCCGGCGGCTGCCGATATGTTTGCCAGCAAAAACCGCGCGGGTTTGTTTTCGTCTCAGAAAAGCATCCTCGATAACCGCGCATCCAAGCAATATTCCGCCTCCGTTCGGCTGCAACCGCCCAAGGTTGTCACCCCGACGAAATGGGACGCGCCGAAATACAACGGTTCCTACAAAGGGGCCTTTCTGACCCATGCCCGCGCGGCGGCGACCCGGCATGGTATCCCGGTTGATCTGTTTCTGCGGCTGGTTCAGCAGGAAAGCGGCTGGAACCCCAAGGCGCTGTCGCACAAGGGGGCGATGGGATTGGCTCAACTGATGCCCCAGACCGCGCAGGCGCTGCGCGTCGACCCGACCGATCCGGTGCAGAACCTTGAAGGCGGCGCGCGCTACCTCAAAATACAGTACCGCGCTTTCGGAAGTTGGGAGCTGGCGCTGGCGGCTTATAACGCGGGGCCGGGGGCGGTTAAGAAATACGGGGGCGTCCCCCCCTATAAAGAAACGCGGAATTACGTTAGAGTGATCACTGGCAGCTAAGCCATTGATATCTATGGGTCTGTATGGCGCGGTGGGCGTTTGTCCGCCTATTT